>CAZCHH010000007.1:0-5258 GCA_964498585.1 uncultured Hyphomicrobiales bacterium
ATTCTGAACGAAGTGAAGAATCCAGAAAAATTTTTTTAAACCACTATCCTCTGGATTCTTCGCTCGCTCAGAATGACAATTTATTTGTATCTTTGAACACAACTTGGTATTACTTATTTCTTTAATTTCTTGCTTAATTCATCTTTTACAAGTTTTTCAGTCAAAGGAAGATAGCCGTCTTTTACAACAACTTCCTGACCTTCATAGCTATAAATAAATTTAATGAATTCCTGAAGAAGTGGGTCGAGTGCTTCGTTTGGTTTTTTATTCACATAAATATATAAATATCTGCTTAAAGGATATTTGCCAGATAAGACATTGGTATAATTTGGTTCAACATAAGGTTCGCCTGTTTTATTTGATAGAGGTAATGCACGAACGCCAGAAGTAGAATAGCCAATACCACTGTAACCAATCCCAAATCTGTCGTTAGTAACACCTTGAACAACAGAAGCAGAGCCGGGCTGTTCTTTTACTGTGTTTTTGTAATCGCCTTTGAAAAGTGCATGGTCTTTGAAGAAGCCATAAGTTCCGGAAGCAGAATTTCTACCATATAAACTAATTGGTCTTTTAGCCCAATCGCCTGTTAAACCAAGTTGTCCCCAATTTGTAATATCTACTTTAGCACCACTTCTGCGGGTTTTAGAAAATATTGCATCAAGTTGCTCAAGCGAAAGACCTTTAATTTTATTATCTTTATTAACAAAGACGGCAAGACCGTCAATAGCGACTTTAAGTTCAGTTGGCTTATAACCAAATTTTTTCTCAAATAAATCAATTTCTTCTTTTTTCATTGGGCGGCTCATTGGACCAAGCTGAGCTGTTCCGCTGATAAGTGCTGGAGGGGCAGTAGAGGAGCCCTTGCCTTCTATTTGGATATTTACGTTTGGATAATATTTTTTGAAGCCCTCAAGCCAAAGGGTTAATAGGTTATTCATTGAGTCAGAGCCAATGCTGCTCAAATTTCCAGATATGCCACTTACTTTTTTGTACTTTGCTATTTTTGCATCTACTTTTGTCTGTGCATAAATTTCGGTTACTAAACCGATTGTGAATGCAAAAATCATTAGCAAACTGATTCTGCGGAGAGTTGTGCGATTGATTATCATAAAAAAATTCCATAAAATTGTAAAACAACTTTTACAAAATTATGGAATCAAAATGTGTATTAAATAAAGATACTGTTAATTTTTTGTTAAGATTAGCTTTCCTCTACTACTTCAGGCAAAACGAATTTCAATTTATCTTCGAAAATTTCTCTCATAGCGATAAATGTAGGTTTGCGGCGGTTGTCAAATTCCTTGCTGATTCTTATTTGGTCAAAATTGGTGGAGTCATTATCGCTTGTATTAATAATAATTCCAGATAATTTTTCCTGTAATTCCATTTTAAAGAAGTCGTTTATTTGACGGGAACGCTTGCCCATTGCTACTATTGATTGATAAATAATTCCTTTTTCGGACTCTTTCATTCTTACAAGAATTGGATTTAATTTATAATTATCCATTTTAACTCCATTAAAAAAAAACAAATTTAACAAATATTTGAGACATAACAAAATGGTTTATTTGTTGATTCGTTGATTTGTTGATTTGTTTATTTGGTCTTCTCCTTCCCAAGTTGAACTTGAGAAGGAAAAAAATCGTAGATGTGTTATCTTAATAGCAAAAAATAACACAAATTATTTTACCAAGCTCACAATTCCTTCATCAAGTTTATACACCATACCTGTTTTAGAGCAGGTAGCAAAACCATTTTCATCAAATTTTAACCGAACTCCAGCTTCACTAATCCAACCAATAATTTTACCTGGAATACCTGCAACAAGTGCATAATTAGGAATATTTTTAGTTATCACAGCTCCAGCAGCTATAAAACAGTGTTTTCCAAGAGTGTGCCCACAAACAATAGTTGCATTAGCTCCGATAGAAGCTCCTTCTTTCACCAGTGTTTTTCTGTAAAATTTAGAACCAACTTGAGGATATTTGCAACGTGGGTCAACTACGTTTGTAAAAACCATTGAAGGACCGCAAAAAACATAATCTTCAAGCTCAACTCCCTCATAAATAGAGACATTGTTCTGAACTTTACAGAAATTACCAATTCTAACATTGTTACCAACATTTACATTTTGGCCAAAAACACATTTTTCTCCAATTTTGCTATTGGATTGGATATGACAAAAATGCCATATTTTAGTACCTTCACCAATCTCGCAATTTTCATCAACATAAGCTGATTCATGTTTAAAATAACTCATTATTTTATGCCTTTCAATTTAAAAACTAATGGGTGAGCAAAATCATTAATTTCTAATAGATTACTAAATCTTATTCTATAAACGTTGTCTATTGAAGGATATGCATCATCAATTCCATAACCGCCACCTGATAAAATGTCTTTATATACAACAGTATGCAAATCTGTGAAGCCACCTGTAAATTCGAGTTCATCGCCATCAATTGTTATTGAACGAAAAGTTGTTTTCCCATATTCTACTGCTGCTTTAGGCAAATCATTTTTATCAATAGAAAGAAACCAACGGACGTTTGCGTTTTCGAGTTCCATAAAGCCACTCATCTTGTTGGGTTCTGACAAAAATACTTTGCTGCTCTGCTCTTTACCAAAGAGCCACATAAGCATATCGAAAAAGTGTATTCCTATGTTAGTAGCTACTCCTCCGGATTTTTCTATATCTCCTTTCCAAGAGTAATTATACCAAAGTCCTCTTGAAGTAATATAAGTTAAGATTACATTACGTTTTGTTTTGCTTTTCTCAGATAAAATCTTCTTTTTTAATTCAATTATAGAAGGATGGACACGTAGTTGCAAAATATTATAAACTTTTCTTCCTGTTTCTTCTTCTAATTCTTTTAAATATTTTAAATTAGAAGGTTTAATCACGAGAGGTTTCTCGCATATTGCATCAGCATCTAATCGTAGAGCTAATCTTATATGTGCATCGTGAAGATGATTAGGAGCGCAGATACTTAAATAGTCAATCCTGCTATTATTGTTTGACCTGTGAAGTTTTTCGAGATGTCTATCGAAACGCTCAAATTCTGTAAAAAAACTGCAATCCATAAAATAACTGTCAATTATACCGACAGAATCGTGTGGGTCACAAGCTGCAACTAAATTATTACTGGTTTCTTTTATTGCTTTTAGATGTCTTGGGGCTATATATCCAGCTACCCCTGTAATTGCAAAATTCATATCATATTTTTGGTTTATTTGTTGATTCGTTTTTTGTTTATTTATTTATTTGTCAAATTTCATATATACAAAAATTTAAATTTATTTGCTCATTTCCAAATTTTAATAGAAAATATTTTTAAAAAGTTACATTTTTCTTACTATACTCATATCTTTATTATTCAAAAATATAAGTTGATTTTCTATTAGTAATTGATAATAAATGACTTAATTGAAAATACAAAAACAATATTTTAAATTTAATTTCAATGCTGTTTTTATTCAAGTTAAATTTTGTACTTATTGTAGAATTAAACTACTTTTAAACTCCATTGAAAAAAAGATTAAACAAAGAAACGAATCAACGAATCAACAAAGATAAAATTAAAAAAGAAAAATAAAAACTGTCAATAAAAAATACTTGTATATGTGATAATTATTATTTATATTAATACATTATTCATTTTATTAAAAAATGATATTAGTTATTATTTTAAATGTACTTAAAAGAAAGAGGGGTAATATGAGAAGAGACAACATTGTAAATTTAAATCAAAATCTTTCGCCGGTTTTTCAGAGCTATAACCTTCATAATTTTCGCCGAATAAAACAATTGCAAAATTTCGATACCGAAACATTATTTGAAATTGAAGTAGTTGGGAATGTTCTTCCATTTAAAGTTAATAATTATGTTGTCGATTATTTGATAGACTGGGATAAAGCACCAGACGACCCTATATACACATTGACATTTCCTCAAAAAGATATGCTTGAAAAAAAAGATTTTGAAACAATAGCAAATGCCTTAAAAAATAAAAAATCTAAAGAAGAAATAAATAAATTAGCAAATGAAATAAGATTAAGACTCAATCCACATCCTGCTGGGCAGCTTGAACACAATACTCCAACTTTTCAAAATAAAAAATTAAATGGATTACAAAGGAAATATATAGAAACGGTGCTTATTTTTCCTAAGAATGGTCAGTCTTGCCACGCTTATTGTACGTTTTGTTTCCGCTGGCCTCAATTTTCAGGATTAGAACATCTAAAGTTTGCTTCAAAAGAATTTGAAAATGATATTGCTTTTATTGAACAAAATAAAGATTTGACTGATATTTTAATTACTGGTGGCGACCCAATGATTATGAATTTTAAAGTTTTTTCAAATTATATAAATGCAATTCTAGAATCAGACACTTCTCACATAAAAACTATAAGAATTGGTACTAAAGTACTTGCTTATTGGCCTTATAAATTTACTAACGATAAAGAAGCAGACGATTTCCTTAATCTATTCGAAAAAGTTATAAAATCTGGTAAACAACTGGCATTTATGGCTCACTTTACGCATTTTCGAGAACTTGAAACTGATATTGTAAGGAAAGCAATCAAAAGAATTCTCAATACTGGTGCGGTTATTAGAACTCAAAGTCCTGTAATTAAACATATTAATGATGACCCAATTATTTGGGAAAGAATGCTAAAAGAACAGGTGCAACTTGGCTGCGTTCCTTATTATATGTTCATTGCACGAAATACAGGAGCGCATAATTTTTTCAACGTTCCTCTTGTAAAAGCTTGGCAAATCTTTCGTAATGCATATAAGAATATTAGTGGAACTGCACGTACTATCCGAGGTCCTGTTATGTCTTGCATTTATGGTAAAATTCAGATGCTCGGTGTTGCAAATACAGAAAAAAACAAAGTAATGGTTCTCAGATTTATTCAAGGTAGAAATCCTGATTGGGTCCAGCAGCCATTCTTTGCTGAATACAATCCTGATGCTGTTTGGTTCAATGATTTGGAACCTGCCTTTGGAATGGAAAAATTCTTTTTCCAATAAATTCTCTTAATTTATAAAAGCAGAACTCCTATCCAAATAATATAAATAAAAGGGATAGGAGATTTGTATCTTAAAGAATATTTTAGAATTACTTAAAATATATTAACAATATTATTATAAATAGTAAATGTTTTAAGACTTGCTAAATTTGGAAAATGAAAATTTTCACCTTCGTCCCGCTCCATACGGGCGAAAGCCGAAGCGGTAGCTGCTGGAGCTT
>CAZCHH010000007.1:5268-70289 GCA_964498585.1 uncultured Hyphomicrobiales bacterium
AAACCAGATGGGTCTTTATCTTTTATAATTAAAACCGGCTCAATTATCGAATCTACTTTCCGCCTCATCTTATACAATAAATTCAGCGATTCCAAATAGTTATGTTTTAGCTCTTCAACAATTACAGCAATGTCAATATCGCTTTCGCTGTGCCATTTGTCATTTGCATACGAGCCATAAAGGATTACCTTTGATGGATTGAATTCCATTACTACTAATTTTGTAAACTTTTTTGCAAGTTTTAAAGCTGTGCTTTTATCCATTTCAACAACTCTTGCGTTTCTAAAAAAATTGTATTACAGTATTCTTTTGTAAGCAATCTAAAAAGTTCTTCTTTGTAAGTTGGATATCTCGTTTCTATGTTGAGTGGTTCTAATTTGTCAATTATTGTAAGTTGCTTTTCAGACATTAACTTTTCAAAATCAAGTTTTCTAAGTAATTGGCTCCAAGCTGTGGGTAAATGGAGGAATCTCTTCAAACTTCTTAACAAAAACAGCTTTGAGCATTTTCTCAACTGCCTGATGACACATAAAACCAACATAAAGAAAACGCTGCGAGTTTAGCATTGCTTCAGCAGTTTCAAAGTCATAATTGGATAGTTCCAACCAATATTCAACTTTTTCGTTTATATTCATTTTCATACAATCAAAAAGAATAATTTACAAAAATAAACAATAAATTGCAAGTTTTAAATTGCGGTGGGCTTCGGGTCTAAACTCAAGAAGCGGGTAGTGCGTGTTTAAAACTATAGAACATTATAATTAAGATTTCTTCTGCCAATATATAAGTATGTTTTATGTATTTATAAATTTATTCTTCTTTGTATTCTTCTGTGTAGAGTAAGTTTAAATCATCGTCAAATACATACCAAGTGTTTTTTTCTGAATCCTTATCTAACTCCCAAATTGAACCAACACCTCTGGGCATCCAAGAAAGTAATAAGTTTGTTACATTTATTTTTTTCTCAAATGAACATATTAAAATTTTTAAATTTCCAACAGAATCAACAATAATATCCTTTTGTTCTTTTTTCCTTTTTATAGCATAAAATTCCCTTAATCCAGTATCATTTTGTAAATTAAATGTATAGTAATTTAAACTTAGTAATGGCGATTTTTTTTTTATACAGATTAATGTTGAAAAATTATTTTTTCTTTTCTCATCATCGTAAACAAATAGATACAAATTACTTTTATAAATGAATTTTGTACTAATATTCTGAAAACAAATATCAGATGCAACTTTTATTGATGAATCTTGAGGATTATATACTACAAGATTAAAAGGTTTTCCTTTTTCACATTTTGCTGATACCTTATTACTATAAAAGAAATTATTATATTTAAAAAATCCTCTTATGGTACTGTCTTCGTTAATATAAAATTTATATTTTTTCAAGTCTTCTTTCTTAAAATTATTAATATGAAAATTTATATATACTTCACCTCCAAGAAGTTCAATTTGTGCATTCAAACCAATAGTTGATGTTAAATAAATTATAAAGATAATAAAGTATTTCATATTATTCTCCGCTTGAATTATTCATATTTTAAATAACCAACATTTATGTAAATCATTTATGATGTAATTTTCTTCCCAAGTGCAACTTGGGAAGGAGAGAAAAAATTTCCCCAAAACCTATTTTATCATTTCTTCGCAGATTTTTAGCATTTTTTTTGCAGAATTTTTCCAGGAGAACTTTTCTGCCCACTCTACTGCTCCTTCAGAAAGCGTTTTTTGTAATTCCATATCTGTAAACACTTTATATATTTTATCGCTTAGTTCTTCAATATTTCCGTATTCGTAAAGCAAACCCGACAAACCATCTTTAACAGAGTCTTTCAGTCCGGGAACGTTAGCAGAAATTACGCAGGTGCCGCAAGCATTCGCCTCAATATTAGTAATTCCCCAACCTTCCTTAATTGAAGTATTTGCAACGCAATGCACCTCACTCAAAATCTTTTTCTTGTCTTCTTCAGTTACGTAACCAAAAAAAGTAGTTTTTTCAAAGATGTTCAGTTCTTTTGCCAAATTTTCCAAATCTTCCTGATAGTCGCCACGCCCCAAAATATAGAGTTTTGCATTTGGAACTCGTATTACAACTTCAGCAAATGCTAAAAGCAAATGCTGAACGCTTTTGTATTTTTTTAATCTACCAAAATACGCAACAGTTGGGTCTTCAAGCTTTTTGCTTACCTTCATTTGGAAATCTTCCGGACTAATTGCATTTTCCACAATTTTGAACCTTTTCCTGTCGAAACCTCTTTCCAAAAACTCGTTTAAAGTACTTTCCGAAACAACAACAAAATTTGTCTTTTTATAGACAAAATCGATAAGTTTTTCAGCAAAAACCACATACAGTCCAGATAAAAATCCGGTTTGGTTGAAAATGCTTTTTCCAAAAAAGTGGTGGCTAATCGCAAGAAGCGGCTTTCTCACGTAAAGCGGAGTGTAGAAAGGGATTTTGTTTATATCGTCAATAACTATATCGAAATCCTCTTTTCTATATTTTTTCCAGTAAAGATAAGGCACCCAAAAATTAAAGAAGTTACGTGAGCCGTATCGTTCTACCTCAATTCCATCAATATTTTCAAATTGCTGCGAGCCGTCGTAGCGGTATGCAACTAATTTTACTTTATGCCCGTCTGCTGCGATGTGCCTGAAAATTTCGTGCAAATGCACCTCTGCCCCACCTCCAAGTGGGCTTTTGATGTCCTGCCAATTGAATATTAATATTTTCATTTTCGTTCATTTTCACATTTTTGTTATTACAAATATAATTCTTTTTGGCATAATGCTTGTAATATTCCATAAAAAATTGAAAAATTATAAACTAACTTGATGTGGATAAAGCTTATAGCTTCTCCTTCAAAGCTGCTCTTGGGATTGAAGATTTCAACTTTCGCAAGGTTAAGAAACTTTACGAAAGTAAAAAGAGTAATGTCATCCCATTACTTGTTATTAGTATGACTGGAAAGTTGTCCAACATCTCGAAGAGTTGGACATCTGAATATGGTTATGTTTTATTGAAATAGGAAATACGTAGAGAAAATTTTGGAATGTAAAAAAATATTTGTAATTTGAAAATAAGATAATTTAAAATATTGAAAGCGTTGAGTATCTAATAAAGAAATAATGAGTGAAAAAAAATACACATATAATTTTGCAGACGTTAATGGCAGAACTGAAATGAATGAATATATTGACGAAGAAGAGAAAGAAATAATTGAATCTCTATATGAATTTGATTGGCAGAAGAATCCAGATAAAGAAACCAACCGAATTTATGAAGAATATGCAAAGAATTATTTCGATAAAAAAAATAAAATAGAAGTAAATCTAACGGACAGGGATTTTAATAAAATCCAGTTTAAAGCATTACAGGCAGGAATACCTTATGAATCACTTATTGCAATGCTTATTCATAAATATAACGAAGGAAAAATCACATTAACCTTATGATTATCATAGGAGTAAAAAAAACCAACCCCAAAAAATAATTCTCAACAGAATTTAATATGTTTCTGGACTGCATTAGATCGTGTAATGGATAGTGAATATTGGATGGGAAGAACAGTATGCTCTAAAGCATTACAGTTAACTTATGAAGATTTAGAAAAGATTTATTGGGTAACTGAATTTATAAGAAATGATTTAGTTCGTTTTATACCTAAAATAAAGGTTCTTGATATTGATTATTTAAAAGAATGTTTAATTGTAATACTTGAATCAATTGAATTTTTAATTTCTGATTCGAATTCAATTATAGGTTTTTCAATTATTTCACATTCTTCGGTAAGAGAAGCTATTATAGAAATAAAGTAAAATTTATACTAATAAACTTAAGCTATTTTATAACAGGGCGTTTCTTCAAAACTAAATCTCCTAATTTCTTCTATTCAATAAGCTAATAAGGTTTGGCTCTGGTAAATGCACATTTTTCTACTAAGGTTTGAGGTGGAAATATGGTTTTTAAGATTTCAAAAAGCGTTGAGAGATTATTTCCCTGAAAATTTGGTAACAATCTGTTTTCTTAAAAAAAATTCTTAAAATAATATTCTTAGAAAAAAACGTTTATTTAATTTTAAAGTATAACTGAAAATATGAATCAGGATATTATAAGTAAAGTCAAAGAAATCAGGAATCTGTTCCTGGCTGATGGATTTGTTATTAAAGGAGTTTTTGGCTCATACAGCAGAGATGAAGCCAATTCCCAAAGCGATATAGATATATTATATGATTTGAATGGTTCATTCAGAGAAAAATATAGAGGTTTTAAAGCTGTTGCCAAATTAGATGATATTCAGAAAACAATTTCTTTCTTACTTGGTATTGAAGCTGATTTAGTTCAAAAGCAATATCTTGGAACTATTTCAGCAAAGTATATTTTGCCAGAGGTTCATTATGTTGAATAAAAAAGATATGGCGATTCTGGAATTTACTCTGCAAATGATTGATGAAGCGGAAAGAGTAGTAGCAAAAAGCGGCGCTGCTACGAAGCATTAAATCATTTTGATAGCAAAAATTCAATTTTATTTAATCTTTTGCAAATTAGTGAAAAATTACAGAAAATTGAATCTCCTAAAATAAGAGAAATTCTTCCAATAAATGAAATCTATTCGATTAGAAACCGCATAACGCATGATTATGATGGTATAGATTTGATAATTGTTGAAGAAATCCTAATTGATGAACTACCACTCTTAAAGAAAACTATACTCGAAATAATTTCATAACCATTTTACTCATCATAGATTCTTTAAAAAACCTTACCAGCAAACGAACCAAACAAGAACATAAAATTATTAGCATATTACATCACTTGAGTAAACTATAAAAGTTGAAATATAAAAAAAGTATTATATTGCTTAAAATATTCAATTTTAATAACAACCACAACCAATTCCCATTTTATCCATAAATATTATAAAAATTCAAAAAAATACCTTATCTTG
The DNA here is from genome assembly GCA_964498585.1 of uncultured Hyphomicrobiales bacterium. Taxonomy (GTDB): domain Bacteria; phylum Bacteroidota; class Ignavibacteria; order Kapaibacteriales; family UBA2268; genus JAAYJM01. The sequence goes on from CAZCHH010000007.1 coordinate 10,224, forward strand.
CAATTTTAGAAATTGAAAAATACAAAGAATTGATAAATTATGTCGTTTAGTATATTAGAGGGAAATTGCTTAGATTTAATTCCTTTTATTGAAGAAAAGGTGGATTTAACTTTTTTAGACCCACCATTTAATCAAAATAAGGAATATAAATATTTTAATGACAATCTTTCGGAAAAGGAATATTGGGATTTTATATATAATGCTGTTGAAAAGATTTTCAATAAAACAAGTGAAGGTGGTTCAATCTATTTTATGCAGCGAGAGAAAAACACTGAGCAGGTCTTAAAAGCATTACGGGAAACCGGTTGGACTTTACAAAATTTAATTATATGGAAGAAAAAAACTTCTGCCGTTCCTTGTTCCAATAAATTTGGGAAGCACTATCAAGTTATTGCCTTTGCTTCGAAAGGAGCAAAATTGAGAGTATTCAATAAATTAAGAATTACTCCTCCTTTACCACCAAATTATAAAATTGGCTATGAAAACGGTGTGTTTGTTACTGATGTTTGGGATGACATACGTGAATTAACCTCCGGCTATTTTGCTGGCGATGAAGCGATTAGAAGCGGTAATGGTGAAAGATTTCATAAACAGCAAGCTCCTCTTTCGCTTTTACTTAGAATAATTTTATCTTCATCAAATATTGGTGATACAGTTCTTGACCCATTTGCTGGTACAGGAACTACATTAGTTGTTGCTAACCAATTAAACCGTAACACAGTCGGTATTGAAATTGACCCAGAAAATATTGAGTGTATTAGTAATAGATTGAATAATTTGAGAAAATCTGATGATATAAAAAAGTATTACAAAGATTACGTTTACACAGAAAGATTGAATGAAATCTGGGATACTCAATATAAGAACATTGAATATACTGAAAAGCAAGAAGTTATGGAGTTGAATTAAGATACTTATAATTATTTCTATTTATAGAATAGTTTATTATATTTGTATATTGAATTAAGGAGGAAAAAATTGGAACTAAATAAACAATATATTGAAAAAATAAAAAAATCCAATAATGGTGAGTTATCAAAATTTATCAATAACTCTTCATCAACAGAAATATTATACTTTTTAGAAAACTTAGGATACTTACCAAAAGATTTTGATGGAAGCTTATTTATTCCATTGCTAAAACATAAGAACTCAAAGATTAGATATTGGGCAATAAAAAATATTGGAAAATTAAGAGGAGAAAAGTTTATTAATGAAATATATAGTATTGCTTTAAATGATATTGATACAAATGTAAGAAGAGAAGCAGTATCTTCTATTGGTAGATTAAAAAGCACTGTAACAAAAGAAAATTTGTTGAATTTGTTAAATGATTATGACCCTAAAATTGTATGCCAAGCTATAAGAGGACTTTTAGTTTTTAAAGATGATAATAAAATTTATAGTGAACTGATTAAATTAATTAATCATCCAAATGAGATGATTAAGCAAATCATTAAAAAAGAATTTTTTTCTAGCACAGAATGTATAAACAATAAATTAAAACATACTGATATTCCAGAACATTTAAAGAATATTGTTGTTAATGGTGATGTTTTAGATGTATTAAAATATGTTCAAGATGAGTCAATACATTTAACCTTTACTTCACCACCATATTATAATGCAAGAGATTATTCAATTTACCCAAGTTATAAAGAGTATTTACTTTTTTTAGAACAAGTATTTAGAGAAGTATATCGTATAACAAAAGAAGGTAGGTTTTTTATATTAAACACTTCTCCAATTATTATTCCTAGAATAAGCAGGCAGCATTCAAGTATTAGATATCCAATACCTTTCGATATACATCCTTTTTTAATTGAAATGGGCTGGGAATTTATTGATGATATAATTTGGTTAAAACCAGAAGCAAGTGTAAAAAACAGAGTTGCTGGTTTTATGCAGCATAGAAAACCATTAGCTTATAAACCAAATGCGGTTACTGAATATTTAATGGTTTATAGAAAAAAAACTGATAAATTATTAGATTGGAATATTAAACAATATAATTGGGAAACGGTGCAAAGCAGTAAAGTACCTGAAGGGTACGAAACAACTAATGTGTGGAAAATTGACCCAAAGTATGATAAGGTTCATTCAGCAGTATTTCCTGTTGAATTATGCAAAAGAGTAATTCAATACTATTCTTATAAAAATGATTTAGTTTTTGACCCTTTTGCTGGTAGTGGAACTGTTGGCAGAACAGCCAAAAAGCTTGGTAGATATTTCTTTTTGACTGAAAAAAATCAGATTTATTTTGAATATATGAAGGCCCAACAAAAACCTTCATTAATTGAAGAAGAGTATTCAACAAAATTCATAGATTTTTCTAATTTTAAGGAGATTATTCAAAATGACACTATCTCAAGAAGTAACTAAAAGGATTATTAAGAAATTAATTTCAGGTGAAGATTATCGTATTGAAATTGTTACTCTTATTAATGCTGAATTTTTAAATTATGCGATTGAATTTTTTAAAAAGATAGTTGCAGCTAAATTTAATAATAATCAAATCAATATTGATTGGTACAAAGAAGTCTTTCTTGATCCAAAACTTACTGCAAAGGAAATTGCAATAAATTCTGGTTTAAATAAAAAAACTATACATAATATGTATAATAGTTCAACAAAAGAAATAGTTATTGACGCATCCAATGAGCATTATGATACTCTTTATGAGTCTATTAAAAATTTAGTTGATAGCGAAAATGAAATTGAGTTGAATTTAACTATCAAATTTAAAGGTATTAGTGTAGATTTAAATGTTAGTGAAAGTTTAATTGTTATTAATGCTTTGGCCGTTAAAAGAGCTGAACTAAGAGGTGGTTTATGGAGTACAGCTGGTAAAAGAGTTGAAAAACCATTGATGTTAACATTATGCAAATTGTTTAATGTATGTGATGACAATTATTCTATTAAAGAAAAAGGGAAAAAGAAAAAAATTGATGATTTTGAAAGAGAAATTGACTTCTATCTAAAAAACAATGGAATACTTTACAAATGTGAAGTAAAATTAATGGGTAAAGGAAATCCTGAAGGTGCTGATGCTGTAATAGCTCGGGATAGTAAACTCTTTATAGCTGACAAATTATCTGATACAAATAAATTACAACTCAATTCATTAAAAGTTCATTGGGTTGAGTTAAGAAGTGAAGAAGGTTACAAAAAATTTGCTAATATTCTTGAAATACTTAATATTCCTTATAAACTCTTTACTGATAATATTGATAACTCATTAGAAGCAGTTTTTAAGGAGATATTTGTATAAAAAACTATGCTCCATTTAAACAACATATCCTTGCACTTTGCCGGTCATTATATTTTTGATGATGTTTCCATTACAATAAATCCAGAGGATAAAATTGGACTAATCGGAAGAAATGGCGCCGGAAAAACTACACTTCTACGTTTGATTAGTGGGCTAATGCAGCCAGACGAAGGTCGCATTATAAAACCAAATGATTATTCTATTGGCTATCTTCCCCAGGAATTAAAAATAAATTCAAATAAAACGATTTTTGACGAAGCTGCTCTCGGACTGGCAGATATTTTAACACTTGAAAAGAGAATCAATAATATAAGCGAAGAGCTTCAGCAACGCACCGATTACGAAAGCTCTGAATATTTGCAGCTAACAAGAAAGCTATCAGATTTCAGCGAGCAGTTCCATTTGCTCGGTGGAAGCAAATTAGAAAGTGAAGTTGAAAAAACTTTGCTTGGCCTTGGTTTTGTGAGAGATGAATTTTACCAAAATATGAATACTTTCAGTGGTGGTTGGCAGATGCGTGTGGAACTTGCTAAAATCCTCTTAAGCCGTCCAGATTGTATTTTACTAGACGAACCAACAAACCATTTGGATATTGATTCTATTTTATGGCTTGAAAGATATTTGAAAAACTACAGCGGTTCTGTGGTTCTGGTTTCCCACGACAAGCATTTCATCGAAAACGTAACGAACAGGACAATTGAGGTAATAGCTGGTAAGGTATATGATTACCGCTGTAAATATTCCCGATTTGTAGAATTGCGCGAAGAGCAGCGCAAAACTCAACTTTCTGCTCAAAAAAACCAACAGAAGCAAATCGACCAGTATGAGCGTTTCATTGACCGCTTTAAATCAAAAGCTACTCTTGCTTCGCGAGTGCAATCCAAGATGAAGTTGGTTGAAAAAATTGAACGTATTCAGGTTGATGATGAAGATACAAGTTCAATTCGTTTTCGTTTTCCAGAACCACCACCAACTGGCAAAGTTGTTATGGAAGCAAGACGAGTTTCAAAAAATTTCGATGAAAAGACTGTTTTAAAAAATGTAGATTTCGATTTGGAAAGAGGTGAAAAAGTTGCTTTTGTTGGAAAAAATGGTGAAGGAAAAACTACTTTTACAAAAATAATCACTGGCAATCTTGACTATAGCGGAATAATAAATTTTGGAAATAATGTAAAAATTGGTTATTTTTCGCAAATGGAAACGTCAAATTTGAATCAAAATTTGACTGTTCTTGAAACCATTGATAACATTGCTTCAGGCGATATAAGGACACAAATACGTTCATTACTCGGTGCTTTTCTATTTAGCGGTGATTCTGTTTATAAAAAGGTGAAAGTTCTTTCCGGCGGAGAAAAAGCTCGTCTGGCTATAGCTTGTTTGCTGTTGCAGCCAATAAATCTTCTGATTTTAGATGAGCCGACAAATCATTTTGATATTATTTCAAAAGATGTGCTTAAAAATGCTTTATTAGATTTCAAAGGCAGTTTGATTATTGTTTCTCACGACAGAGAATTTCTCCATAACTTAACAGATAAAATTTACATTTTTAAAAATCAGAATATCCAGCATTTCGCAGGTGATATTTTTGAATATATAGAAATTCTTAATTCACAGCAAGAGACCAATAACAACCAAAATAGAAGCAAAAATGATTATTACATTGAAAATGAGCAGTCAGATAAAATAAGGCGGGAAGAAAAAAAGAATAAGCAGCGCGATATAAATAAAATCAAGAAAGAAATTTCAAAATGTGAAAATGAAATAGAAAAACTTGAAAGCAAATTAAAAGAATTTGATGAAATGTTTTTAAATCAGGAGTTTTATAATAATTCGGAAATTGTTAAGAAAACAAAAATTGAATATGGCGAATACAGGGAAAAACTTGATTTAAAAATGAATGAATGGACAGAACTTCAAGAAAATTTAGAATCAATACAGTAAAGGAAATGTTTGTTTTATGAAAGAATTCAAAACTGCGTTCTCTGAAGAACAGGTCAATCATCTTGCTAATCGATTTAAAGTATTATCTGAGCCAACTCGATTAAAAATTATTAGTTGCATTCATCTTAAAGAAAAAAGCGTTTCTCAAATAACAAAGGAAATTAATTCTTATCAATCTAATGTTTCAAAACAGCTACAAATGCTTCTTGACGATGAAATCGTAAGTTGTAAAGTAGTAGGTTCAAAACATCTTTACAAGTTAACCGACAAAACAATTATCAATATTTGTAAAAAATTATGCAAATCATTAGGACCAGACTCGTTAGAAATTTATGAGTAAAATATTAAAAAAAATTGATTTTTTGCTAAGGGCTTTACTGATTGTGAAGGTAACCATCTTTTTTGCATTACAGGAAATTGTGCAAAGGAAAATCTTCAGGCAAATGGATAAAAGTTATCAAAATGCCCGAAATTGGTCAAGTATTTTGCTAACTTTATGCGGAGCAAAGCTAAATATAAAATACGAAACTGAAATTGATAAAAGCCATTCTTATATTTATGTTTCTAACCATTCGAGCTTATATGATATTCCAACTGCTACTGTTGCTATTGAGGACGATATCAGGATTATCTATAAGAAAGAATTAGAAAAAATTCCAATATTTGGATATTGCTTAAAAGTAATGCCATATATTGCAATCAAGCGTGAAAATCCTAAAGAAGCAAGGGCTGGACTTGATGAAGCTATCGCTGCGTTTAGAGAAAAAGCTTCAATTTTAATTTTTCCTGAAGGGACACGCTCCGAAAATGGTGACGTAGGCGAGTTCAAACGCGGTGCCTTTTTGCTTGCAAAAGAATCAAGGAAAAAGATAGTACCAGTCGGTATTTCAGGAACAAAAGATATTTTACCAAAAGGCAGTTTGCAGTTTAATAAAGGTGAAGTTTTTGTTCGTATAGGTAAACCGATAGAATACAAGCAAGATATGAATAGAATTGCAGAAAAATCTTTTATTAATGATTTAAGAAATGAAATAATTCGTTTAAAAAGTGAAAAATAATTTTGTAAAATTAAAAAAAATTCGTAATTTTGTATTCTGAATTGGTCAGGTAGCTCAGTTGGTAGAGCAATGGACTGAAAATCCATGTGTCGGCGGTTCAACTCCGTCCCTGACCACGGTTAAAGAAAGAAGAAATTAGAAGACAGAAAACAGAATCTGGAAGAAAAGAAGAAGAATTAGAGAAAAAAGAACATAAAAAAAGGGCAGAAAAAGGGCGTAATGCCCTTTTTTTGTTTTTTGAATTTTTTTTTCTTTATTATTTTGCTAACAAATATTCATTTAGTCTATTCCAATCTCTACCTTTGAGCATAACAAAGCTACAGGTATTATTAGTAAGTAATGCCCAATAATTTCCAATAGTTCGCTTTTCTAATGAATCTTCGCTACCATAAAGATGTTCACCTTTATATTCAATTACTACTATTTTTCCATTATTTAGTTTTACTATGAAATCCGGGTAGAATTTATCTGTTGAAGTTTGTAACCAAAAAGCATTATACTCCTGCCTCTCAAGATTTCTTACCCAAAACTCTACATTGTTATTTATATCAATATTTTGAGCACATTCTGTTTCTTCAGTATTCATTACAGCAATCACACTATAATAATGCTTTTGAAATTGATACCTACCATCATATAATACATTTGCCGGATAATCATTTGGAAAAGTGAAATTTTCACCTACCGAAAATTTACTTAGAAAGTTTTGATTATCTGGACGAAACTCAGTACCTAATAAACCTGAAAAGCCACTTTTTTTTGCTTCATTTACATAAATGGAAATTTTATTTCTAATAGCATCTTTTAGTTTGAAACGCATATAAAAAAGTTGTTCTAAGCTAAGTTTTCTTTCCTTTATTAAATTCTCTATCAGTTTATTTATAAATACAATACTTTGTGCATAAGGTACTGAGTAATTCCTTGTTTCATTGTCTAACCATTTGATTAATTTTTCTTTATCTATCGAAGAAGTGAAAAGTAATCGTGATAATTCTTGCTCTATTTGTCTTTCTGGCTGAATAACTGGCTCGCCATTACCATTAATATCAATAATACCAAGTTCACCTGCCTGAACTATTACTGGAAATTCTGTTTTAGTTAGATTTACGTCGCATTCAGCTAAATTCCATTTTGGAGATATTAAAGCATCTTCGTCATATACAACCTTTTCACCATCAATATCAATTAGAAGTTGAGGAATTGAAAGCACTTTACCTTGCTGCTGCGGAGAATATTTATAAAATTTATATGTTAGATTATAAGCATCTTCTATTACCTTCTTATCCTCTTCTCTTGTAAATGTTTTTTTAAGCAAATCTTTTTCTGTGCTTGTTAATTTTTCCTTGAATGTTATTGTGTTCTTTTCATAATTTATATTGATTTTATTTTTAAGTTCATCAGGTATTTCAGTCGGTGGTTCTATTATTTCTTGTGTATAAAAACCAAAAGACTGAAAAAGTTCTTCCTGTTGCTTGTTAATTTCTATCATTGACGACGCTTCTGCTCTATGATAACCCAAATCAACCAAACAATCTGTTAAATTTTTTGCTACATCAAAAAAACTCTTTGAGCATACATAAGAATATGCTTTATTCAATTCAATGTGATTTTTACTTTTTACTTTTGGCAAACGCAAGATTCTTCCAAGCAACTGCTCTACATCTTTTCCAGATTTAGAATCTTTAACTGAACATAAAATATAAGCAAACGGACAGTCCCAGCCCTCTTTCAATGCTTGCTTTGTGATGATATACCTTATTTCGCATTTGTTAGAATTTAAATCAATACCTTCTAAACCTCTTTCATTTCCAGTTGCAATTGCTATTTGACTTTCAGGAATGTTTATTGTGTTTAATAAATATTCTTTTATTAAAGATACGCTGATTGTCTCTTCATTTTGCCGGTCATCTTCAGCTTGAATTAACACTATTGGACGAATATATTCTCCAGTCTGATTTTCTTCTTCTGATGCAATTTTTTCTAATTCTTTTTGTTTATCTACTGCATCTTGCAATGCTGTTTGCCAATGTTCTGTAGTAAGCAGTTCTATAGGCATTTTTATCATCTGTTCTGCTTTTAATGTTGATGCTGATACGTTATATAGAATATTACTTCTATCGGCTCCACTCGTTTTTGGTGTTGCTGTAAATTCAACTATGCAAGATGGATTCAATCTTTCTATCGTATCGTAAGTTAACGGAGTTTTTGCGTTATGTGCTTCGTCTATTATTATTATCGGATTATTCAAATAAACTACATTAGCCAATGAATGTTTTAGCTTGGTATTATTTTTATCAATATATTCTAATTCTGATTTAATATTTGAATCTATATTTTCAAAATGGTGTAGCAATGCGCCGTTATCTTCATATACTTTTCTGCCTTCAGTACTTGTTATTCGCCAGGAAGCTAAAGTAGAAACTATTATATTCAAATTTCCATCTAAATTAGATTTGCTTAAACCCAATGCATCAGCAACTTTCATTACCTCTACCTTTCCATTGAAATCAAGGTCTATTGCCTGACGATAGAAATGCCGTTTATCCTGGAGTGCGTCGTAAGTTTGTTCGAGTATTGTGTTTGTCGGAACAAGCCATAAAACTAAACAATGTTCTCTTGATAGATACTCCTTGCATATTTTTGAAATCGAATGAGCCGCAAGAATTGTTTTTCCACCTCCAGTAGGAAGACGTAAGCAAACATAAGGAACGATTGGCTTTTCTTGATTTTCAAACATCCCGCTTTGGTTTCCAAGTGGATTGTTATATACTCCTTCAAAATTAAAATTTTCCTTAGTACATAAGGAATAAGAGCTAACTACATTTTTTGTTTCTGCGCAAAGTTTTAAAAATTTTTGTAATGCTTCTAATGTATTTTCCTGATAATTCTTTAACATCTTTACTCCCAAGGATTAAAAAGTTTACAGCCAGTATTTATAAAATCTTTTGTATTCCGGGTTGCTAATGTAAAGTTATATGAAATAGATGTAGCTGCGATAAATAAATCTACAACTGGTATTAATTTTTTATCAGATTCTAATTTTGCATATAACTCTCCCCAAATTATCATTATTGAGTAATCTATCTTTAATGCTCTTGAGTAGTAAGGATATACAATATCATTTTCAAACCATCTTTTCAGTTCTTCCTTTTTTGCTGATTTTGAAAGCATAGATATACCTTTCCAAATTTCTCCAAAAGAAATAACACTTATGCAAAGGTCGTTGAATTTTTGATTAAAAATCCATTCTAATACTTTTTCATTTGGTTTTGGCTTAATAAATTCTGAAATTACACAAGTATCTAAAACATATTTCATAATTCTATATCCCTACCATAGTCTTTACTTCTTTCCAAATCTAATTCTACACCAAACAGAGGAGAATTTCTAAAAAAATCAACTAAGTCTTTGCCTGTCTTTTCTAGTTCCGGAATTTCTTGTTGTGATTCTTCTAATATTACTCTAACTCGATATTTTCGGTTCTTCTTTAAAGTTAATGGTTCTTTATCTACCCATCTAATCTGATTATTCTGAATTTCTGCGTTATAAACTTGTTCCATTTTTCTATCTCCTTGTTTTAACTTACTTTTATTTCGTAAGGCGTTTGTTTGAAGATTATATTATATTCTTTCTTTAATCTTTGAGGGTTTAGTCTGCTGCCCGCTGCAAACAATACTTTTTCTCCATCAAATTCAGGTAGCAATGAAAGTGTTTTACGAGTGATTATATTGCCACCGTTTACGCTTTTATCACCTAATATCCCATTGAAAAGCAAATAATATGCGGTGTTTTTGTATATGCCAATTAAAGGAAAATTGTCTTCCTGTCCTTCTTCGAGTGGAATACCAGTTTCTGAAAATATTATATGGCTGGCTAATTCTTTATATTTTACATTTTTATTAATACTGCCCAATTCATCGAACAACGGCTCGTCTAATTTGCAATATCGAAAGCCGCCTCCCAAACCTTCTACCTTTACTACTTCACCATTCGCTTTTGTATATTCATAGCCGTTTATTACCCGTTTAACACGCTCTGCTGTTATATCTTTGCAAATCTTTTCTTCCATCTCAACAAGAATAAATCGCCTGTTGCCACCGTCTTCACGGTTTAATTGCATTACTGAATGCCCTGTTGTCCCTGAACCAGCAAAAGAATCAAGAATAAGGTCGTTAGAGTTTGTTGTAGTTACTAATGTTATAAGTTGTTTTATTAAAAAGTAAGGTTTTGAAAATGAAAATTCCAATCCAATTCTTGTTATCTGTTCAGCAGCATCTTCATTAACTCCAGTATTATCAAACCAATTACTAGCTCTTTGTCCAATTATATCTTTTTGATATATCTTTAAGTAAGGTTTGTTTGTATCAGTCCAATAAATTAATTGTTCTTTTTCCATTTCCTTAAACCAAATTGGATTCCTTATACTTTTAATTATAATTTCTTTATTTTTGGGTGATACGACAGAAAAAGTATTTTTTCCTCTTGTGTTATCAATTATAGTACCTCTTCTAAAAAAACCTTTTTCATCTTTATATCTATATTCTTTTTTTGCTTTTTCAGTTAAAGGTAGGGACTTAAACATTATATTCTTTTTATTAGTTTTTGAATAGCATAAAATAAATTCACCAACAACTGAAAAATGTTTTGCAGAGTTATTTTGACTTTCACTACGTTTCCAGTGAATTGTTCCAATATATGAATTTGCACCAAAAATTTCATCCATCATCATTCTTAAATGATGTTGTTCGTTGTCATCAATATTAACAAAAATAACCCCATCTTCTCTCAAGAATTTGCGAAGAAGCTGCAGGCGAGGGTACATCATACATAGCCATTTATCGTGCCGTGATAGGTCGTCACCTTCTTTCCCAACAACTTTATTTAGCCATTCCTTCATTTCAGGAGAGTTAACATTATCGTTATAAGCCCATCCTTCGTTTCCGGTGTTATACGGCGGGTCGATGCAAATACATTTCACTTGCCCAGCATAGTAAGGCAAAAGTGCTTTTAGAGCGTGAAGATTATCGCCCTGCACAATTAAGTTATCTTTTGAGTTCGAAATTTCAGAATTATTTGATAAAGACAATTCAGGAACAGTTCGTATCAATTTAAAAGGTATTTCGTTATGGTGATTTTGAACTGCTTTTTTTCCAATCCAGTCAAGAGTAGGCATAAAATATTAAATTACATTTTAAAACAATTATACAAATATAACATTTTTTTAAAAACATTTTTTCTTTTCGCAGTTAAATTAAATAATAATTTATTCACCTGTATTATTCATAAATTCAAAATAAACACATTATTCCTCCTTTTCAAGTGCAATTTTTGAAAGTGGCGAAAAAATATAGAGATAGATATGCCACACTTTAAAAGTATGGCATATCTGCTCAAGTTTTATTATTTTCTGGTTCAATTGCTTCACCATTTGTGATACTTTGATTTTCTTTTTTCTTCTGCTTTTTTGTTCCATATAGCAGATATTGTTTATATTTGGCTGGATTTGTATGGGCAAAAACTTTTTTTCCAATTTCGCAATACATTGCAATTAATTTATAAATTTCATTACCTTTATTAATCCTTTCAAAAGTTTTATCTTCGCGGTTTTTCTTAGCATCTGCAATGCTTTTAAAGGCATTTTCAAACTGCAAATTCAAATTATTCAAATCATCTAAAAGTGTTTGAGTTAAACCGAATTCTTCCAAATCCGTTAAAAATTCAGTCATAAACGAATGAACATCTCTTGCCTTAACGAGCAAATGGTTATCCTTTAAAACAGTCAGATTTGAGGCAGCCAAACGCTTGTAGTTCGTAGATTTTTTACCCCATTTCATCTCAGCCCGTAAATTCATACTCCTAATTAATTCAATTAAGGAAAAACGAAGCTTGTTTTTGTTGTCTGTTTCTCCGAAAATATAAGCGACAGAGGTTACATCAGCAAAAAAGATTTCAAATTCATCGCCTAATGCTTTTAATTCTGCAATTTTTTGTTCATTTATGCCAAAAGCAGCTAATTCTGAAATATCTTCTGTTAAAGTATTACAAAAATTTGATGTGAACATACATAATGCAGCATCAGACATATTATAAGTTCTGTAAAAACGATTCATTTTATATGTTTTTAAATAAGTTATAAATATATTATTCTAATATCTAATATAAAATTAATAAAAAATTTTATAAAAACAATTATTTTTCTATAAAAATACTATATATTTTATTAGGAAGATATTTTGTTACTAAATTATATTATCTTCTCACTAAAATATAAAATATTTTCATTATAAAATATACTCTTTTTATTAAATAATATTATCTTCTCACTAAATAATACAATATTCTTATGTTCAAATACAATCTTCTCATATTATAATATTATTATTTCAATAAAATATATTCTCATTTTATTAAAATATATTATCTTCTCATAATATAAAATTTCATTATCTCGACTGGATTTACATTTATTGAACTCCGGCACAATTTAATTTATTTATTTCGCAATTTTAGAAATATTGAACAAGTAATTTATTAAGTATAATCGAATGGTCATTAGTTATATGTATAAACACCAATGACTAATGACCAATAACTAATAAAAGAAAATTTGCTAATTACGAAATTTTTCTTGACGAGTCGAATCTTCTAACTCCTTATTATCAATAAAGGATTAGGAGTATTGAATATATAAAACTAAGTATTAATAACCAGGGTATTTATTCCACCATTCTTCATCGCAGAAATTAAAAGTACTTTTACATCTTATGACAAGGTCCTTAGAAATCTCTTCAACAATGCTATGATTTTTTAGATTTGTAATCCAATTTGAAGGTATATTTTCAATACCATTAATTAATCCCAAAATATTTCCCGTTATAGAACCAGTACTATCTGAATCTCCACTGTGATTTACAGACGCAAGTAATCCTTTTGTAAAATCATTCTGATAAATTAATGAGCAGAATAAAGATATTGCCAGTGCTTCTTCTCCAGTCCATCCACTACCAATCTTTTCTATGATTACAGGTATTTCTGTAAAGCTATAACTCTTGTTTAAATATAACTTTGAATACTCAACAGATTGTTCAATGGATTCCAAAATTTCAAGATGCCCTTGATAACCTTTTAATAATTTAACTGATTCGTTAATTGCAGAATATAGATTAACCTAACTTGAAAATCTATGTCTGTAAGTATCTATGGATGCCTGCTTCTTTAAGCATATAGCGTATCGCTGAGACTATCTGATAGCTGAGAAGTCCTAAATGCAAATGCGCTTCACAATTTCCATCTTGTTGATGAAATACTGGTCGCAAATGCAAATCTGTCTTTAAACATCTAAATGTGGACTCTACTTCTCGAATCGTATTATATACTTCCCAAACTTCTACTTCGCTTGAAAATGGATAATTTGTTCTCAAAAAATATTCTCCGCTTTGCTTTGAATCTGGCTTTAACTCCTTCTCAAAATTCTCTATTGCTTTCAATAACATCGAATCTTCCTTCATTGTCTTTGCTTTACTCTTTACATAAACCCATCTATCCAGACTTACAGCAGTATCCATAAATTTTAGCTCTATTTCCTCTCCTTTCCTGTCTGTTACTTTTACCGTGTCAGTGGTATCCACACTATAGCCCTTCTTCGGCTTGCTACGGGATACAACGACATACAAAAAACCCCCTTTCCGTAGCATCTCAAGGTTATCTTCAGTGGCTATCCCCGCATCCATTACTATCATTTGCTGTTTCTCTTTGAATATGCTTTCTCTTTCTCCTTTCATTTTGAATATTATATCTTTAAGCGTTTCTGGGTCGCTCATATTGCCACTATAAATATTGCTATGCTTCAGAAACCCGGAAGAATTAACTACTGCCGCTAATACCACCTGCTTGCAATCAAAACGCTTCTCTTTATTGTGTCCATACTTTGCGAGCTTGCTATATAACTTCCTTCCTTCAAAATAAGTGTTCGTAAGGTCGTATATTAATATGCTGTCCTGTAACTGAAACAGTGCATTTGCCTTGTTGAAAAAGAATGCCTCCAAATCATCTTTTAATCCATATAAATCTGCTGCTGAACTATATAAATCATAACGACTTACTGAATCGACACGCCTTCCAAACAATTCAATTAATCCACTGTTCGACGAAAGCCAACTCTCAGTTTTATGCTCAGAGTATCTTACTACTGCACGGCTGATTATGCTTATTATTCCCTTGTCGATTTCTTTCTCGCTCCAGCCCTTATGTTGCAAAAATTCCTTCAATCCGAAACGAGCTAACATCTGATAACACATCCATTCTGCTCCTATTTCTCTAAAGTTGAATATTCCGAGTGAATCTAAATCTACTTCGTGGTATTCAGTGTTATTTTTTTTTATTTCTTTATTTTCTGTTTTCTCTTCATTGAGTTTTTTTTGGACATATTTTTTATAATAATGCTCGGCTAAATGTTGCAACTCTGAAGAAGCATTTAAAAAATCGTCGGATAAAACCTGCTCGTTTTTAATTTTATTTTCCAATAACTTAGCAACAATATCCCGATTATGTTTGTTTTCAAGAAGTTTATGATAGCCAAGATATAAAATAAGATTTTGTTTTACATTTTTTCCAATGCGGTAAGTTTCGGCTAATTGGTATTGCTTAAAAACTTTTCCATTAGTAGTATTTTTCTTTTTAATTTCTTTAATGTACATATTTCAAAATGCAAAATTCCACATATACAAAAATACGAAATATATCAATACAATGCAAACACCATACACCACTACATTTTACATTTTTTGACATTTTCAAAAATTGACTTTGTTATATATCAAGGAGTAACAAAATCGCAACCGATAAAAAAATGTTAAAAATAAATTTTATTTTAGATATTTTTTGCAAGTTGGGTTAAGTTATAATTTTGATGCAAAAAAAAGCAACAATCCATGATAAAATCACGGATTGTTGTCTGAATAAAAGATTAGTCACAGGTTCTTGTTACTTTGATAGTAATACGTCTGTTTTGTTTTCTTATATTTTCAAGTTCAGTTTTAGAAATATTCTTTAAAGCTTTTCCTTTAGGTTCTGCAATTTTGGGTTGAGAGGAACCGAAACCAAGAGTGCCTGAAATTTTTTCTGGTTTAACACCCTGCTCAATAAGCCATTCTTTCACTTTTTTAGCTCTAAGCTCAGAAAGCTCCTGATTTCTTTTTGCATTTCCTTCTTCTGAAGCATGCCCTTCAATCAACACCTGAAGTCCATCGCACTGATTAACATAAGCCAAAACTTTAGCAAGACTTGTTACAGTAGCCGTTATTTCAAAATTAAAATTATCAGAATTTACGATAAACAAAATATCAGGGAAGTCTGTTTTTGTTCCAATTTTTGGTGGTTGCGGGCATCCATTTTTCCCTTTAATATCACTTTTTTCACCTGCAACAAGCGGACAGTCATCTTCACCATCAATTATGGTATCGCCATCAGTATCCGGATTTAACGGGTCGGTCTTTGTCGTATTGACTTCGGCTCCATCAGCGAGTTTGTCATTATCGGTATCGCTCAGAAGTGGATTAGTCTTGTATTTATTCACCTCATCACCGTCACTAAGGACATCGCCATCAGTATCGGCTTTGAGCGGGTCTGTCTTATGAGTTAAAACTTCATCGCCGTCTTTTAGTCCGTCACCGTCAGTATCTGCTTTATTAGGATCGGTCTTGTATTTATTTAACTCATCACCGTCTTTAAGCTTATCATTATCTGAATCGCTTAGCAAAGGATTCGTTTTGAACTTATTCACCTCATCGCCATCAGTTAAACCATCGCTGTCAGTATCCACTTTAAGTGGGTCTGTTTTATATTGTTTCACTTCACTTCCATCGTTTAAACTATCGCCATCTGTATCCGGCTTAAGTGGGTCTGTTTTGTATTGATTAACCTCTTCACCATCTTTAAGACCGTCAGAATCAGTATCGTCAACAGAAGGATTAGTTTTGTACTTATTCACTTCGTCGCCATCGGAAAGCAAGTCGTTATCGGTATCTTTTGCTTTTGGATTAGTGTTATACTGAGTAATTTCAAGTCCGTCAGTAAGTCCATCTTCATCAGTATCGGCTTTAAGCGGGTCGGTTTGGTATTTGACTACTTCATCACCATCTAATAAATTATCATTATCTGTATCAGGCACTAACGGGTCAGTTTTACGGGTAATTTCTTCGCCGTCTTTTAATCCGTCAAAATCAGTATCAGCTTGAATTGGATTTGTCTTGTGCTTAGTAATTTCATCGAAATCGTTAAGTCCATCTTCATCAGTATCTTGTTTTAATGGATTGGTTTTGTAAGTATCTACCTCTTCCCCATCTTTTAAGCCGTCTCCATCAGTATCGGGATTCTTTGGGTCGGTGCCTATAGATTTTTCACGGTCGTTTGTAAGACCATCTTTGTCATAGTCGGCATCTCCAAGAATATAATATGATACACCAAGCCCGAACGTAAGGAAAATATCATCTTCTGATCCCTCGATTTTATAATCATCAAGATAATCGGTGCCGGTCATTCTTAAAGTTCCTCTTCCGTTCAAGACTAAATCATCAGTAAGATATGTTTCGAATCCGAAGCCAAATGGAAAAACAAATTTAGTTTTTTCATATTTATTTTCTGCATTGTTTGGTAATGCGCCATCATAGCCGGTGTCGCCTGAGCGTGGTTCCCAGTTCAGTATTCCGGCACCTACAAAAAGATAAGGAACAAATCTTTCGTGAGAAAAAAAGTTATAACTGAGGTATAATTCATAAGTGTTTAATCTGATTTGATTTTTGTCGTTAATTTTTATATTTGTATTTTTATAAAAATCACCGACTATTTTGCTCTCACCGAAATAATCCGGATAAAGAGAAATAACATCGTTGCCTGTTTTGTATCTGGCCTGAGCAAGTCCGCCAACTGCCATTAGTGAAATATCTGAAGTAACATTATACCTAAAGAACAAATCACCTCCGAGCCAGAACTGATTGTCGGTAAATTCTCCCCAGTATTTTACTCCTCCAAAATTAAAACCGAATGCCAAACGATTCGCTTCACTTTGAGCTTTAACCTCAGAATTATTAATGTATGTAAAACATACTGCAATTGCAATAATAAGTACAAATTTAAAAAATCTCATAGAGTACCTCTTATATTTTAAAAAAACAATAATTTTCATTATTCTATTTTATGTAAATTTCTATTAAAAATTTACATATCTTCAAATACCATTTGTAAAATAAAGAATTCATAAATAATAAACAAATAATTAATAAATAATTTTTTAATATTAATCTGAATAATTCATCCGATAATTCTTAGCCATAAGATAATATAAACAAGTTAATTTACTGCATTTTATTCATTATTCCAATACAAAAGCAGATATTTAAAGATTTTTTATTAAATTTGCTTAAATTTTTGAATAATTTACAAAAAATATGGAAATAATTGAAGAAAAAGCACTGCAACGTGAAACATTAAAAGAACTTGAATACTATCAGGTTTTGGAAATTATTGCAAAGAAAGCAAATTCCGATTTAGGAAAGGAAATTGTTTTATCTGCCGAGCCAACTGACAACATATTTAAACTTCAGCGTGAGCATAATTTAGTTGAAGAAACTACCCAATTGCTGCTATACGATGACGAGTTGCCTATTGAAGGGCTTTCTGATGTTCGTTCTAAACTTTATAAGGCACAGATTGAAAATTCCGTTTTAAGCACAACCGAACTGCTTACTGTTAAAGATTTTATACGGCTTTGTCGCCTGCTAAAAGGATATTTCAATACCCGCACAGAAAAATATCCCAATCTTTACGATGAGATTTTTCAATTGAGTGAAAATATTTTACTTGAAAAGCATATTGGCGATGCTATTGATGATACTGGTGAGGTAAAAGACAACGCATCGAAGGAACTTTCCCGCATACGCAGAGAAATTAGCAGTAAATCAGCTTTTCTGCGTAACCGTCTTCAAAAAATACTGAAAAAGATTTCTGAAGAAGATATGTTGCAAGAAGAATTTGCCACGATTAGAGACGAACGCTTCGTTATTCCAGTGAAAGTGGAGCATAAACGCCACATTCCCGGCATTATCCACGGAGTTTCGCAAACCGGTGCAACTGTTTTTTTAGAACCAATGGAAATTTTTGAACTAAATAATGAAGTTTCGCTATTAAGGAATGAAGAAACAAGAGAAATTTTCAAAATCCTTTCAAATCTCACATCTGAACTGCGTCAGGAGGTTAGCGGATATATTTATTCTGTTACGATTATCGCTCATTTGGATTCAGTTATTGCAAAAGCAAGGTATGCAAACGAATATAACTGTATAAAACCAATTATTTCTGAAGAAAATGAAATCGTTTTGCAAAACATACGCCATCCTTTGCTTATTCAATCAAAAGGAATGAAAAACGTTATTCCGCTTACTATTTATTTCAATTCAGAAAAACGCGGTCATTTGATTTCAGGACCAAATGCCGGTGGAAAAACCGTTGCCCTTAAAAGCATTGGAATAAATATTGCTCTGGCTCTTGCCGGCTTTTTTCCGCTTGGGTACTGCAAAACAAATTACCGTGATATTTTTTCATCTATCGGCGACCATCAATCAATTGAAAATGATTTAAGCACCTTCAGTTCTCAAATCAAAGAACTGAAGCAAATCGTGGACAACTGCACTTCTTCCTCGCTTGTTCTTATTGACGAAATCGGCTCAGGAACAGACCCGCAGGAAGGTGGCGCCCTTGCAGCAGGTGTTTTGGATACTTTTTTAGAAATAAAACTGTTTTTCGTTGCAACTACTCACCAGTCATCGCTTAAAGCATATTCACTAAATAAAACGGAAATAGAAAATTGCTCACTTGAATTTAATCAAACACAACTAAAACCAACTTATAAATTCTTACAGGGAATACCCGGAAACAGCTATGCCTTTGTTCTGGCTGAAAATCTTGGACTTTCCAAATTAGTTTTGGAGCGTGCAAAAAAATACATTGGCGAAAAGCAAACCCAACTTGAAGAAAGCATTTCAATTTTACAGGAATACCGCAATAAAGCAGAAGAAAACATACAAATTGCTGAGCAATACAAGATAAAAGCCGAAAAGCTAAAAGAAGATTATGAAGCGAAGTTAAAGGAAATTAAAGAGAAAAAGTCGGTTTACATCCGTAATGCAAAAGAAGAAGCGGCTGACATTCTGCAAAATGCAAATGCCTTAATTGAAAATACCATTAAGGAAATCAAGGAAGCACAAAAGCCGATTGTTGAAATTAAGAAAGATTTCTTTGCGAAAAAGGAAAAAATTGTTGAGCAGGTTAAAAAGTTAGAGCCAGCTAAAGAAGACAGCAAAGAAGTACTTTTTCCCGGAAATGCGGTTACTATGGAGGAATCCTCTGAAGTTGGCGTAATCATTTCTATTAACGAGAAAAATAATACTGCCATTGTTGAATTCAACGAAGTGAAATTCAAAGTAGAGCTAAGCCAGTTGCATAAAACTGATTTGCCTAAAACAAAAAAATCAAGTGCAGCCGACTATATCCGCTTCGATGCAAGCACCCGCATTGATTTACGCGGCAAACGAGCAGAAGAATCCATTCGTGAAGTGGACGATTTCCTTTCTCAAGCCGTAATGGGCAATGCTGACCAAATTACGATTATCCACGGAAAAGGCACTGGCGCCTTGCGTAAAGCAATACAGGAGTTTTTATATCACCACCCATCTGTTAAATCATTCCGCAACGGCGATTTACTTGAAGGCGGCGATGGGGTTACGGTGGTAGAACTATAACTTTAATGATTAATGATTAGTGATTAATTGAAGAAAATGTATTGAGTTAAGGATGTGGTTTATTTGGAAATGAGGTAACAGCGTTGCCTGTTTTTCTACTTTTTCAATGTGTTTGCAAATATGGTGATAATTACTTTAAAACTTTACGTAAGTAGAAAAAAAAGCAGTAGCAACCTGTTTGTAGAAAAATGAATTTTTATTTGAAGTAAAAACTCCACAGGAGTTTAAAGAAGCAATCAACTACTTAACTAAAGTGTGTGCAAATAAAATGGTAAATTGGACGTTTTACCAGCTAAATTTATACAAAATATTTTAATTTAATATCCTTCTATATAATTTTAATTTTATGGAATAAAGATGCAAACTGTTACAATTCCAACTGATGAGTATTCTGCTTTAAAAAATGAACTAAGTTTATTAAAGGAGCAAGAACTGCTTTTTAAAGTTAATAATTTGATTGACTTACTATACGAGAGTAAATATGGTTTGTATTTAGGTGATTTTACTGATGACCTTACCCAAGCGAATATAAATTCAATAGAGGAGTGGAAAATATCCGGAGATGTATGGAATGAAGTTTAATCAGAAAGAGATTGTCCTTGTTCCTTTTCCTTATACCGATTTATCATCAATAAAAAAACAGACCTGTTCTGATATTATCGAATAATCATTTCAATTTTTCACACAATGATTTATTAGTTGCTGTTATAACAAGTAAAATCTTTATTGATGAGTATTCTGTTGAAATTGATAATGATTCGCTTGAATATGGAATTTTACCAGAAAAATCTGTAATAAAAACATCAAAGCTTTTCACAATCAGTAAAGACATAATTATAAAAAAATTCAGTATTTTAAAAGTTGAAAAGTTTGAAGAAGTAGTAAGTAAATTTTCAGAACTAATAAAATTAATAAAATCATCGCACTAATTACATTTTGATGGAAAATGAATAATACTGTGCATAGTTTTTTTATTTTTTCCAATATTTATCAATTAAATTTTCATTATTCGGTAAAGTATAATAAAGATCTCTAAACCGATTTGAAATATAATATCCGTATTCCTTTAATCTTAATGTGTCGTTCTTTAGATTAATTCTAATCACATATTTAGCACCACATTTGAGCATTTCAGGATTTTTTAACTTTTTAATATCTGAAAGGAATAATTTCATTTCTTCATTTGTTAGTTTTTTTTGATTTATAATTCCACCTACCATTGGATTGTTCTATCTCAACAAATTCTATAGAATTAACATCATTATCATTAAATATAGTAACGAATAATGACTCTTTCCAGTGTTCAGGTTTCACACTTTTAGATTGCTTGCAATTTGATAAGCAAACCAATAATAAAAGTGTAGTAATCAATATAAATATTCGTTTATTCAATTTTCAGAACTCCTTTCTTTTCATAGTATTCTTTTTAGTAATAATTTGGGTCAAAATTATCAAAAATTATTTTTAAAAAGTATATACCTAATTCACAAATAAATTTGGAGTTAATCTAAGAATTAGATTATCAACATAATTTATTATGGTGATTTTACTAGCAGTAAGAAAAATGTATGCGTTTTCCTACTAAATAAATCTTTCAATTACTTAAAATTGGGAGAGTTAGAGTTTAAAATTTATTTCCTCTTTTCAGTTTGGTGTTAAACAATTTCTGAGAATACTAAATCATCTTGAATGCGGAGCAATTTCACCTTTAAATCATGTCCATAAAGTTCATTTTTATTATAAAAAGCTGCGCGAACGTAATTTTCAGACCAACCCTTGTAAAGATTTGTTTTTTCATCATAGTCTTCCGGAATAACTTTCTTAATATTCCCAAGTTGAGTTTGATAAAATTCTTTTTTTTTTCTGTCGGATAGTTCTCTAAGCAATAAAGTTCGTCTTTTTTTCTCTTGGTGTGGAACTTTTGGATTGATATTTATCGCATCTGTTCCACTTCTTTCGGAATAAGTAAAAGTGTGAAGATAAGAAATTGGAAGTGATTCTAAAAGAGAATATGTTTCATTAAAATTAGCATCAGTTTCAGAAGGAAAACCGGTTATAATGTCAATACCAATACAACAATCCGGAATATATTTTTTTATTAGTTCAATTCTGTTGATAAAAAGTGATTTGTTATAGCGTCTTCTCATTTTCTTTAATATTTCATCGCATCCGCTTTGTAAAGGTATATGAAAATGAGTGCAAATTTTGTCAGAAAGACTTACCAATTTAATAATTTCTTCATTTAAAAGATTTGGTTCAATAGAAGATATACGAAATCTAAGATTTACATCAATTTCGTTAATCATATTTAAAACATCAGAGAATCGCTTACCATCACCAGTATTATAATCACCAAGATTAATTCCGGAAAGAACAATTTCTTTATACCCTTTTTCCTGAATCGAAAAAATAGTATTTTTGATTTGTTTAAAATCCATAGAACGGCTTGGACCGCGAGCTGCTGCTACAGTGCAATACGAGCAGTAATAATCGCACCCATCCTGAATTTTAAAAACAATACGGGTATGGCTTTCATTATCAAGAGAAAGAGCAGTAAAGAACGGAGAAGTTTTTAAATCAGAAACGAATGTTTTTGTTGAGTTAGAATTTTCAGAAATATTTTTTTCTAAATCACTTTTTAATATTTGCAGAATTTCAAATTTTTCTTTATTACCAAAAATATAATCAACGCCATCAATTTCAGATATTTGATTAGCTTGCATTTGTGCATAACATCCCATTACAGCAATTTTTGCATTAGGCACATTACGTTTTGCTCGGCGAATAATTTTTCTGCTATCGGAATCAGCAAGGTGAGTAACAGTACAGGTATTTATAAGTATTAAATCGCATTCTTCACCAAATGGGACAAGTTTAGCACCTTTTTCTACAAATTCTTGAACAATACTTGAAACCTCGGCGTAATTTACCTTACAGCCAATATTATAATAACTAATTTTCACTTATTAATAACTTAAACTCAAACCATAAGTAATACCAAATTTGTCTGTTCTGTTGATTTTATTTTGAACGTTATACAATAAGGAACTAAATTCACCGGCAACGTAGAATTTCAGGAAGTTATCATAATTATACTGAATACCGAGCTGACCGCGCCCTATAAATCCAGCTGTTGTTCCGCCGGCAAAAACCTGAGTATAGGGAACTATCATATTCTTGTATCCTAATGAAGGTAAGCTCAACTTATAAAATCCGCCATACCAAAAGAGAACAGGATTTTGAGTGTAAGTATATTCCTGTTCGCCGATTTTGCGGGTGAATTGTTGCAGGAAATGCTCCTGTCCTACTTCAATACCAATAGAATTATTGTCATCTAACTTGTATATAAGAGCAATACCCTGATTAATGAAAAGAGGTTCCTGTGCAGAAGGAAGGTTTTCAGTAGCATCACTTGAACTGGCTGTAATATTTCTCCATTGCAAAGTTAAATTAGATTCATTCAGCTCAAATTTTGATAAACTACTTAAATCAATTGCAAAAATATTGAGAGGATTCGTATTTAAAGTACTGTTATTTGTATTACTTGTATTAAGTGGTTTCAGATTTTTAGTGGGTAATTCTGATGAAGATAGCGCAAATAATTCATCATTTGTATTTTTAATATTTTTAGGATTATTATCTAATTTATAATTATTTGCAAGAATTTGAGAATTAGTTTCTCCATTTTGATTATTGGAGTTTACATAAATATATTTTATTACTGGTTTTGTATTATTAGTATTGTTATTTGAATTAGCCAAATCTTTACTTCCATTAACATAAGAATTTGTATTTTTGATATTTGATGACACAGGATAGTTCAGACTGTTTTGACTTCCTTTATCGATAGAAGTATAATTCATATTTGAGTCGGTAAACTCTTTTTGATTAAGCAGGAAGAACAGAGAAGTCAGGGCAATAGATATAATAGCCGTGAGAGCAGTAGTCAAATATTTATTATAGTGTGAAAGAATATGCTTTTCAAAGAGAGGTACTGGAATTGGATGCTTTGGTGCAGGTTTTTGAATAGGAGGCACACTTAGTCCAAGACTAGAAAATATGTAATTAGTGCTTTCAGAAGGAGTGGTGATTGAAGCCATATCGTTCTGAGTAAGCAAATGCAGTTGAACCTGCTGCTTAAACATCTCTCGGATTTCTGTATTATTTGACAGGTTAGAAAATAGAACATCTTCATTAACACTATCAAGTTCTCCATCGAGGAACTGGTGAATTAAATCGTTGTAATTCATGCGTTTACTTTCGATTGTTTATTTAAATCATCAATATAGGGAGCTAAAATTTCCCTGATTTTATCTTTTGCTCTCCACACTTTATTTCTAATTGTGGATTCGTTGCAACCGATTATTTCTGCTATTTCAGTATATGAAAGTCCTTCATACTGACGCAAAACAAATGGCTCACGATACTGGACATCTAAAAATTCTAGAGCCATCGAAATCAGCTTTAATAATTCTTTTTCTTCATAACGGGAATCATTAAAGCCAATCAGAAAATCATCAATATTTACTAATTCTACCTGAGTACGTTTGTGATTTAAGCATAAATTTCTTGATACTATTAGCAAATATCCAAATACACTTGTTGTATCAAATTCCAAATGATTGAACTTATCGGATTTATAAAAACTAATAAAAGTTTCCTGGAATATATCTTTTGCATCTTCAATGTTTGAGAGTACTCTTAAACAATATGCATAAATACGCTGTGAATATCGGGTATATAATTCGGTAAACAACTCATCTTTGCTAATTTGATTGTTTCTGCAACTTTCAAAGAGTTGTTTGTCATTATATTTTGAAAATTCTTTACTCATATTTATTTTGCATACAAATTCCAAAAAGCGTATTGAATATTATTCATTAATAGTGATATTTTCTTGTCTTCAATGCTAATTATTTCTAAATTTGCTGAAAAATCAAGCATTGCACTATTATTATATCTTGAATACAAAATTACGTTATTATCTTTAGAAAATAAAGGATTATCGCAAAATTCACTTAGAATTCTTTTTTCTACTAAAACCTCTGGAATAGCATTTTGGTTTTTATAGTCGTATAAATAAATACTTCCGTTACTTGCTGTAAAGGCAATTAACTTATTATCACTTGAAATTGAAGGATTTATAGCTCCTATAAAATCTATTGGTATTGAAGTTACATTTTTTTCGATTATATTGCATAAGTTAATAGAATGCAATTCACTATGAATTTCAGTAGAAAAAACAACGAATTTTGAATCAGCACTCCAATTTATGTGATATTTGCCGTTATAAACGGGAAGCTCATAATCTAAAATATAACTATATACTTCATCGCCATTGCTGTTAGATTTTATTATTTTCAATTTAGTTGAAGTAAATTCAGAATATTTTTCAAAAAAAGCTAAATACTCACCATTAGGAGAAAAGGAAGGGATACTGTTTGTTAAAAAACTATTGCTAACTAAATAAGAAATCTGTTCGTTGAATGGTAAAATAAATAGCTGCTGCCCATCACCTTGGTATGAAATAAAATCTCTGTTTGGGCTTATAACTGGCTTCTGTATTTTTATTGTTGAAGATTCCCTTAGCAATAATGTCTTTTTATCTGTTTTTATATTTTTTAAGTAAAGTTCTTTTATATTATTTTCGTTTGTTTCAAGAATAGCAAGATTCAAATCTTTTGAAGGAGCAGAGTAAATCAGCCCATCTCCGCGATGTTTTAAGTTACTGCTGCTTGGTGATAAACTGTAAATCTTACTCATTTCTGTGTTTAATGGTTTTGTATTAAAAAAAATTGTGTTCTCAAGCAAAATTTCATTACTTGTCGGACAATTTTCACAACTTGTTATAAATATTATTATAAAAAATAATATTTTTAAAATTGTACTTTCTTTCATATATAAAAACACATAAAACAACATTTTGTCTCAAAAATAATCAAATTTTTTTTATTTTTTTTAAAATAATTTGTTTTTTTCTGTTTTAGTTGTTTTTAATAACATAACTTTATCCCAAAATTTATACACTACATTTATCTAAATATCTAAAATATAATTTGCTTATCGTAAATTTTTTATATTTGTAATGTATATTATATATTACTTTTGAGGACTTTGTGGCTTTCATAACCCAACTTGAAAATCTATGTCTGTAAGTATCTGTTGCATAAAAATTTGCGTTTTTTAATGGGACACTACAAATTTTCTTGCTACAAATGGCATCGAACTCATCTTTAATGTCCGATATATTTCAAGAACCTCCTGCTCAGGTCTTGAACATTTTCTTACTAATATATCATTGTTTTCTTAATCCTTTACTCTTACTGATACTGCTTTCTGCGTATTAATTATTCCCAAATGATTTCCGCTCATCACAACAAAGGAAATTGTATTATTAGAACTCACATAAATGATGAATTCATAATATTAAGAAATTCTTATGTTAAGAAAATAACCTCTTATCATCATTGCTCTTTAGTTCCCACCTATCTTCAACAGTTCTTTCGGCAATGTCTTCTAAAACGCTAAGTATTGTTTGATGTTCCGGAGTTACGCCATTTTTAAGTAATGGTAAAATATAAAGAACAATTTCATCGAAATAAGGTTTTTTTCCTTCAAGTTGCATTCTGCGTAAATAACTTATAATATAATACTTTATTCGAAGTTTTACATCAATCAAAGTTTTGAATCTTGCATTTTGTTTAATAGTATATTTGTCTTCTTCTTTATTATAATCAAAATTTTCTAGAAGAAATGGAGTCAAATCGGAGTATTCTTTCTTTAATAAATCCAAAAAGCCGAGTTCTAAGCCCTTGATAATTAACTCATCGTTAATTTGTTCTAAAGTTGCTCCATCATCTTTAGCAATAATTCCTTCAATAGTTTGCATAACAATATCAGCAATCCCCATTCCGAGATTCGCTTTCAGTATAGTCCTTGGATTTTTTACTTTTTTAAAATTAATAATTAGCTGACCGGAAAGGACTGTAAAAGGATTTTGACGTTTTTTAAAACTTGTTTGTCCGTTTTTTTGTGGAATTGCGCCGGCATATTCAAAGCCACAGCTTTCAGCAGTATCAATTATTAGATGCCAAAATTCAGGGTCTTTATGAGCAAAAACAAAAGACATCCAGCGATTAAACTTAAGAACCCTAAACATTTCTTCAATGCTTTTTGCAATTAGCTTGTTGTATTCATCTTTGCTTTTTTGTTTTTCGCCACCCACAATAGCTTCGAGATTATAATCCTCTTCAGTTACTTCTAAATCAAGCCATGCATTCCACATAATAGATAAATCTAAATAAGGAATTTTTTTGCCATAAGGTGGGTCGGTATAAATATAATCAACACTTTCGTTCGGAAGAAAACTTAAGTCAGTAGCGCTGCCTTTTTTAACAAAAAGATTTTGATATGATTGTTCGTCAACTTTTGTTAAAACCTCTTTTTTTCCATTATAAACGCGATAAAATTTTCGTTTAAAAACTCCTAAAGTATCTTTATATGATGGTTTAGGTGCAACTCTGTATCTATAATAATATCCAAAATGATTACCACCTCCACGTGGAGTATCGTGAAATGTTTTATTGATAATAGTTAATGTATTATAAAAAGCAAGAAGGAGCGATTTCCTAATGTTAATATTTTCAACTTTTTTTATTAATTTTTTTAGTAAAGATAATTCAACTAATTGCTTGTCAGTAAATAGTTGCTCAATCATTCTTACGTCAGAATCTTTTGGTAAAGAAATACCTTTTGGATATTTTATTTTTTTTAGTTGACTATTAATTTGCTTTTCATTTTTAGGCTTTTCTTTTTCAAATTCGTAGCAAATTTCAAGAAACTTGTTTTCCAATTCATTTAATTCTACAGGAACAAGAACAGAATCAACCATAAAAGTAGATAAAGGATTAATGTCAATATGAATTGCTCGTCTATCAAGCATTAAAGCTTCTATTGCAGTTACGCCACTGCCTGCAAAACTATCAAGAACCAAGTCGCCAATTTTTGAAAAGTTTTTTATGTATGCATTTAAAATGTCCCAAGATTGTCTTGTGAAATAAGCATTACAACCAAAATGTCTTCTTGCTGCTTGTTTTCTTACTGGAATTTCTTTTAATTGAGGTCGATTTAAATAATCTTCTTCTGCTTTGATTTTCTTGTAATATTGCGTTTTTTCATAATCAATTACTTTACCGAGTTGAAAACTTTCCGGTGAAAGCAAATTGAATAATTTTTCCCAGTAATATTCAATTTCATCTATTGAAAATAAAAGAACGGGCTGGTTCGTGTTCGATATTCTATAAACAGCAAAGTCAATTCCATTGCAAAGAGCGAAGTAAGTAGAACGTATTTCAGGGTGCATTGCATAGCTATAAACTTGCTCTACGTTATCGCTGTTTACAATTTTTTCATTTGGTGCTTTTGCATCAAGCGTCCAGGCATAATTATTTTCAACTTTTAATAAATAATCAGGAACAAGATTTATTGGTCTTTTTTTACTGCCAGTTTTTAAAAAAGGGTGTTTTAAATTTTTACTTCTTTCAATAGTGTTGTTATTATAACCTAATGCTTTGAGAATTGGTAAAATAATAATTTCACGAACACTATCTTCTTTGAAATCAGGATTGTCCTTAATTGTATTTATTTCATAACCATTAAATAAATCTTTTTTGTTCATATACAGAATCCTTTGAATTTGACATTTTTACTTATTTCTTGTGATTAATTTACTTCAAATATTTCAGTTTTATTAACAATCAAATAAATATTTTGACAAATTAATAAATATAAAGAACAAAATCAAAATACAACTTTTAATTTAAATATTTTACAAATAATTGGAAAGGTGAGTTATTAACAATGTAAGTTTTATTGTTTAGAATGGCTCATAAGCAATAAAAAAAACTACATCTTAATAGATGTAGTTTATTAACTCACCTTACGTATTCCCCTCTTGAGAGGGGCAGGGGTGTGTTCTTTGTTTTTAATACTTAATCAATTCTGTTCAAAACTATGATTATTCTTTAGTAAGGTTCTTATGATAATAAATTCATTTTTATCACATAAATCATAGTTTAAAAAATTACTTCGTGTTCCCAGATTTATTATTGGAAAAAGAAAAAAGAACACACCCCTGCCCCCAAGGCTGATACGTTCTTTAAAAAGTGTTAGAATTCATAATGATTTTATTCTTTTTACTCCGTAGGAGTAAAATATTGGTAGAAATTGCATCTATTTTTGTTTTACAACTCCGTAGGAGTTGAATATTAATCAAGATGTATTAAATATTTAACTCCTACGGAGTTACAACAATCAATTCGTTATTTTTCTACCAATATTAAATTCCTAACGGAATTTTCTTAAAAATGAAAATTGTTTCTGAATGTTATAAAAAATATTAATTATAAAGAACGTATCAGCCCTGCTCCTGCCCCTCTCAAGAGGGAAATGCGTAAGGTGAGTTATTAATTGTTTAATGTATAAATTTACTACTTTATTTCCCAGTAAATATCTTCGCGTAATTTGTCAATCCATTTTTTGAATAGTTTTTCTTGTTTATTAAGAGTAGCAAACTGCTCAAGGTCTTGATAATCTTCGTTTAAATTGGCTTTATGAGCTGGGATAGTGCGTTTTTTATAAATGATATGGTAAGACATTTTTGGGTCAGAATTATATAGGATTGGTTCAGTAATAGCACCATCTGGAATATCGCTAAGAGCATCTAAAAAATTTTTTGGTATATAATTCAAAGGAAGCTTTCCAATAAGTCCACCAAACCCCTTTGTTTCAGTTTCATCAGAAAATTGTTTTGCAAGCGATTCAAAATCACCTGTTTTTTCAAATTCTTTTTTTATAAAATTTAAAAAACTTTTAACAGAATCGATATCAGCCTCGGAAGGTCCAAACTTTAATAAAATATGCTGGGAATGCAGTGAATCTCTGTTTTTATCAATCGTTCTAATAATATGAAAGCCAAAGGGCGTTTCGACTGGGTCTGAAATTTTCCCGGTTTGCAAAGTAAAAGCAGCTTGCTCAAATTCTTTGATAAATTTTCCTTTTTCAATCCATCCGAGGTCTCCGCCATAAGCAGCTGTTCCGGGGTCTTTGCTATATCTTTTAGCGAAATCAGCGAAGTCGCCGCCATTTAGAATTGAATCTTTTATTCTCATTCCAAGCTCATAAGTTGCTTTCTTTATGTCAACACCGGTGTTAACGTTTTTAACAATATGAAAGAGTTCCATTTTTTCTGGTACTTCAGGCATTTCGGACAAAAACTCAAGATAGTAATCCTCAACTTCCTTTGGAGAAGCTTTAATAGAGCCAAATTCTTTCTCACGGATTTTTTCTACCATTATTTGTTTTTTCAAATCGTCGAAGTACTCAGCTTGCAGTCTTGTAATCGACATTCCATAAACATCTTCAATGCGTTTAGTGGAGCCATAGTGTTTGACAAGATTACTAATATGATAATCCCAACGCTGCTTTACTTCATCGTCAGTAACTTCAATAGAATCTTCGAATGCCTTTGCTACGATTAGCTTTTGATTAATCATATCGTTTAATACTGCATTAAAAACTTCCTTGTCTTCCGGATTGATTTTTGAGTCTTGTTGAACAAGGAATGCAATTTGCCCAATTACATCAGATTGCATTATCATTTCATTGCCGACCACAGCAACAATTTTATCTAAAATCTGCTGACAAAAAACTCTATTATTAGCTAATGAAATAATTAGCAAAGCAATTATAAAAATGACTCTGAATGTAACCGTCTGATTTTTCATTATTTATTTGAACTTCTAATTTGTTTAATAACTGAATTAACTTTTTTGTTATCAATATTAACCTTGAATTTAGATTTCAATTGCTGAAGCCATCTTTCAGTAAGTTGCTTCTGCAATATGTCCTGAACTTCAGGAGCGAAATCTGGAATTGCTTCGTCGAAAGTTTTTTGGCGTGGCCCTTCAAATTTATTAATTTTGATGATAGAATAGCCGCGTTCAAAAGGTCTTGGCGGGAGAATTGTTCCAACAGTCGGTTTTAAAGTATCAACCATTTGAGCAATTTTGCTATCTTTAGTATAACAAAGTCCCCATTTACCTTTCTTTTCTCTGTAGCCGGCTCTTTGTGTGTGCTGTTCAGCTAAAAGCTCGAAATCATCTGCATTTTGTGCTAATTTGTAAACTTCCTGAGCTGCAGAATCAGTCAGCATATAAATTTCAGTTATGTCATAAGCCGGAGTAGTTTTATATCTGTTCTTTGTAGAATCGTAGTACGTTTTTGCTAAAGTAGTATCGAACTTTAATTTATCCCAGACTTCAATAGCTTCAACTTTAAAGAGTAAGATACCATCTCTAAATTCCTGCATTAAAGTTGCAAAATCCGGGTAATCTCTTTCCAATTCAGAAGCAATTCTCTTAAACATTGGTTCTTCAACAATTTTATTTATTCCACGTTTGAAGCCCTGGTCGTTTAAAGAAAGTCCTCTCAACTCATTTTTTGTTTTAGATAACTCAACAAATTTTTTAATGGTTGTATTTTGATTTAAGAAAGAATATAATGGTTTTTCGAACAAATCAGCTGGAATTTTGCCTACCCAAGCAGTGTCGAGATTGGTTTTTGTAGTATCAAGATTTGAAATTAATTCTGCTAAATTATTTTCATAAATTTTAAGACCAAAAGCATTTTTCAAAGAATCAAGCATATCTTTTTTGTCTAATTCTAAATAAATGCGTTTATATAGTTTTTTGATATCTTCTTTTTCTTTGTATTCATCAGGGAATTTAGTAGAATCGCGAATTATGATATGAATACCATAATCGGTGTAAACTTTACCGGAATAAGTTCCATCGTGTAAATCGTAGAGAGCATCAACGAACTCTGGCACAAGGATTCGCCCTGATTCAGTAAAACCAGTAGAGCGGGAGTACCATTCGCCAAAATCGCCGCCATTTTTTGCACTTTGTGGGTCTTCAGAGTTTTCTTCTGCAAGTTTGGAGAAAGATGCACCTCGTTTTAAAAGGTTAAGCAAACTGTCAGCTTTTCTTGTTACAGAAAATGAATCAGTCTGAAAAGCATCAGTTAGTAGAATATGACGTGCTTTAACCAAAAGGCGCGGCTCATCTTTTAATAATTTTATAATAATATAGCCGAATTTAATATTTATTGGTTCCGGATAAACTTCACCAGCTTTTAAAGAATACACTGCATCTTCAATTTGCTTCTGAATATTTCCGGAAGTGATAAAATTATGAACAATACCACCTTTGCGTGCTGTTTCTTTATCGTCTGAAGAATCCTGAGCTAATTTATGGAAATTCGCACCGTTTTTCAGCATATATAATATATTGTTTGCCTTGTTGAAAGCAATAATCGTGTCTGCTGTTGCAGGTTTGTGAGTAATAACAATAATAGCGATTTGTTTTTCGAATTCTCTTAGCTTAAGCATTCTTTCGATAGCTGGTTCAGTAAGTTTTTTTTCATAAAAGAATGATTCAGCTAAAATTTTCTTATTAGCTTCAATATCCTGAATTATGCTTGAATCTTTGTCATAGCTTCTGCTTAAAGCATCTTGAACTTTTAAACGATAGTTTACATATAGTTCTATAAAATCTAATAGACTATCTTGAGAAATATTGTAAAGCTCTAAATCGCGCCTATTCATATTCTTTTTAAATGCTTTCTCAATATCAGCATAAGTAATCTTTTCTTTGCCGATAGTAGCAATCGCTTGATTTTTAGCATCGTTTTTTAAATTTTCTTTTTTGGCTTTTTGCTTTTGTGCAAAAGCAACATTTGCAGATAATAGAATTATTAAAGAAAAAGCTAAGATTCTTACAATTCCGTTCATTATTTTTCCTTTATAAATACTTTTAATATTATTGAACAAAATAAAAACGTTAAAATAAAAAAAAAATTGTAATTATTCATCGTTTTTTAACATTTCATTTTTTTTATAGACACCATTGTAATGTCATCTGATTGAGTTGTATCTTTGGAAAAACTCTTTAACTCCTCTGATATTTTAAGTAAAATCTCTTCAGATTTAAAATTTTTAACATTTTTCAATGTATCAATTAAATTCTCTTCTCCGAATTCTTCCTTTTCTAAATTTAAAGCTTCAGTAACACCATCAGTATAAAGAAGCAATAAATCGTCAGAATTGAGAGAAACATCTCCTTCAGTATAAGGAAAGGTATTATCGCTTATTCCAAGAATAATTCCTCCTTCAGATAAATATTCGATAGACCCATTTTTCCTTAAAAGAATTGGTGGATTATGCCCTGCATTTAAGTAATGAAAATTATTATTCTTTGTATTTAAAATGCCGCAAAAAAATGTAACGAATTTATCCGGACTTGTATTTTGATAAACAATCGAATTCAGGCGTTCAATTAGTTCTTTTAAACTGAAGTGTAAAGGAGAAAGCACTTTTAAAGCTGCCTGAACATTAGCCATTAGCAGTGCAGCAGGCATCCCTTTCCCAGATACGTCAGCAATAGCTATAAGAAGTTCTGTGCTTGAAATATGTATGAAATCAAAATAATCACCGCCCACATGCCTTGAAGGATAACTACAACCAACTATATCGTAATTTTCTATATTTGGATTTTTATCCGGCAATAAGTTCTTTTGTATTTCTAAAGCGAGTTGTAGTTCTTTTTCTAATTGCTTTTTCTGGAGTTCCTGTTCGAAAAGACGTTCATTTTCTAAAGCAGACATTGCAGTATTGCCTAAAGCTTCAATAAATTGCAGATTTTCTTCAGTAAAATCTTCATTGCTCATTTTTTTACCAACTACGAGCACTCCTTTTGTTGTTCCTTGAACAATAAGCGGGGAAACTATTTTTGCATCTATTTTTTCGATTATTTCATCTATCTCCGGAATATTATTGTTCGGAATTAGTTTTGTCCGGCAGAAATGAAAAAAATAGTCTATTAATTCTTCTTTTAGTTGCTTATCAAAACGATTTATTATTACTTCTTTCTTTCCTAAATCGTTGATTAAAACGATAAGAAATCGGCTAACCATTAGCTGTCCCATCAAACGATAAGACAACAAACGGAGAATATGATTTCTTGAAAGTAAGGTGCTAAAATCCTTGCTCATCTCAAACATTGAAGTTAAAAGCAGATTTCTTTGCTCTACATTATTTTTTGCTTCTATAAGAGATTTGCTGTTTCGAATATTTTGCAGTGCAATTGAGGTTACAGATGCTACAATTTTTGCGTAATAAATTTCATCTTTTAATAAATTTGTATGGTCAAGAGAATCACCTAAATATATTGTAGCAAATAATTTTTCCTGATATATTATTGGTAGGCAATATTTATAGCCGGATTCCAACAATGTCCTTTCGATTTTTTTAGTTCTCTTAAAAATTTGAAATTCATTGCACAATAAAAAAGTGATTTTATCAATACTTGCTTTTCCTTTAACTATTAACGGCTTTAATTCATTATTATCTGTATCGGGAACAAGCACTATCCCCCTTATTATTTTTAGTTTTCCCATTAAAGATAGTAATGCTGTGCTTAAAACATGTTCTTCGCTTTGCAAACCAATTAATTTTGCACTCAAATCAATTATTGAATCTAATTTTATTGTTATTCTTTTTTTCTTGCTCATTTATTGCTCTGAATAATAAATGTTAATTAAAACATAAATTAAAAGTTTTCAAATATACGAATTACTTATCATTTTTCTTAATTCATACTTTTAATTTAAAAAGATAATTGAACGATTTGATTATTTCTTTATTTTTGTTAAAGTTGATTTGTATTATTTGTTATAAAGTATATAATGCATGGATTTATTGAAAAAATAGCAGATTTTTTAATGTTTCGGGAAGGAACAGAAGAAGATGAAGAAGGTGCACTTCAACCAGTTGTTACTACTGGCTCTATTGTTTGGGGGATTCTTCTTCGTTCTGCGATTATAGTTGTTATTAGCTTTTTAATAATTGAAATTACTGGACAAAGAAACTGGTGGATTTCTTTTATTGTCTGGCTATTTGCAATTTATCCGGCTTTTCGCCAATTCAATATTTTTCAGGAACGTATAAAAAAAGTGGAAGAAGAAACTCTTTGCGGCTCCTGTAAGCACTTCGATGCAACAAGTCAGCTTTGCAAAATATATGACGAGCATATTACAAAATCTTATATCCCCTGCGACGGTTTAAATTGGGAACCGCTCTCTTATGAAGATAAAAAGAATACCTGACTTTTATCAATTCTATGTAAATTAAGATGGACTCGTCTTTCACAAGTTGGAGCCCATCTGTTTTTATATTTAAAAATATTTTTAAAATAAATAAAAAAAATGCTTGACTTTTGTGTTTTTATTTTGTAAGTTTAATGTATAGAAAGATATAAAAAATAAATTAAAAGACCTCCGAGCAGGAAAAACGATAAAGTTATAATTATTTTTCACTAATTTTTGAGGTTTAATATGAACACTTTAAAAGCAGATTTCTTCACTGAAGAAAAAGTGAATTTGTCTCTATCAAATAGCGAGCCAAAAAGCGTATCTCCCCCCTCCCCCCGAGTTTTATTAACTCATTGCAATGTAATAACATTACTTGTACTTATTCTTTCTTCATTTCTTACGATTACTAACAATGCACTTAGTCAACCGATGAAATTTTTATACGACCAAATTATTCAAGAAAACAATTTAAGTTTTATTACAGTTACAAAAACAACAAACCAAATTACGCTGAAAATTGATTATTCAAATTTAAATTATTCTATTGATAGCACCGAATATGGCTGGTATATTAATATGGAAAACTTTGGAGGCAACGGTCCACAAGGGCACCCCGACTTACCTTATAGAACTTACACTTTAGAATTGCCAGCAAATGTAATTCTCAGTTCTATTAGCACAACATTAGACAGTATTTATTCAACAATAGCAGGAAATTACACACCTTTTAAATCAGTAGTTGTTTACGTTGACACAATTGTA
Source organism: uncultured Hyphomicrobiales bacterium (assembly GCA_964498585.1). Classification (GTDB taxonomy): domain Bacteria; phylum Bacteroidota; class Ignavibacteria; order Kapaibacteriales; family UBA2268; genus JAAYJM01. The sequence continues at coordinate 46,256 of CAZCHH010000007.1, forward strand.
TTAGATGAACAAAACGAAGAAATATACAATACAAATGCTAACTACCCGGCAAATCCAATAAGTATTACAAGCCCTTCAAATATGAGAGAATGGGTATTTATTGGTTTTGAGCTATACCCTTTTCAATATAATCCTGTAACAGGTGATTTAATCAAGATTGATTCTATTGAATATATTATAAGTTTTGATTTAGGACCAGAAAAAGATATACCTTCTGATTCAACAAATGTGCCAGGTTACTGCATAATCACTACACAAGCAATAAAAGACAGTTCAGTTAAACTTGAAGACTTTACGTTAAGCAAAGAAAGAATTGGATTTGATTGTTTTATAGTTACAGTTGACAGTTTAGATAATTGTAACTTCTCAAATTTACAATCACCTGGAGAAAGACCAGAGAGAATAAGAAGATATTTACAAGAAAACTATATTGAAAAAAATATTGAATATGTTTTATTAATTGGAAATCCCGATCCAAACGACCAATTTGCTGATAATGATAACATTGGAGATGTGCCTATGAAAATGACATATCCACAAAATACAAATTTATATAGAAAACAATATGATTTTTATACAAGCCCAAGACCAACAGATTTATATTATTCTGATTTAACTGGAAATTGGGATTTAGACGGTGATTTATTATACGGTGAAATATGGAATTATAATAATAATCTAAGCCCTTTCCCAGGTTTAATTAATGATACTTCACATTCAATTAGATGGACTGGCTTTATAATAAAAAATTCTATTCCACTAAAATTTAGAGCTTTTTATAAAGATGGTGTGAAAATTTGGATTAATGATACATTATTAGATAATAACAATAATAATAGTAGATATTATTGGAGCGACTCTAATAGTTGGTCCAATCATCAATGGGGAAAAACAGCAGAGTCCAATTTTTTTAATGATGATACATTAAGAATTAAAGTTGAATTCTTTAAAAATAATAAAGATAGCTGGTTATTATTAGATTATTTAACTTCAGAAAATCAATGGTTCAGCGATTCTATCCCCAATTCGTTTTTTAAGCAGGATTATTATGGGACGTTACAACCAGGTCTTGTTGCTGAATATTTTAACAATACATCACTTTTAGTACCTCCTGATACTACTTGCATAGTTTCTAATATACAACTAAATAATGCTAAGGGCGACAAAGGATTAGATATTTCAAATAACATTTATGGTGTCAATTTTTTACCTGAAGTTATAATTGGTAGAATACCTGTTTACGATAACAATATTTACTATTTAGATTCAATATTAGATAAGTCAATTAACTACCAATATATTACAGATGTTAAATGGAGAAAAAATTTATTTATGAATTATGACTTAAAGGTTGGTCATGATTTATGGAAAGTATCTGAAGCAATTAATAAATTGTGCGATTCTAATAGTTTTAATTCATTTAGAATTTATAGCAAAAATTATGGAGGAGATACACTTAACCAAAATAACTTATTAATTATTCCTGTTTCAGATATAAGAATAGACTCAACTATAAAAATATGGAATTCTGGTTTTTATGGATTATTTGATTGGCATACACATGGTACAGCGCACGATGCATCAGGAGTAATTACCTCTTGGCCGTTTTATCCTAATAAAACAACTAATATGCTGTCAAGAAATTATCCATCTTTTGTCTTTCAAAGTTCTTGTTTGAATGCATATCCAGAAGACAGCATTAACCTTGCTTGCACCATTTTAAAACATAAAGCTGCTGGTACTGTTGCTTCGACTAGGAAATCCTTTGGCTCTAATTCTTATGATCCCAATTCAATTATAGGTACATACCATAATACACATTTAACTTATTGGTTCACTAAATTGATATTAAATAATAAGAATTTTTCAATAGGAAAGGTTTTAAGTTTAATTCGTACAGGCTTTGCAGAATATTTAAACTACACTGCTTGGTTTAATATTTTACAATTTAATTTATACGGAGACCCTTCTCTTATATTAAATTCAACTGTAAGTTTTTTCCCTTTGCAAAGCGGTTGGAACTTCATTTCAAGTTATCTTATACCAGACAGAAACTCGCTAAAATCATTACTTTCTTTAACAAATGGGATAGGAATAGTAAAAAATCAAATTGATGAAATTTTTATACCTGATAGTGTTGATGAAATTGGTATATGGAATTACAAAGAGGCATATAAAATATATATGAATAATTCAGTTTTATTATTTATTTCTGGCTCTAAAGTTTATCCAATTTTTGATACAATCCCGCTAAAATCAGGTTGGAATTGGGTATCTTATTTAAGAAACTCAAATATGTCTATAGATACTGCTAATGCATTAAAATCTATAAAAAATTATTTGTATATGGTAAAAAATAATTCTGGTCTTATTTATCTTCCGGCTTATGGAATCAATCAAATTGGAAATATGATTCCCAATCAAGGTTATGAAATTAGTGTAAATGCAGATTGTAATCTTGTTTATCCACAAGATAGCACAAGTTATAGTTATAAATCTAGAATTAATGAAGAAAGCATTCTATCGCCTATAGCTAAAAAATTAACTCCTTTTGTTACAAATACTGGAAATGATTGCACAGTAATTTTTGATGACTTAAGTATTCCAGATGGTTATGAAATTGGTATAATTAATGGTGAAGGTATATTAATTGGGGCTGGTGCTGTTCAAAACCAAGTCTGTGCATTAACAGTATGGGGTAAAGATAACTTAAATAATACAGAAGGTGCATTAAAAGGTGAAGAATTATTTGCATTTACAATAGATACTACAAATAATAGAATAGAGGAAATTGAAATTATAAATATAAAAGACTTTCTTACAAAAGAAAATTTAAATTCATTAACTTATGAAAAAGGAAAAATCTATGTTTGTAATGCTAATGCAGAATTAGCTACAATTAATGAAAATATGTTTATTTCAAACCAACCGAACCCTTTTAACGACCAAACAGAAATTACTTATAAAATTCCAGAATCTGGAAATGTTGTAGTCAATATTAATTCAATTCACGGTGAAATAGTCGCAACCTACAATGAAGGAAATCAGGAAGCTGGTATTTATAATATACTTTTTGATGGTTCAAACCTACTTGGTGGTGTTTATGTTATTGATTTAATTTTTGAAAATGAGCGTGTTCAATCAATTATGATTTTAATTAAATAACTTTGGAGGAAAAAATGAAAAAATATATTAAAATATTTTATTTGATCTTTGCTTTTATTATTGTTTTAAATTGTAATGCTAAATTATATTCTCAAATTTCTGCACCTGAATTATTAAGTCCATTAAATAATTCTTTACAATTATCCTTAACACCATCTTTAATTTGGTATGAAACAGAATATGCAATTTCATATTCTATTCAAGTTTCATATTATAATAATTTTGTAATTAATATTATTGATATTGGTGATATTACTGATATTAGTTATGCAATTACTGAAGAATTAGACATATGCAGTCAACTTTTCTGGCGTGTTAAAGCAACAGATGGTATTATTGAAAGCCCTTGGTCAAATATTTGGAGTTTTGTTACTGAATGTGTACCTGTTTTGCCTTATTTAATTTCACCTATAAATAATCAAAGTGCAGTTCAAATTCCTGTGACATTTGATTGGTTTAGTGATCAAATGAATAATAATAATATTCAAATATCAACTGATACTAATTTTTTCACAATTGTTGTTGATTCAAATATTAATGATACTCAGTTAAATTCGATAAATTTGAATTACCAAACAACTTATTATTGGCGTGTTCGTACAATTAGCAACCCATATTACAATCCTTGGTCTTCTACTTGGTCTTTCACAACTGAACCTTCACCCTCTTCAAACATAGAAATTCCTCTTTCTCTTGGCTGGAATCTAATTTCAAGCAACATTATACCCGAAGAGCAAGCTATGGAAAGCGTTTTTGAAGGAATGAACAATATTGTTTTTGTAAAAAATGGAGCAGGGCAAATCTTCTTTCCTGCTTTTGGATTAAATCAAATAGGTGATTGGAATGTTGAAGCTGGCTACTATGTTTATACAAACAGCAGCAGCATACTAAACATTTCAGGAAATGAAGTAAATCCAGTTCTACAAGGCATTCAGCTAAATCCCGGCTGGCATCTTGTTTCTTACTTGCGAAATAGCCCAATGAACGTCCAGCAAGCACTAGGAAGCATTGCCTCCAATTTAATAATTGCAAAGAATAATTTAGGTGGAATTTATCACCCCGGCTTTGGGATAAATACACTCGGTGAGATGCAACCCGGTCAAGGATACTGGCTTTACATTTCAAGTCCAGCACTTTTGACGTATCCGGAGAATTGATTTCTGATGTCGGTAGTCAGTTGTCGGTAATCGGTTTTTTAATTTTTGTAGAGACACAGCATGCTGTGTCTCTACATTTTTTTCTCTTTCCCAAGTTGCACTTGGGAAGGAGGTATAACGAATATACAAGTGGCATTAATCAATTAAAAAAACAATAAACGAACAATTTTTTAAAAATGGAAAAAAGTATTTGTAGAATAAAAAAAAATGCTTAATTTTGTATTCTGTTTTAGAACAGATTGGGATGTGGCCAAGCGGTAAGGCACCGCCCTTTGGAGGCGGCATTCGCAGGTTCGAATCCTGCCATCCCAGCTTTTTTTTTATAAAATAGATAGTTTAAATAAAAAAATGTTCGATTTTAGAGTCGTATCGGGAAGAGCAAGTAAGATTTTATCTCAAAAAGTAGCAGATAAGCTCGAAATGGAACTTTCACCAGTAAGCATAAAGAATTTTAGCGATGGTGAAATTTGGGCAAAATATGAAGAAAACATACGTGGAGAAGATTTATTTATAATACAAGCCACTAACGCACCTGCTGATAATTTATTAGAGCTATTAATTCTGATAGACGCGGCAAAGCGAGCATCAGCACGTAGAGTAACAGCAGTAATACCATATTTCGGATATGCCCGTCAAGACAGAAAAGACCAACCCAGAGTTTCGATAACAGCAAAATTGGTTGCAAATCTTCTTACTCGTTCAGGAGCTGACAGAGTAATATCAATAGATTTACATTCAGCACAAATTCAAGGTTACTTTGACATTCCATTCGACCATCTCTACGCTTCTCCAGTAATACTTAAACGCCTTTTAGAATTAGATTTATCCAATACAAGCGTTTGTTCTCCTGATGTAGGTGGAGTAAAAACAGCCCGCTCTTATGCAAAGAAACTTAGCACTGAGCTCGTCCTTGCCCATAAAATTAGAGATGACAATAAAGTAGAAATAATGAAAGTTATCGGCAACGTTGCAGGAAGAAATATTATCATTGTTGATGATATTGTTGATACTGCATCTTCTTTCGTAGAATGTGCCAGGTCATTGAAAGAAGCCGGTGCCAATAGAATTATTGGTGCTTGTGTTCACCCTGTTTTATCTAACAAAGCAATTGATAAAATTGAAAATAGCGGAATTATTGACAAACTTATTATTACCGATACAATACCTCTAAAAAAATCTTCTCCTATATTGGAAGAGGTCTCTATTTCCGAATTATTAGCTGAAGCTATTGCTAGAACTCATAACAATAGTTCTATAAGTTGCTTATTTGAAATAATAAGATAAATCAAAATTTGAAATTATTTATAATTAAATAAAGTGAGGAATAATCAATGAACTCAGTCATTTTATCATCAAAAAGACGTGCAACCGGGAAACAAAACGTAAATAAATTAAGAAAAGAAGGCAACATTCCCGGTATTTATTATCTTAAAGGTAGTGAAAATATTCCAATCAGTGTTGACCCGAAGGAATTGAAAAATATAGTATATACTAAAGAAACAAAAATGGTTGAATTAAGTATTGAAGGCGAAAACAAAGTTTTTGATTGCTTTCTTAAAGATGTTACCTTCGACCCTATAACTTCAAAAGTTACTCACTTCGACCTGCTCGGTGTTTTACCCGGACAAAAAATTACTGTAGAAATTCCAATTACTTTAACCGGAACTCCTATCGGTGTTCGTCAAAGTGGTGGCATCCTTCAACATAATTTACGTAAAGTTTCTCTTTCTTGCCTACCTAAAGATGTTCCTAATTCAATAGAAGTTGATGTTACTAATCTTAACCTCGGACAAGCTATTCATCTAAAAGAAATAGTTCAACCACAATATGAATTTTCAATTTCAGAAGAAGCTGTTATTGCTCTTGTCTCCGCTTCAAGATTAACTGCTAAAGGAAAAGAAGAACAAGAAGAAAAGAAAGATTAAAAGTTTCTATAAATGGTTATAATATGAAAAAATCCTCCTACGATGGAGGATTTTTTTTTATTACTCAGAATATTTTGAAGCTTTAAACTAAGCTTATTTTTGTTGGCTGTGCCTTTAAAATATATGCAAAAGATATAATATCAGCAGGATAAAACCTCAAATTTAAAATCAAAAGAATTCAATTCCCTAAATTTTTATTTGTTCATTAATGCTTAAATGTTCTAATTCTATACTTTTTTTTATTTTAAAAATATTAAAATCTGATGTAGCAGAACAAAATTTAATAATATATATATTATTATTCTTATAAATATTATTCATTTTATTAATTTATAAACTAATATTTTTATATTTTTATATAATTGAATATATAAATAAATGAAATTTTGCTGTAAAAAGATATATTAATTTAGTAGAAAGATATTTTATTACTAAATATTTTTATCCTTTTAATTAATTTTGTAATCTTTCTATTGATTATTTTTATCTTCCTATTGAATCATTTTATCTTTCTAATATATCTTGTAATCTTTCTGTTGTATTTATTTATCTTCCTAATAATTTTTGTAATCTTTTTACTAATTATTTTTATCTTCCTAATAATTCTATTAATCTTTCTATTGATTATTTTTATCTTTTTATTAGTATTTTTTATCTTTTTATTGGATACTTTACTCTTTTAATTGATTTATTTAATCTTTCTACAAATATACTATACTTTAATCAATACAGAACAATTCATATTTAAACTTCAAGCTATCGGATAGCTTATTCTGGTTGGAATGTATTCTAAATCTGAGAAGTTTTTTTCAATAAAAAATATTTTAAAATTTTAATAATTTTTCTTGCTTTTAAAAATTTTATTTGCTTAATTGTAGTCGTATGAATAAGAAATTGAAAGAAATAATTTATGTTATTAAATTTCAAAATAATTATAAAATCTAAAAAAATAAATAAGAAAGAATTATTTTTATTAATTTTTTTATTTCTCACATTATACAATTATTTACGTTCTGAAAGCAGCGAGCAGGATTTATACGAATTAAGTCTAACTGAATTATCTCAAATAAAGGTTAGTTCCGTTTCTAAAGTATCAGAATATATTAATGAAGTTCAATCAACAGTCTATATCGTTACAAAAGAAGAAATAAAAGAAAAGGGCTATTTTAGTATTGATGAGGTTTTGTCAGATATTCCTGGTTTTCAATTCAGAAACATTCAGGGATTTAACAGTTATACATTTCAAAGAGGCATACCAAATCAAAATAATTTAATACTTATGCTGATTGATGGAGTTCAAATTAATGAGTTAAACTCCGGAGGATTTTATGGTGGCTATCAATACAACCTATCTAATGTTGACAGAATAGAAATAATTTCTGGGCCTTCTTCAGCGGTTTATGGAACCAACGCTGTAACAGGTGTAATTAATATTATTACCAAAAGTGCTTTAATTAATCAATTTGAAGTTAATGCCAGAGCTGGAACATTTAATACATTAGGCGCAGATTTTAATTATAGCTATACAAATGAAAAAAAAGATTTCGGAGTTAGATTGGCTGCTATGGCAAAACATACTGATAAAACAGATTTGAAAGGTGATGCTGGTGACAATAATTGGTCTGATTTATTAAATAATTTCGAAAAAGATTATTCCGTAGATTTTAAAATTAACTGGATGAATTTTACATTTGGAACAAATTTTATTAATGAAAAATCATCAATGGCAACCAATGAAAAATCTGTTGGAACAATATACAGAGATTTTGGTACTCTTTGGAATATTCAGTTTTTGAATAATTACTTAAACTTCAGAAGCAAATTTACAGATAATTTTGAATTTAGTTCTACTTTATACAATCGGAACACAACCGTTCTAGATAATACTATTTATTACGTCCTCGATACAGGGCAGGTTGGTTGCTACCGTCCAAATAACCTTACCGGAATAGAAAATATATTTCAATATAATATAGCAAGTTTCTTATCATTAGTTGGTGGATTGACATTTGAATACGAACAATTAGCAAAAAATTATTCTTATTCATACAGTAATTCAATTTATGAAAAGCCAGAACCACCAGATAAACCAGAAATGGAGCATAACTATTTAACAAGTATTTTTATTGAACCAAAAATTAATATATCAAATTCCTTTTATTTAACTACAGGTATCAGATATGATAATAGTAGCATTTACGACCAGGTGTTAACTCCGAGCATAGGTGTTTCTTATAATTATTTAAATCACAGAATACGCTTTTCATATTCTGAAGCTTTTCGCGCACCGAAGCCCTGGGATTATTATAACGGATTAGGTAATCCCGGACTTGAATCAGAAAGAATGAAGACTTTTGAAGCTGCTTTAAACCTCGCCTTTACAAGTAATTACAGGTTTGATATCGTTGCTTACAGGAATAGTTTTATAAACGCCATTACAAAAGATTTTATTGGTGATAATTACAGATGGATAAATGAAGGAGAGATAAACACTTTAGGTTTTGAGCTATGGTTAAGTTCAGCTTATGAGAATTTTAAATATTCTTTAAATTATACTTTTACTGACAGCAGGAATAAAGATGACAATTATATTCCTGAAATTAGCAAACATACAGCTAATGCCAGTATAACATATCTTTTTAACAAGGATATTAGTTTAAACTTTCGGGCAAATTACGTTGGCAAAAGAGAAAATCCGGTAATAATTAGCTCTACTAACAGCAAACAAGTTGATCCGTTTATTATTTTTCATTCTACTCTTTCTCTAATGAATTTCAAAGGATTAACAATTCAGTTGATAGCTAAAAACCTTTTTAATACAAAATACTATCATACATCGAACAGAACACCGGACAGATATAGACAGGCAGAACGTTCTTTCCTTTTTTCAGTAAGCTATTCATTAACGGAATAAGATATTATATGAAAAAGTCATCTAAATATTTTTTATTTATTCTTTTCTTTATGCTATCTTCAAAATTAATTTCTGCAGAAACGGATAAAGCTCAAATTTTCGCTGCTTACATTAATAATTTTGTTAAATATACCACTTGGACAAACGAAAATCAATTAGATAGCTTTAGAATTGTCGTAATAACAAAAAGTTATGAAATAGAACAGAAATTCATAAAATTTGCTTCCGGCAGAAAAATAAAAAACAAACCTGTTAATTTAAAAGTATTTCGAACCATTCCAAGTTTAGACAAAGTAAATTTAATACTTCTTACAAAAGATTGTGAGAATTTTTTGCTTAATATATATAATATAATTGAAGGAAAACCAATCCTGCTGGTAACTGAAGATTATCCTGAAAAAAATGCCGTAATGATAAATCTTTATGAGACAGAAGAAAAACAAATCAAATTTGAAGTAAATGAAAATAATATAATAAATCAATCTTTAAGTATTGACCCTGAAGTCCTGCTTGCAGGTGGAACCAGTATTGACATTGCAAGTCTTTACAGGAAATCACAGCTCAAAATGATAGATATGCAGCGTATAATCGATAAAATGAAAGATTCTCTGAATAGCTTAAATCAAAATATACAAGAAGCTAATTTAGAAATTTCTGAAAAACAAGAAGAGTTAACCGGACATTTAAAAGAAATTAATTCGCATAAGCAACTTATTGAAAGTCAAAAATTAGACCTAATGAATTATATCAATCAATTTAACAGCTAAAAAAAACTACTTAAAAATCAAAGAGATTCTATTCAGGAAACAGGCATTATCTTATTAAAACAAAAGGAAGAAATTAATCAACATAGTGATGAACTTAAAGAGCAGTTAAGTGAATTAGAATCTAAAGAAAAAAATATTTTTGAATTGAACAGGCAAATTAAAAGTAAAAATATTACTTTAGATAGTCAATCTGAAAGAATACTTCGCCAGACCCAACTTATTTATGCTCTGATAATTATAGCATTTTTAGTTATTCTACTCATTATTGCTATTTATTTGGGATACAGGAATTATAAAAAGAACTCTTTATTGCTATCCAGGCAAAAGTTAGAAATAGAAGAAAAGTTAAAAGAAGTAGAGAAATTAAATTTAAAATTGAAAGAAGCAGACAAATATAAATCCATATTTTTAGCGAGTATGAGCCATGAGCTAAGGACTCCTCTTAATTCAATTATTGGATATACTGGAATTTTACTTATGGGAATGGCTGGCGAATTAAACGAAGAACAAAAAAATCAGCTAAAAAAAGTTAAAAATAATGGCTCCCACCTACTTAATTTAATAAATGAAGTTCTTGATATTTCAAAAATAGAAGCTGGCAAAGCTGAATTAGAATTTGAAGAATTTCAGCTTAAATCATTAATTACTGAAATTACAGATATGGTTCTTATAAAAGCTAATGAGAAGAATTTGAAATTGTTTACCGATATTCCAGAAGAATTTATCATTTATAGCGATAAAAGAAGAATTAAGCAGGTTATATTGAATTTGGTCAGCAATGCCGTTAATTATACTTCTGAAGGGTCAGTTTCAATTAAATCTATGCAAATAAATGAAAACAAGTTAAAAGTTTCTGTTATTGACACTGGAATTGGAATACCAAAAGAGGATTTGAATCGCTTATTTCAACCATTTCAACAAATCGATTCATCTTTAACCAAACATAATAAAGGAACTGGCCTTGGGCTTTATTTATCGAGAAAGCTTCTAACTCAATTAGAAGGAGAAATATTTGTTAAAAGTGAAAATGGTAAAGGTAGTGAATTTTATATTGAAATTCCATTTAGAATAAATAAATGAGGTCTTATGAAAAAAGTATTAATTATAGAAGATAATGAAGATAATTTATATTTGATAGAGTTTATTTTAAGAACTCTTAATTTAGAAATAATTTCTGCAAAAAACGGCTATGATGGTTTAAAAATGGCTATGAATGAAAATCCAGACTTAATACTAATGGACATACAACTTCCGGATATTAACGGATTAGAAGTTACAAAACTAATAAGAAACGTAGAAAAATGCAGAAATATTCCAATAGTTGCTATTACTTCTTATGCTATGACTGGCGACAGACAAAGGTCTCTTGATGCAGGATGCACCGGTTACATTGAAAAGCCATTAAATCCGGAAACTTTTGCCGATAGTGTTTTAAAATATTTGTAAAATCTTTAGTAATATTACACTTACGCTCTCTGCTCTCAAGAGCTGAGTGAGTCGAATTAATAAATATTAATAAAAATTCTTTGTTAAAGGAAACAAAATGAAAATTTTAATTGTTGATGACACTACTGATAGTAGAGAAATGCTCTTATTCTTGCTTGAAAAGAATAATTTTGAGTGTAAATCTGCATGCAACGGAAAAGAAGCGCTTGAAATTCTCCACTCTAACGAAAAATTTGATTTAATTATCTCTGATATTTTAATGCCGGTAATGGATGGTTACCAATTCTGTAAATATGTAAAAGAAGATGAGAATTTACAAAAAATTAATTTTATGTTTTATACTGCAACATACAATGAAAAAAAAGATGAAGAATTTTCTCTATCCCTCGGCGCACAACGTTTTATTGTTAAGCCATAGGAACCGAGTTTTTTATTAAATGTTATTAATGAAATTAAGAATGAATTGGAAAGTGGGATTGATATAAAAATTAAAAAAATTGAAATTGCTGAAACTGAAATATACAAACTGTATAGCGAACGGTTAGTAAACAAATTAGAAAAAAGAAATCTTGATTTAGAAAAAGAAGTTAAGATTAGGCAAGAAACTGAAGAAATGCTAAGAAAAAGTGAAGAAAGGTTTTTCCTCGCTATTGAAGGTTCTCAAGATGGTTTATGGGACTGGGATATTATTAATAATTGTACATATTTTTCTCCAAGATGGAAAGAAATAATTGGTTTTAATGATGAAGAATTTGAAAATACATTTCAAAATTGGAAAGAGCATATTCATCAGGACGATAAAGAAAACGTTTTAGAAGAACTTAACAAGCATCTAAAAGGTTTAATTCCTTTCTATCAGGTAGAATTCAGAATGAAGTGTAAAGATGATTCTTACAAATGGATTCAAAGCAGAGGCAAAGCAATTTTTGATGATAACAAACAACCAATTCGTATGGCTGGCTCTCATACTGAAATATCTTTCAAAAAGAAGTATGAAGCTGAACTTAAAGAAGCAAAAGAACGAGCTGAGGAAAGCGACAAGTTGAAATCTGCTTTTCTTGCTAATTTGAGCCATGAAATACGGACTCCTATGAATGGTATCCTCGGATTTACTCAACTTCTGAAAAAATCTCAACTTTCTTTTGAAGATACCAATGAATACTTAAATATTATAGAAACAAGTACCAAACGTTTACTTAACATTATTAACAACTTAATTGATATATCTAAAATTGATACCGGACAAGTAAAAATCCATACTAACGATACTAATGTAAACGAAATTATTCAATATTTATATTCATTTTACAAACCGACTGTAGAAAATAAAGGAATAAAATTCATTCATAAATGCGATTTGACTGATAGTGAATCTATAATAATCACTGATAGCGAAAAACTGACTGCCATACTTACCAACCTGTTAAATAATTCAATAAAGTTTTCTTTTAGCGGAACGATTGAATTTGGATATAAAAAAATTAATAATTTTTTGGAATTCTATGTATTAGACAATGGAATTGGAATTGCTAAAGACAAGCAGGAAATAATTTTTAAGAGTTTTGTTCAGGAAAATATAAGTTTATCAAGAAATTACGAAGGTGCTGGTTTAGGACTTTCAATCGCAAAATCTTATATTGAGCTTTTAGGTGGAAGTGTTTGGGTAGAATCTGATTTGGGAAAAGGAGCAAAATTCTATTTTACTTTACCAATCAATTGTTAAATAAAAAAGAATAATAAGATGGAAAATAAGTATAATTTTCTTATTGTTGAAGATGATAATATTTCTACTAAGCTAATTAGTGTCTATATTAACAGAATGAGTAATAAGATTTTTTATGCAAAGAACGGATTTGATGCTATTGAAATATGTAAAAAAAACCCGGAAATTGACATTATTCTTATGGATATAAAAATGCCTTTTTTAGATGGATACAATACTACAAAGAAGATTAGAGAATTTAATAAAAATGTTTTTATTGTTGCTCAAACCTCATTTTCAACAAAAGAAGACAAAGATTTAGCTATAGAAGTTGGCTGCAATGTTTATATCAGTAAACCTTATAGCAGCGAAGATTTAATTTCTTTGATTCAAGAAAAATTTATAAGAAACAAATAAATTTGAATTACAAAGGTTTGTGAGGAAAACTTATATTTGCTGTTTAATATGCAATTTAGATTTCATCAGCTTTCCTTTTGCACACCCGTAGGGATTCGAACCCTAAACCTTCTGATCCGAAGTCAGATGCTCTGTCCAGTTGAGCTACGGGTGCAATGTCTTATTTTGTAGTGCTAATCTATGTTATTTCGTTTTTTACTTTTTTTGTATTTTATCTTATTTTTCGGTTTCTTGACGTTTTAAGCGGTTTTACGTGCCTTTTTTCGTGCAATTTTAATGTAAATTGTCTAATACGTTTCTTAATTTTTCTGTGTTGTATCCCTTGTAATAGCCAAGTGTAGTGTTTATATCTGAATGACGCATTAAGTCTTTCACATCACTCAAACTCACATCATTATCAAACAACTTCTTACTGAAACTTTTCCTGAATCCGTGAAAACTCCTGCCAGCTTTTTTATTCCTAACCTTTTTTCACGATGACGGAGACTTTTCTGCAAACGTGATATTTGATTGTTTGTGTAACCAAATAGAGTATTGCTTTTTACCAATTTAAGAATTTTTTCTATTATTTCCAAAACTTTTTTAGAAATCGGGAAGATTTACGCCTATAAATCGAACCTGGTATTTTGTTTTTCATTGCTTCTTACCTATTATTCGCTCAAGCAAGTCCGCCATTACTTCGTTTTTTGCCCGTATCTCCAACATTTTGTTATCTACATTATCATTCCCTTTTAATTTCTCTCTTAACTCCTCATTCTCACGTTTCAGTTTTTCAAAATTCACAATATTATTTCTTTCATTCACGATTTTCATATCTCCAATTCCTAATATTAACCAATTTGGGCTGTAATCAATTAAATAATCAAATAATGTTAATAATTTCAATTATGCTGTTTATTCCGAAATATTATAATAAATTAGCAGAAAGAGAAGATTTGTTAGATAGCAAAACTGATATAGTAACAAGATTTCTTAATATTCAAAAAAAAATGAAGACTGAATATGAATTTGTAATATAGGAAGAAGATTATGATTGTTTTACATATTATTGGTTTGCTAATTTTATCATTTTTCGCATCTTATAGAAGACAATATGGGAAAAAAATTAGATGGAATCTTAGAGGTCCTCAAAGACTGCATAGAATGATACCTTTAGAGGATAAAGTTCCTTCAATTAAAGAAATATATAAAGATGATCCTCAATCATTATATTTATGGAAGCAAGGAACAAAATAACTTATTATCGGGGAAGTTTTATATTGTATCGTATTTATATGGATTTTAATAGTTTTCCCTGGTAGTTTTATAAAGCATATAATTATTTTTGGTTTTTATTATATTGTCCCAATGTTAGTAATTAGGTTTTTATCTGGCGGTAGAGATAAGAATAATTAATAAAATTTGGAAATGTTTTAAAAAACCCTTTCCCCGAAGGGCTTTCTTAAATATTCTTTGAAAACCTTATTTTACTTAAAAACCTTAGTAGAGAAAATGAACCAAACATAATAACCTTATTACCTTATTTTTTGAATTCGATAGGGTAATAAGGTTTGGGGTCTGTAAATGGAAATTTTTCCTACTAAGGTTAATAATGAAAGATAAGGTTTTATTGCTTTTTTAAAATAATATCATTGTTTTTTTGAAAATGGCACAATAATTTCCTTTCATAACATTATTATTATCAATAAACCTTAGTAGAAATATATGAAAGTTGAATATAATAATCTTTATACTCATTTTGTTTTCACTACTCTTCACCGTGAGGCACTAATTAGAGAGGAGAATAGAGAACGGATTGAAAAATACATTACAGGCATTGTAAATAACAATGGTTGTAAAATGTATGCCATTTATGCTAACCCTGAACATATTCATTTTCTTGTTTCACGTTCTCCGGATATTGACGAGCAGAGGTTAGCGACTATAATTTCAAATAGCTCCCAAAAATTCATTAATGAAAATAATCTATGCGGTAATAATTTTCAATGGCAAATCTCCTGCTCAGCTTTTTCAGTTTCAAAGGCACATGTTGATAAAGTTTGCAAATATATTTTGAACCAACAGGAACACCATAGAAAACATACTTTTGCAGAGGAGTATGATGCATTTTTAAAGTATTATCAGCAAACATTAAACAATAAATAAGGTTATAAGGTTTTGGGGTTGGTTTATCAACATTTTCTACTAAGGTTAATAATGAAGATAAGGTTTTTGGAATTCTTATAATTTTCTCAATCCCCACCTCAAAGGGCTTTTCTACTTATTATGAAAAGCCCAAAGACGCAAACTTTTGTTTGGCAACTAATTGTTCTGTTTCTTGGGGTGCTTTTAGGAAAGTTTGAGAGAATCAATTCATCCGATGACTTCAAGTCATCGGATGAATGTCGAACATCTTCCTGCTGGTTTGTATTTCATCCAAATTGGAAATTATAGGCAAAAATTTATTGTGGTAAAGTAGAAGTAAATTGAAATTATGATTTGAAATTAGCACTATCTAATGAGCATTATTCCTTAAAATATATCATTTCGTTGTGCGTTTACATTCTTTTAGAAATTATCGGCATTAACTTATGGAAACGCTTTATCAGAAATTTGGAACACTTTTAAAGAATACAAACCTAACATTTAAACGCTATTTGTATGATAAAGTTTCATGGGAAAGCAGAATGGTTGGTATTGTAGGACCGCGTGGTGTGGGCAAAACAACAATGATTTTGCAATATATAAAAGAAAACCTGAACAATAAAAATACATTGTTTGTATTTGCAGACGATATGTATTTTAGTGAAAACAGGTTAATAGATATAGCAGGTAATTTTTATAAAAATGACGGTGAGTATCTATTTATTGATGAAATTCATAAATATGAGAATTGGTCTCTAGAACTAAAAAACATATACGATTCATTTCCTACCTTAAAAGTTGTCTTTACCGGCTCATCTGTTCTTGATATTTTAAAAGGTTCATCTGATTTAAGTCGCCGGGCAATTATTTACAAGTTGCAAGGACTTTCCTTTCGGGAATTTATAAAACTTTTTCATAATTTAGATACTGAAGTTTTTACATTAGAGCAAATAATCAACAATGAAGCTAAACTTGCAAATATCCAACATCCTTTGCCACTTTTTAAAGATTATTTAAAAAGAGGATATTATCCTTTCGGACTTGAAGATGAAATGAATCTTCGTCTTGGACAAATTATTGTTCATACCTTGGAATCAGACATACCTCATTATGCTAATTTGAATGTGGGAACAAGTCGTAAATTAAAACGCCTTCTTTCGATAATTGCAGAAAGCGTTCCATTCAAGCCAAATTTTACAAAAATAGCTGAATTAATTAACGTTAGCAGAAATTCACTTGATGACTATTTCATTTATATGGAGCAAGCTGGTTTGATTGGGCAATTGAGAAGTGAAGCAAGTGGTTTACGTGGTTTGGGAAAAGTAGATAAAGTATATTTAGATAATACTAATATTATTTATAATCTGGTTGGGCTTAAATCAGATGTTGGAAACTTGCGAGAAACTTTCTTCTTTAATCAGATGAGTGTAAAGAATGAAGTAATTGCTTCAAAAAAAGCGGATTTTGTTGTTAATGGTTATATTTTTGAACTTGGTGGAAAAAATAAAAAACAGAACCAGATTGAAAATGATGGTAAATCATTTTTAGTCAAAGATGATATAGAATTTGGGTATAGAAACGTAATACCGCTTTGGGCTTTTGGTTTAAACTATTAAAAATTTTATTTGATTTAACATATTATTAATTGATTGATATTTCACATTTTCCAGCTGGCTTCTGCTTTTTTCAAATAGGGAATTATTCAGAAAATTTATGCTTGTGAAATAAGATAGCTGGAATATATCGAAAAAGATATCCAACATCTTCAAGATGTGGCACATCTAAAGGTGCTTGAGTTTTATTTGGAAGATGGATTTTAGAGAAAATTTTGCTTTTAAGGAAAAGTTTAGTAATTTGAAAATAAGAAAGTTGATAATTAAATTTGAAAGCATTGCATACTTTTTTTTATTCTAATATAATCAACAATTATTTACTACAATAAGGCGGTTGGAAATTACGTCAGTTTTTTAAAAAAAAATATAATTATTTAACCAAATAAATATTAAATAATTTTGCTAAAAAATAGATAAGGTAGAAATATGATTTATAGAATAATAATAGAAAAAGGCGAGGATTTTGGTTTTGTAAGCCATTGTCCTGCTATTCCAGGATGTCATTCACAAGGGAACAATATAGAAGAAGCTATTGAAAATATAAAAGATGCGATTAAAGGATGTTTGGAAGCATTAGATTCCAATCTTATACCCAGAAATGAATTTCATAATGAATTGTATATGGAAGTTGCAATATAATGCCAGATAAATTACCTGTTGTTTCCGGTAAAGAAGCTATGAAAGCTTTTGAAAAAGCAGGATGGAGATTTGTTAGAGTGAGTAGTAGCAGACATTACATATTCAAAAAAGAGAATTTTGTTACAACATTATCAATCCCTAACCATAAAGTACTTGACAGAGGTTTATTGAGAGCTCTTATCAGAGATGCGTATATGTCAATTGATGAATTTTGCTATTATTTGAATGATTAGAATAATATTATTTAAAATTTTATAAAGCATATTTATTCAATTTATTGAGGAAAGAAATGAGAACTGATAATATTATTAAGCAAGAAGGATTTAATGCTCTTTCTGAAAAATTGAATATTGTTGAAGTCGAAAGATTCCTTTTGCTATTAAACAGAGAAAAATTTGACTACACAAAATGGCGAATAGAATTGTTTGAAAACTTAACTATCGAAGATTTTTCTAATCAGGCAATGAATTATGTTCATAATTCAAATAAATAGAAAAATTCCTTTTTTTTCGTAATCCTTTCATCTGATTAGTATTTCTATTAATGATTCCAAAAAGCAGCTTCTGATTTAATTGAAGGTTTGTATCTGATAGGAATTATTCTCTCATAAGTTCAATATCTGCAAAATGTTAGACTTCTTTGCTTTCTTTATCTCTCTGTCATTGAACTGTAATTTTTGTGATAAAGATGATTAAGAAAGAAAGACTTATCTCAATCTCAGAACTCCTTACCCCTCGTAGTTTGCTATTTCTTAGGCTTGTCATTCTGAACCCCCAAATAAAGGAAGACCTTTATTTAAATGGAGATGACATAACTAAAACTGTCATTCTGACGGATGTCAGAATCCATTTTAAAAATAGTTTTTATAGGTCATTAGTTATTAGTATTTTACTAACAACTAATGGTCAATGACTAATAGCTAAAAAGCAAGATGGATTCTGACATCCGTCAGAATCTATCTTTAATATCGAAAAAGAACAAGATGGATTCTGACATCTGTCAGAATGACAATTCATATTGTTTATGACATTTTATAATGGAATTTATGTTAGTCATTTGTCATTAGTTTGTAACTACTAATGACTAATAGCAAAAATTACAACTGACAGCCGACAACACCTACCTTGGCAATCTTCCCGGCGTCCAGGGTGCATTCATTTTATCAAGCTCATTTTCAATTGATTTAATATCAACTTCTGTTATTTGCTTTAGCTGTTTTATTATATCTTTTATTCCTTCGTCGGCAATTTTGAATGACATTTTTTGCGTTTCAGTTATGTCCTGTGAAGTTGACCAGACGCCCCAAAGTATGTAATTAAGACGGTCTGTTACAGCTGGTGGCTGGTTTTCGTTTAAACGTGCAATGGTGCTGTTCCCATTTAAAATTACGTCAATGTCTATTAATTGTAGTTCAATCTCACGGGCTTTTTTAATTAAACTATTTTGTGGATTTACTGTTGCAAGGATTGCTTTTTTAATTGCTTTTATTCTTGTTTTTAAATCTTCAAGATAAGAGTTTGAGGATAAAACAGATAACTGCAAATTTAGCAATTGCTTGCGAAATTCAACCAATTGTTTGTTGTCTTTTGAAGGAAGAGTAACGTTATTAAGTGGTTTTACAATAAACTCCTGTGGTTCTGTAAGTTTCGTAATTTCACCATTATCATATTTTAAAATTGAAACGAAATATTTTCCCGGCAAAACGTGCATTCCGGAATATCTGTTGATTTGTAAGTCTTTTTCAATTGGAGATGTATTTGGATAGCATAAATCCCAGTTTACACGGTTAATGCCTTTTGTTGGGCTATGCGTTAATTGACGGCATACGTTACCTTCCTCATTAGTGATTTGTAAAATCAGATAGCTGGTTTCTTCATTATCTTCTTTAAACATTTGGTCTAATGTAGGATAGTCAATTGGTTTTCTTTCCTTTTCTAATTTACTTTCCTGTTCATGTCTGCTTTGCTTGAGAGTTTTGAAAGCATCTTTAATGTAAAATGTAAAAGTTGCGCCGTATTCAGGATTCTTTGCTCTATAAAAAGTTTCGCCATTGTCGCTTTTTGCTTTTGATTCATCTTGATTGAACATAAAAGCATCTTTCACTGGAAAGAAATAAATATCTTTTTGTAATACTTCATTATTTAAAGTTCTTAATGGCGAATAGTCATCTAAAATATAAATTCCTCGCCCAAAAGTGCCAACAATTAAATCGGACTCACGTTTTTGTATTTCCAAATCTCGGACTGCAATAGTGGGAAAGCCACTGCTTAATTTCGTCCATTTTTCTCCGCCGTCAATTGAAAAGTATAAAGCAAATTCAGTTCCGCAGAACAGCAAATTTGGATTAACAAAATCTTCTACTATTGTCCAAACCTGATGATTGTTTGGTAAATTTCCAGCTATTGATTTCCAACTTTTTCCCTTGTCGCTGCTTTTAAACAAATATGGCTTGAAATCTGCTCTTTTGTGATTGTTGAAAGATGCATAAACTATGTTTTCATTATGCTGAGAAGCAAACAAATCGCTTACATAAGTTGTGTCTGGTAAACCGTTTATTGATTTTACAGCAGTCCAGTTTTTTCCACCGTCTTCTGTTACCTGGATTAAGCCATCATCAGTTCCAACGTAGAGCAAATCTGGATTTACAGGAGATTCAGAAAGTGCAACTGAATTGCCATAAATGGAAGTAGAAGCATTTTTTGCAACAGCATCAATGCTTTGGATTTTACCCATTACTGGCAATTTATTTCTGTCAATCTGCCTTGTTAAATCTGGTGAAATAGCTTTCCATGTATTTCCACGGTCATCGCTTCGGAAGAGACGATTTGCTGCAATATAAAGGCGTGTAGGAGAGTGTGAACTGATAATTAAAGGAGTATCCCAGTTCCATCGCAATTCTTCGCCTTTTTCTGGTTGCGGCTGAATGTAAAATACTTCACCGCTTTTTCTGTCGTAACGAACTAAATTTCCATACTGCCACTGTCCATATACAATATCTGGATTCGTTGGGTCAATTCGTGCCTGATAGCCATCGCCACCTACAATTAAGAACCAGTCTTCGTTTGTGATACCACCGGAATTTATTGTTCTCGAAGGTCCGCCCCAGGTGGAATTATCTTGTGTGCCTCCGTAAACGTAGTAGAATGGTACTGAATTATCTGTAGCTACTCTATAAAACTGCGAAACAGGTAAATTTTCAAAGTAGTCCCATGTGCTGCCTCTGTCGTAGGTTTGATAAAGTCCGCCATCTCCGCCAACAAACAGATGATTTGTATTGTCTGAGTCAATCCAGAAAGCGTGGTCATCAACGTGACGGTATCTGTTGCCGAGCGACCTCCATGTTTTTCCGCCATCATCGGTTACCTGCAAATAAGTGTCCATTGAATACACCCTGTCCGGATTCTTTGGGTCGCAAAATAGTTCCTGATAATACTGGGCACTTGAATTTTTATAATTATATCTTTTTTCCCATGAAGCTCCTCTGTCGGTTGAACGGAAGAAGCCGCCGTTATCTTCTGTCGCTTCGATTAAAGCATAGACAATGTCTGGATTTACTGGTGATACTGCAATTCCTATTCTACCAAGTTCGCCGCCGGGAAGTCCGTTTGTGAGTTTGTTCCAGCTTTTGCCTCCATCTGTTGATTTGTGAATGGCTGCTTCCGGACCACCGTTAATTAAAGTCCAAACGTGTCTTCTGCGTTGATAAGATGCAGCATAAATCACATCGGGATTTCTTGGGTCGAAAGCAATATCGCTAACACCGGTATTTTCACTAATTTTTAATACACATTCCCAGTTGCCTCCACCATCTGTTGTTTTGTAGAGACCACGGTCGCCACCAGCACCCCAAAGAGGTCCTTGAGCAGCAACGTAAACAACATTACTATTTCGAGGGTCAATCAATATTTTACCAATATGTTCAGATTTTTCTAATCCAACGCGGTTCCAACTTTTTCCTCCATCTATGGATTTATAGACGCCATCACCATAAGCAACACTGCGCTGGCTGTTGTTTTCACCTGTTCCTACCCAAACGATATAAGGATTATTTGGGTCAAGAGCTACGCAACCAATCGAATAAGACGACTGACTATCAAATATTGGAGTAAAGCTGGTGCCATTGTTAGTGGTTTTCCATACTCCACCGGAGGCAACTGCTACGTAAAATGTGGATTTGTCTTGAGGATTAACTGCTATATCTCCAATTCTGCCGGAAATTATACCCGGTCCGATTAAGCGAAGTTTCATTCCACTTAATATTGAACTTGTTAGCAAAGTATCTTTTGCACCTGATTTCTTTTCTGCATAACTGTTTATGCTAAGAGTAAGAAGTAAAGCAAGAAAAAAGAATATAAACTTTTTCATAAAATTCTAAAATAGTAATGAATAAAATGTTAAAATAATATATTTCAATGAATTGATAAAATTAAATTAAGGGGATTTTAAAATATTTTATTCATACTCAGTCATACGACCAACAAGTAGATAGCATGACTTGAAAAAATCTTATTTTCAAAGCACTAATAAACTGAATCATGATAACCAATATCAATAAGCAATACTTTTGAGTGAGAAATGAAATTGAAAATTACTCTTGTTTTATAATCAATGCTGAAAGCAGAATAATTTTTAAGTTTTCCGCTTAATTTATGGGTTTTTAAAATTGGATTGTATGGATTTTCTTTAAATAAAGTAAGTTTTTCATAAAATTTAATTTTTAAGTCGTTATTATTCTTCGTTAGCTTTTTATAACAATTTTTAAATCCATCATCTAAAAATATTTCAATCATTTTCAAGAAACTCCATAATTTCATTAACGTTTCCGGTAAAGCATTTTTGCTCAGAAAAGTTCTTTTCTGCCTCTTTTGCTCGTTCAAAAATAGCATCTCGCCTTTCATCAACGATTTGTTTGTTAATTAAATCAAGGAACATTTCTTTATCGTCGAATGATAATTCATTATATATTTCGTAAGCTTTATTTATTGTTGCAGTTTCCATTTTTTACCCTTATATATTTTAATACTAAAATAATACTTTTTTAATTAATTTTAAAATAACATCTAAATTGAATTATTTGAATTCAAAATACATACTTTATTTTAAATTTAGAAGTGATAGTAGAGAAATTTTAAGTGAATATAAATCTCTTTTTGATAATATTCCTAATTTTTTGATAATTAAATTCTGCTCTATTGTTGCTATTGCAGGTTTTATTGTTGATGGCTTTAAAAGTCCGGCATTTTCCCAATCATATAAAATGCAATCCCCAACAATATTTTCTTTTATTACATTACTTGTTATGGCAATAATAACAATATCAGAAGTACACTTGTTAAAACTTGCTGAACTTATAACTACAGCAGGTCTTTTCTTTGTAACAAACAGATTGCTAAAAGGAAATGACACTAAAACAACATCTCCATTTTCATAATGAATCATAAACAGAATCCTCTTTATTATTCCATATTTTTGAAAATGTATCTTCAGATAGAATTCTTGACTGTTTAATTAATTCATTATTTTCATTATTATTCTTAATTATTGCTATGTAATTAATTATATCCTTAACAAAATGGTCTGGCATTCCATCAATTTCATTAAATAATTCTTCTTTTATTGATAATGTTTGCATATTTATTTTTATGTTAGTTACTATATTTTACAAATATATAAATTTTTTTTAAAAATTCATTTTTTTTGAGATATTTTTTCGATTTTTGTATTATTCTTTTTATAAGAGGTGCAAAAATAAAAAAAGAAATATAAGAAATAAAATGAAAACAAATATTATAAAAATTGGAATAGCAATAATAATCGCAATTGCTTGCAGTTACAACGTTTTTTGTCATTCTGACGGATGTCAGAATCCATCTTCAATAAATTTTCTATCCCAAGTTCAACTTGGGAAGGAGAAAAATGCTTTTTGTCATTCTGACGGATGTCAGAATCCATCTTCAATAAATTTTCTATCCCAAGTTCAACTTGGGAAGGAGAAAAATGCTTTTTGTCATTCTGACGGATGTCAGAATCCATCTTCAAATATCAACCAACGGGTTAACCCGTTGGTTGATAAAAAAGACAAGCCCCATGACTCCGACTCCGGTTGGGTACAAAAAGATGGCTACCTCGAAAACGCTTTGCAGGTCGGAAGCATTAGCTTTTTCA
>CAZCHH010000008.1:0-69526 GCA_964498585.1 uncultured Hyphomicrobiales bacterium
TAAGCAATTATCCATAATAATTAATTTCTTATCTCCGTGCAATTACTCTCAAGAGTAGAATGCTTAAGGTGAGTTATAAACAGGAGAATGTATAACAAGCTGAGTTATTTCTTATATTCTTCTATATAATTATTGTTAAATTTTATTTATTCCTTATCAAAAATAAAACAAAATCAATACTTCTTTGCTTAAATATCAAAAGCAGGAATAATATTCTTTTGTTTAATGTAACGTAATTTATCGTTAGCAATGTAAATCTGATATAAGAATTATACAGCTAGAAGTCAGATTCATTCAACTATAGGTCAGATTTACTCTTCGGACAATCAGATTTGTTCAACTATAGGTCAGATTTACTCTTCGGACAATCAGATTCATTTAACTATAGGTCAGATTTACTCTTCGGACAATCAGATTTGTTCAACTATAGGTCAGATTTACTCTTCGGACAATCCGATTCATTCAACTATAGGTCAGATTTACTCTTCTAAAGGTGATACTCGCATAATTAGAAAATATTGTAGTTCTACCATACTTAAAAAATTGAGAATTTTTTTATAAACTGAAACAAATTGCATTTAAAAGATATAATATTTTTAGAATGATTTTTCATTAATATAAAAAAATTAAGTTTAGAAATAAAAAAAGATTATTTTAATAAATAGAAATTGATTAAATTGGAAAAAAATTTTAAAAGGAAAAAGCAATGAGGAATTATTTTAAAATTAGTGTTTTATTATTGCTCTACGGTATTTTTTCTATAAATTTTCCATTGCTTTTAACAGCACAACCAGAGGAAATTACAAATGGAAAAAAATACTGGTTTGCTCTGCCTTATGCAAAGATGCTTCAATATGAATCAATTATAGGTGAATATCCTATTGAAATATGGCTTGCCTCTAAAGTCGATACAAAAGCATCAGTAAAATATCCTCAAAATGATTTAGTAAAAAGTTATGATATAAAAGCTAATCAGGTAACCAAAGTAGCGATTAATGATGAATTAATGTGCCAGGAATCTGAAATAATTACTAATAATGGTATTTACATCTCAGCGCTCGACCCAATTTCTGTTGTCGTTTATTATTGCTATAAATGGACTGGTGAAACTTTCAGAGTTATTCCAATTGAAGGTTTAGGCAAAAATTATGTTACTTTAAATTTATATGAAGATAAAACAGATGAACTCAAGCCGGCACAAATCTTAATTGTTGCAACAGAAGATAGCACTATAATTAATTATACACCAAGTAAGCCAACTTCAAAAGTAAATGCAAAAGAAACTAAGCAAATCACATTAATGAAGGGACAGACATATCTGATATTAAGCCGTGACAATAATAATTTGGTTCAGAATTGGGAAAGTGATATAACAGGCACGTATATCAGTTCAGATAAGCCAATAGCAGTATTCTCTGGTCATACCAAAGGAGCTTTTCCAAAGTATTATGTTGGTTATAAAGAAAATTACAATCAGCATTATGCTAATTTTTCAAGAAATATGCTGATTGAACAAATGCTTCCAGTCGAAATGCTTGGTAAAGAATATATTTCTGTTCCAATTAAATATATGAACAGACAGCGTGGACTCAGTGGTGTCGATAATGATTATGGCGATTTAATCCGCTTTGTTGCCTGTCAAGATTCCACTTTTGTATATCAAATGGACAGCGATGGTAACGGACTAATTCAAATTAGCAAGATGTTAAAACGAGGCGATTATGTTGATATTTTAAATCAGGAAGAGCCGGCATATTATAAATCTAACAATCCAGTACTCGTAGGCCAATACGGAAAAGCTTGGTGGAACGAACCCGGAATGATGAATATTATCGAAAATAAAAGAATTGATGAGCCACAAAATCCACATCTCAGCGGACAGGGAATGTTGATTACTCTTATCCCAATCCCAAGGTGGTGCTCTTATGAAAATTTCTATTCTCCTCCAAATATTGATAATTTTATTTATCTGGTTTTTAGAGATGCTGATAAGCACAAAATCTACTTCGATGGTCAAAATATTACTTCTATTAACAGATTTTCAATAACAAGAATAAAAGGAACCCCTTTTTCTTACATTACTGAACTAATTAATAGCGGAAATCACAGTATAGAAGGCAAAGAGAATACAAAATGGGCTGCTTACGCTTATGGAAATTGGGACAGAGTAAAAGATGGTTATGCTTACGGTTATCCTATTAGTTTTAATATTGGCTATGTTTGCGAGGACTCTTTAATTAGAACTATTACCGAAATCCCAAGTGGATATGAAGCAAATCCGGGCGATACAATAATTATGGATTTTAAGTATTACAAAAAGCCCGGCGAAATATTCGACCTGGTCCGCTCGAATATTAAGTCTATTTCTGCCAGAATCTATTTCAAAGATGAAGGAACAAATTATTATTATATTTACCCTGTCATTGATAATGGCTGTGAAGACATAATTAAAGAAGGCACTATGACAGAAGACTGGATTTGCCAATATGCAAAATTGATTAACAGAGGGACTTTGGAAGTTGCTATGACTGGCGATAGCGCTCTTACTGCAAATGAAAATGATATATTATTCAAATTTAAAATGGCATGTTATCTGACTCAAAATAAAGGCGAAGCAAACACAATTCCCTGTGGTATTTCAAGGCATACTGTATGCATAGAAGTAGATAGCATTCCGGGAGATATAAGAATCGCTCCTGTTTGTGTAAACAATTTGAGATTAATCAAATTGAGTGGAGTTGAATATTCAATTTCACAAAATGCACCAAATCCTGTTTCTTCTCTTACTTCAATAAATTATTCTATTGGTATCGAAGCTATTACTAAAATTGATTTATACAATGAAAATGGTTATATTGTTGCTAATCTGATAGACCAGGTACTAAAACCCGGATATTATTCTTTGGATATTAACGTTCAGTCATTAGATATTCCTTCAGGAGTATATTACTATCGAATTGAATCAGGACCATATTCAAAAACAAAAAAAATGTTAATAATAAAATAATTAAGATTTGTATTTATGAATAAAGATGTACTACATCTCCAAAAGTAGGATATCTGTCTTTTTAGGAATCGCATTCATACTATCAGTTTGCTGATAGTATGACTGGAAAAGCAAGATGGATTCTGGAGTATGCCAGAATGACACTTAAAAGTGCAAAAAAATTTACGTGGTCAACCACAACCTGTTATATTTAATATTTAATTTCTACATCAAGCTGTCTTCCTTCTTCATAAGCTTTTTTGTCCATTTCATAACCGACTAAAAATCCAATTGCGAGTCCAATTGGTAAACCAATCCCCAGAAAAGCCATATTCCCAAGCATAGCTCCAAAAGCAACACCAATCGGAACACCAAATGAAGCAATTCCAATAGCTAACCATAAATAACTATAATAGTTTTTTGGCACTAACTTAACTTCTTTTTCAAGTTTTTTGATTATCTTTGTTTGGATTTTCTTTATTACTTTTCTCAGTTCATCACCTGAAGCAATAGTTGAGTTTAGCTTTTCAATATCCTCATTAATTGACATTACCAAACCGTCTGGCAAATCCTTTTTTTGCATTTCAAATAGAAGTTTTTCAAATTGAATATAAGCATTTTTTAGTTTGACATTTTTCTCAATGTCTGGTTTTTGATTTAGTTCATTAATTATCATTTGACTGTTTTTTATATTAAACATAATGTTTGGCGTTATGAAAAGTTGCAGATTATGAGCAAATATCTTGTTAGATTACACTAAAGTTGAAGGGGACTGCAAGCACTGAATGTCTTATTAACTTTTCAATTTTTAAATTTCGCTTGTTAGCTGTAGTGCTTATTTGTTCGGTGCTTTTATTTCGTGTAATACATTCCTGTTATTTTTGTAAATCCTTTTTAAGATAAATCATATCAATAAGTTGTATGTCGCCCTCGAACATAGCATGGTCGTAATTGTCAGTGAAAAAATTCTTTACCCGATGTGACTTTTCAAATCCACAACTTTCATAAAAGGACAAGATTGCCGGTACCTCGCCAGTCCCAACAAGCATTGTTTTGTAGTCATTTTTGTAGAAATCAGAAATGAATTTTATTAATGCGCGGCCATACTCTTTGCCCTGATATTTTTCATAAGTTGCAATGTTTTTTAACTCGCAGGTTTCGCTGTTTATCGGCACTACAACGCAAACACTTTTCAAATCATTGTCATATAAAGCAAACAAATCTCCATTTGGTAAATACTTATCAATCATATCTTCCTGCTCGTCTGCAAGCAACAATAAATCAAGGAACTGCTTCTTATTTTCGATAATTTTTTCTATTTTCACCATATCTCTGTCGTTTCCTAATTTGTTAAGAATTTCGTGAAATTCTGAGTTTTCTCTTCTGCTTATGAATTCTCAGCAGAAAATCGCTTTTTCAAATGTAATAATATTTTTCTATTTGGTTGTTCTATGCCCATTATTTTATATATATTTAATTAAATACTTATCAGACATTGCAAACATAATTATTTTTAAATAAAATAGCAAATAATTTTTTCTCAAATTTTTTAAAAGATGTACTCAACGCTCCACTAGTTGAGTCCATCTTTTGCTTCGTATAAAATATTACTAAAAATCTGGAGTTTAAAATAAATATCTTTTACTTTTCGTTACTTTTATTTATGAAACTTTTTATAAATTATTACGTAAAATTTATTAAATTGTAAAGATTTTTTTTCTATAATATGAATATAGAGGAATTAATGAAAAAACATTTAAGAATAATTGTAATTCTTATTTTAATAACAAGTTACGCTGGAATAAGCCAAACATCTGGAACATCACAAGTATTTTCTTTAAGTGAATGCTTAGATATAGCAAGTAAAAATAATACAGAAATGATTTTAGCAAACGCAAAATTGCAATCTTCCAGTGCAGCCGTAACTAGTGCTTTTGGTGATTATCTCCCATCAATAAATGTAAATATGGGATATAATCGTCAGCTAAAAGAAGAAGGAACAAAAACAATAAATGTTGGTGGTCAAATAATTACTGTTCCCGGTTCAAATCCAAATTCCTATTCAATGAGTGCTTATGCAAGTTATCCCATTTTTACAGGATTTTCCCGCGAAGCAAACTATAATTTAGCTCAAAGTAATTTAGATTACTATAAGCAATTAGCAGAACATACGCAATCAAAGATTAATTTAGATGTTTATCGCCAATTCTATGAAATAATAAAAAAACAGCAGGTTGTTAAAATCAGGAAAACAGATTTAGAACTTGGACGTAAAGAATTGGAAAAAATACAAGCTACTTATGAAGCAGGTAAAGCTCATATCGGTTATGTTTATTCTCAGGAAGCGGAAGTTGGCTCTCGCGAGTTAGCTTTGCTTACTGCCGAAAATGATTTGAACAATTCAAAGGCGATTTTATTAACAACTATGGGGCTTGCTTCTAATACGCAAGCAGAATTTCTTGAATCAAGCATTCCTAATACAGTTACAGAAAACCAAATAGATAATTTCCATAAAGAAATCGGTTCATTCGATGCCTGCATTAATACTGCCCTGACAAGTAGAATAGATTACTCAGCATCAAATATTGGAATTGAAGCATCTAAATCTAATGTTACTATAGCTCAAAGCGGGTATTATCCTACTCTTTCTGCAAGCGGTGGCTGGTCTTGGACTAATCACACACTTTCTCAATTCAGTGAATTAGGCAATTCTTACATCGGCTTAAATTTATCAGTCCCTATTTTCGAGAATTTTAAAACAAACAATCAGATTGAATCTGCTAAATATCAATTAAAGCAACAGGAAATCCAGCATTATCAATTAGAACAAAATATAAAAACTGCAATACAAACTGCATTGCTAAATTTAGAAGCAGCTGAAAAACAGCTTGATATTACAGAAAGAGTGCTACGCTCTTCAGAAATGAACTATCAGATTTATAACGAAAGGTTTAATATTGGCTCTTCAAATATAAATGAATATTACGATGCTAATACAAGATATATTACAGCCCAAATTAATCGTGTAAATGCTATATATGCATATTATTTAGCACAAAAAGAAGTCCAATTTGCTATTGGAAAACTAAATTAAATGGAGGTAAATATGAAATGTGAAAAATGCGGGAACGAATATCCCTCGCAATACTACTTTGAAACTCCTACCGTTTGTAAGGAGTGCTTTAAAAATATGTCTGAAGAAGAAAAACAATTTTACTTAGCTCAGCCGGCTCCTTATTTCGTTGATGAATTGGCTATTAGGACGGGATTTGGCAAACGCTTCGCTGCTGCACTGATTGATTTTCTTATTGTTATCATTATTATCCTGCTTGTTTATAATGCAACTGGTTTTTTTGAATCAGCTACTATTCTTGGAGAACAAATACAGGCAAATCCAACTGATGTAGCTGCCATAGAAGAACTAACCAATTCTTTTATGGAAGAGAATATGCAGAACTTCTATTTTAGCTATATTCTTTTGTTAGTCTTTTTCTCTCTCGAAATATTAATCGGAGCTTCAGTCGGCAAGCTAATTCTTGGTATTCAAATCGCCGATTCTAATCGGACAAAAGCAAATACCGGAAAACTAATTACCCGATATCTTATCAAGCATTCTTTTACGTTTATTTCTATTTTATGGCTAATAACAGGTATTAGTATAATTAATACATTGTCAACTATTGTTTTTTTCGTATTAGTTATTGGCTTTTTCTTTGTTTTTTCACAAAAAAGGCAAGCTTTTCACGATATGATTGCTGATACCGCGGTTTTTAACAGAAATGATATTATTACTGAAGAAGCCAATCAGAACTTTAATTGATTTCAAAAGGATATATAAAAAATGGCAAAGAAAAAATCAAAAAAGAAAGTCTATATAACAATAAGTTTTCTTGTTATCATTATTGCAGCAATTATAATTTTCTTAGTTTCCGGAAAAAGTGATGCTGCAATATCTGTAACAGTATCAAAAGTAGAAAAGAAGACCATTACTCAAACTGTAACAGCAATTGGAAAAATTGAAGCTGAAACAGAAGTTAAAATTTCTTCTGAAACTTCCGGTGAAATTGTATTTCTGGCAGTTAAAGAAGGTGATACTGTTAAAGCAAATTCTCTTTTAGCCCGAATTAAACCAGACATCATCGAAACACAGCTTGAGCAATACAAAGCTGCTGCCGATGCCGCTAAAGTGCAAATTGATGCACGCAAACTTGCGCGGGAAAGAGCTAAATCTGAATTAAACAGAATTTCTGAATTATATGCTAAAAAATTCGCATCTACTGACGAATTTGAAGCAGCTACCAATAATTTCGACCAAAGTGAAAAAAATTACCAATCTGCTCTTTATCAATACGAACAAGCACTTGCTACTTTAAAACAAATTCAGCGAAGTGCAGACAGAACTACTATTTTCTCACCAATTAACGGTATTGTTACCAAATTAAGCGTTGAAAAAGGTGAAAAAGTTGTTGGGACAGCTCAATACGCCGGTACTGAAATGATGGTGATTTCTGATTTAAGCGTTATGAACGCCATTGTCGAAGTCGATGAAAATGATATTGTAATGGTTAAAATTGGAGATACTGCACGCGTTGAAATTGATGCTATTCAAGATGTGATTTATAAAGGCACAGTTATTGAAATAGGGCATTCAGCTGTTCAAAGCTCGCTTGGTACTCAAGACCAGGTAACTAATTTTAAAGTAAAAATTCGGTTATTGGATAAAGAAGCACGTCTCCGCCCCGGAATGAGTTGTAATGTCGATATCGAAACTGAGACACGTGAAAATGTATTAACTATTCCTCTTCAATCAGTTACTGTTCGCGATTCAAAACTCGAAAACGCTCCAGATGTAGGTAGTCAGGCTATTAGAACTGTTGAAGAAGATGATAAAAAGAAAAAAGTTGAACGCCCTGCTTCTGTTGTGTTTATAAAAGACGGAAAAAAAGTAAAGATGGTTACTGTTAAAACGGGTATCAGCGATAAGGGATTTATCGAAATTACTGAAGGCCTTAAAGAAGGCGAAGAAGTTGTTAGTGGCAGCTATTTGGCTATAAGCAAATTATTGAAAGATGGTGCTTTAATCAAAATTGATTCTTTGTCTAAAAAAAAGAAAAAAGAAGAAAAGAAAGAATAATGATTAGTGATTAATGATTAGTGACATAGTGTTTTGTCATTCTGACGGATGTCAGAATCCATCTTAAAATAGTTATTATGACTGTCATTCCGAAACGAAGTGAGGAATCTCACGTCATTGCTACTACCAGATTTGTATTCAAGGATGAAGATGTCCTACATCTCCGAGATGTAGGACATCTGGATTAAAACTTTTGTAAAGTTTGTTGGGTAAATAAAATGA
The DNA here is from genome assembly GCA_964498585.1 of uncultured Hyphomicrobiales bacterium. Classification (GTDB taxonomy): domain Bacteria; phylum Bacteroidota; class Ignavibacteria; order Kapaibacteriales; family UBA2268; genus JAAYJM01. The sequence continues at coordinate 8,343 of CAZCHH010000008.1, forward strand.
TGTCCTTGGCGATGCAATGAAGAATCTATCAACATTAATGTTCGACCGTAGTTGATAAATAGAGAAATGTTTTAGTGTAATGAAATTTATTCCGTAGGAATTATATATTTGTAACAGGAATAATCCTTGATATTTGTTATCCAGTCAGGGATTAAATATTAAAAGCAATTAATATTTAATTCCTACGGAATATAAGACTAACAAAAAGCATTGTTACAAATATTTTATCCCTAACGGGATAAATAGAATAGCTAACTGTTTAAAAGATGTTGCTAATGAATAACTACTTAACAATGGATTGCAACCCATTGTTAAGAACTATCAATCATCGGATTAACCCGATGTTGATAACTAACATTCCAATTCCCCTCTTGAGAGGGGACAAAGGGTTGTGTTCTTTCTTTCTTTTTATATCTGAAGCTATATCAGAAGATTAAATATTATAAGCACATGTTTCCTATTTAGTCAGAAAGAACTTTTTTATTAAGGAAAAAAGAACACACTCCTTTAATACCCTCTCAAGAGGGGAATAAGAAAAGATGAATATTTAATTTGATTAAATGAAAGTAAGACTTTTAAGAAATCTTCCTACCCAAGTGCAACTTGGTAGGAGAAAAAAATAAACAGAATAACAAACAAACGAATCAACAAATAAACATAAACGATGGATACAACAAATCAAAACGGCGCATTAATACATTTTGAAAATATATCAAAAGTATATAAAATGGGTGTGGAATATGTTCATGCCTTGCGAGATATTACTTTGACAATAAGTAAGAATGAATATGTTTCTATAATGGGACCTTCTGGCTCTGGTAAATCTACATTAATGAATATAATTGGCTGCTTGGATACTCCAAGTACTGGTAAATACTTGTTTAAGCAATACGATGTAAGCGATATGACCGATAATGAACTGGCAGACATTCGAAATAAAGAAATCGGTTTTGTGTTTCAAACATTTAATCTTTTGCCTCGTGCATCAGCTTTAAAAAATGTTGAACTTCCACTCGTTTATGGTGGAGTAAGTTCTTCAAAACGAAAAGAAATTGCTCACAAATTGCTTGAGGACGTAGGGCTTGGAGATAGAGTTACCCATAAACCAAACGAGCTTTCCGGTGGACAAAGGCAAAGAGTTGCTGTTGCAAGGGCATTAGCAAATAATCCTTCAATTATTCTTGCTGACGAACCAACTGGCAACCTTGACACAAAGACCGGCAAAGAAATTATGATTCTTTTCAATAAGCTTTGGGAAAGTGGTAATACTATTATTTTAGTTACTCACGAAGAAGAAGTTGCCCATTATTCTCATCGGATTATTCGCCTTCGGGACGGTTTGGTCGAATCTGATAATCAAAATGGAAATCCTGTAGTACCTAAGGTTTCAGAAATAGCAGAATTTGAATAAAATGAAATTTTCAGAAATATCAGAAGCAATAGTAATTGCATTTGATGCTATAAGAGTAAACAAATTACGTGCCTTTTTAGCATCGCTTGGAGTTGTAATTGGAATTTCATTCGTAATTTTAATGGGATGGCTTATAGCCGGCTTAGACAAAGTCCTTTTAGATACAATCAATATGATTGGTAGCGATATGCTCTATGTGGACAAATGGGAATGGGCTGGCGGAAAAAACTGGAAATTGCTTCAGGCAAGAAAACCAATCACATTAGAACAGGCAAACGAATTTGCTAAACGAATTGAAAGTGCTGAACTTGCTATTCCTATTGCCCGAAAATATAGCACTCTAATTAAATATGAGAATAAAAATTATGAAGGAATAAGCGTCCAGGGAACTTTAAGTGAATACGGATTAACTCCAGCTGGTGCCATTCTTGATGGTAGATTTTTTTCGCAGACCGAAGATAAATATGGTTCAAATGTCGTTGTTTTCGCATATAATGCTTACAATACAATTTTTCCCAAAGGTGATGGAATAGGAAAAACTGTCAAAATCAATGGTAATAAATTCTATGTAATTGGAGTTGTGAAGAAGCAAGGTACTGCACTTTTGGATTTTGTTGACAACCAGGTGTTTATTCCACTCTCAAACTTCCTCGGCTGCTTCGGTAAATTCAGGAGGAGTTTGTCGATTGGGGTAAAAGCTGGCAATCCCGAAATGCTTGATGAGGTTAGAACAGAAACAATCGGGATAATGCGAGGAATTCGCGGATTAGAGCCATGGGAAGAAGATGATTTTTCCATAAATGAAACAAAAACATTTGAAAAGTCCACTGATACATTCCGGCTATACGTGTGGGGTATCGGTATTGGTATGACTGTTCTTTCTTTTATTGTCGGAATAATCGGAATAATGAATATTATGTTTGTTTCCGTTGCAGAAAGAACAAAGGAAATCGGTATTCGCAAGGCAATAGGGGCGCCAAAACGCTCAATACTTTTCCAGTTTATTATAGAAGCGGCAATTCTTTGCTTGGTTGGTTCAGCTTTTTCATTTATCGGGTGTTCTGTACTCGTTTATGCAGCTGCTACTCTTTTACCCAAAATCTGGCCTGCAACTACGTTTCTGTCTCCTTTTATTCCTATGAAGTTGTTGGTTATTGCTTCGATTGTTTCTATTTTTGTAGGAATTTTTGCTGGTTTAATTCCGGCAATTAGGGCGTCAAACCTTGACCCTGTAGATTCATTAAGATATGAGTAAATTATGAATATTTCTGAAAGTATAGTATTAGCATTAGATTCAGTAGGAAAAAACAAACTCCGTGCTGTCCTTACTCTTTTAAGTATATCTATTGGTGTTTTTGCTATTATCGGGGTAGGGACTTTAGTTTCTTCAATTGACAATGCTGTTTCTGGCGAATTGTCAAGTTTAGGCGAAAGTACATTTATTATCAAGAGAATGCCTAGTATTCAAATGGGCGATACTTGGAGAAAATACAGGAAAAGAAAAGCAATTTCTTATTCTGTTTATAAAGAGTTCAGAAAGCAAATGACAACAACTAATTTAATCAGTGCTGAAAGCTATTCCGGTGGTTATACCATAAAAGCCGGAAATTTGAGTACTGACCCTGATGTTTCGCTTACTGGTGCTGACGAGAACTATTTCGGGAATAATAATATTACTGTTGGAGAAGGACGGGTTTTTTCTGCCGATGATATATCTTTTAACCGTAATGTGGCTGTTGTTGGTAATGATGTCGTTGTAAAAATATTTCCTTATGAAAATCCAATTGGAAAAAAGATAGCTATAAAAAATCAAAGTTTTACAATAATCGGAATACTTGAAATCAAAGGTGCTGTTCTGGGGCAAAGCCAGGATAATCAGGTCATTGTGCCAATTTCACAGTTTCTAAAGTATTACGCTGACTGGTGGGAAGAATCTGTTACGATTTCTGTAAAAGCATTTAGTAAAGAACAACTTGAAGCAACAGTTGATGAAGCTATCGGAGCAATGAGGACAATCAGGAAGGTAAAGCCATGGGAGGAAAACAGCTTTGAAATTGAAACAAATGAATCCATTGCTGAGCAATTCGGCAACTTTATCGGTTTCCTTTCCATTTTTGGTTCCATTTGCGGTGGAATAGCACTTATTGCTGCTGGTGTTGGTATAATGAATATTATGCTGGTTTCAGTTAAGGAAAGAACACGCGAAATTGGAATAAGAAAAGCTATTGGAGCCAAAAGAAGATGGGTGCTTACTCAATTTATTATTGAAACTATTACCTTATGCCAACTCGGAGGTTTGATTGGAATTATTCTGGGAGTAATTGCTGGCAATGTTCTGGGGAAAATGCTGGGAATGAATATAGTTTTTCCGATTACCTGGATTATTATAAGTATTATAATTTGTACTTTACTCGGTATTTTCTTCGGAGCTTATCCCGCTTGGAAAGCCGCAAAACTTGACCCTATTGACGCTTTGAGATACGAATAAAAGACAAATTGAAAAAAACAGTTGTTCTTATATTTGATATTCTGGACATCTTTATTTTAAAACACATCAACGATTTTCGGATTTGATTCTGTATATCAGGCACATTCTAATAGTGTTTCAGCAGAATTTCTTTTTGAATGAACAATATTTGGTGGCAAATAAGTACGTTCTGGCTTTACTCTTTTTTCAAAATCATCACGGAATTTTGTAACAAAACCGCGGACAGGCCAGGCAGCAGCATCTCCCAACGCACAAATCGTTCTTGCTTCAATATTATTCGCTACGGAAACAAGTAAATCAAGGTCTTTAGAAGTAGCTTCACCATTATATATACGTATTAAGATATTTTCCATCCAGCCGCATCCTTCACGGCAGGGGGTGCATTGCCCGCAGCTTTCATGATGATAAAAATGAGCGATACGGAGAGTTACTTTTACAATATCAGTGTCTTCGTCCATAACGACAATACCACCTGTTCCGATATGAGTTCCATAAGGTTTCAAGGATTCTTCGTCCATCTTTACTCTGTCAATCTCATCACCACGCAAAGGAGGCATAGATGAGCCACCGGGTATAATCGCCTTAATTTTCTTATTATTACGAACGCCGCCGCAAATATCAAAAATAATGTCTGTAAGAAGAGTACCCGTTGGAAGTTCATAAACACCGGGTTTATTTATATGTCCGCTAACTCCGAAAAGTAAAGTTCCGGGATGCTTTGGCTCGCCAATTTTAGCATATTCTTCAGCACCCATTTTTATTATAGCTGGAACAGTTGCAATTGTTTCAACGTTATTGACTGTTGTAGGCATACCCCATAGTCCGTATTGAGCTGGGAAAGGTGGCTTAACACGCGGGTAGCCCCTGTCTCCTTCGATTGAAGTCATAAGAGAGGTTTCCTCGCCACAGATATAAGCTCCAGCTCCCTTGTGAATATAAATTTCCATTGAATAAGGATGATTAAATGTTTCCTTCATCTTACTGCCAACAAGCCCTGCGGCATACGCATCGTCTAATGCTTTTTGCATTAAATCAACCCATTTATGATATTCTCCGCGAATGTAAATATAGGCAGCAGTCAAATCCATTGCGTAACCGGCAATTAATATTCCTTCGATTAACTGATGAGGATTGAGTTCAAAAATCTGCCTGTCTTTAAATGAGCCGGGTTCAGATTCGTCGCCATTTACGGCGAGGTATTTGGGTTTGTCTTTGCTTTTCGGCATAAAAGTCCATTTTAAGCCAGTCGGGAAGCAAGCGCCACCACGTCCCCGCAAGCCGGACATTTTTACCTGATTAGTTATCTCGTCAGGAGTAAATGTTATTGCCTTACGATAGCTTTCGTATCCACCATTTTTTTTGTAGGTTTCCAATTCATTTAGATTTGGAATATCCGGTAATATTAATTTTGGAGTATTATTTATCATTATTATTTCAATTTCATTTTATCAAATAAATAATATAATAAAAATAATTATGATTTTGCATCATTTTTTTTCCATGCAAGAAACACCATAAAGCAAAGAGCAACAAAAATAAAAATCATCAAAGCTCTGGCGCCCCACCTATATGGTATATTTTCTGGAGAAATGTTATCCATTAACAAAATTGGAATAGCATCCTGGACTGTCCAACTTATTAATATAACTAACAGGAAAAATGGAGTAACATATTTTATAATATATTTGAAGATGGTTGGAATTTTAATATCAGCGCCCATATTGATTTCTTTCCAGCCCTTTTCCATTCCAAACATCCAACCAAAAATTACAACTTCAACCAAAGCAATAACAACGAGAACAAAAGTGCCAGCCCAGTAATCCATTTCATCAAGCACACCATACTGAAAAAAGAAAAAGACAAAGTGCAGGCAAATAAAAGCAAAAATTCCAATATATGCAGTTGCTTTGTTATGACTTAATTTAAACCGCTCTTTTAAAAAAGAAATCAGTGGCTGAGCCATAGCAACAGTCGAAGTAATTCCAGCAAAGAAAAGCAGAAAGAACCAAAAGAAACCAAAAATTTCTCCAAATGGAATTTTTTGAAAAATAATAGGCATAGAGACAAAGGCAAGATTGAATGAGCCACCTGCAGCAATTTCTTTAGTAACATCTAAACCAAAAAAAGCAACAGCAACAGGTATTGCAATAACAGCTCCCAGAACGACCTCCGCTAATTCATTTAATCCAGCAGTTGCCAGACCACTTAAAACAATGTCATCTTTTGGCTTGACATAACTTGCGTAAGCATGAAGCGTTCCCATTCCCACGCTTAAAGTAAAAAAGACCTGTCCAGCAGCAGCAAGCCATATTTTAGCATCTCCAAGCATACTGAAATTGGGATTCCACAAAAATGCAAAACCTTTTGCTACGCTCCAGTCTGGATTGTTAACCGGGTCTGGAGTTCCAATAGTAGCAACTCTAATTACAAGAATTAATGCAAAAACAAAAAGTGCTGGTAGTGCTATTTTTGCGAGTAATTCTATACCTTTCGATAGCCCTCGCTTCATAATCCAAAAGTTTATAACAAATGTAATTATTAGAAAGGCATAACAAGTCCAGGGATTTGAAAAATAACCAGTTCGGGTTCCTTGAAAACTACCAAGGAAACTGCTCATACCATCGAAAGTTGTTAATCCAAAATATGTTTTAAAAAGAGAAAAGAAGCTGAATCCGAGAGTCCAGGAAACAATATAAGAGTAATATATTAAAATGATTGTAGAACCGAAAAGCCCAATTACACCGAGGTATTTTGCCAATGGATTTTTCCATAATACATCGAACATACCGGGCAAACTGCCGTGATTATATTTACCACCATTTCGTCCTATTGCCCATTCAATCCACATCAAAGGAATTGAAATTAATATTAATGCGGCGAAGTATGGAATTAAAAATGCACCACCACCATTTTGTGCTGCTTGTACTGGAAAACGTAAAAAGTTTCCTAATCCAACTGCATTGCCAGCCATTGCTAAAATTAATCCGATTCGGCTACCCCATTGTTCTCTTTCTGCCATTTTTACTCCGATTTTTTTCAATTTTACTAAAATGACAAACTTAAATAGTTTTTTTTACACAAAAAAATATTTTAACATTTTTAGTGTTTTTTTAACAAAAAGGTTGAAAGTGGTAGTTTTTGAACTCATTACTCTATAACTAATACCAAGTTGCATTCGTAGATACAATTAAAGTTTCATTTTAAACTTAATGATAAAAGCAATTGCTTTGTTAAAATGGAGATGATATAACTAAATGTGTCGTTCTGGCATAAGCAAGAATGACAAGACAAATTTTTCACTAATCACTTATCACTATTTAACAACTCCTTTTTTCAAGAAATCAACAAATTCTACTTCGTCTCTGGTAAAAGTTTTTGTTGCGATAAACTCTTCGTTTGGTGTCAAAATAACATAAAGAGGCAATTCAATTGAGTTAAAGCGTTCCTGCTGCATCTTTTTATTTGAAACATATGGTTCTTCTCTTCTGTCAGTATATAGTTTTACTTTAACCATCTGTCCCATTAAAGATTTAATTGCCGGTTTTTCAAACATATTTAGTTCCATCCAGCGACAATTTGTGCAAGTGAAACCAGTAAAATCAACGAATAGATATTTATTACTTTCTTTTGCTTCTTTTAAAGCATCAGCATAGTTTTTGTGCCAAAAATCTTTATTACTAGAAATACTTGCATCATTTTCAAGCGGATTTGCATTTGTAGTTGCCACAACGGAGGTTTCGCTATTTAAACTATAATAGTCTGGTGGGGGAAGGAAAGCGTCTAATTCTCCTAGTGGCTTTCCTGTTAATCCGGCGAAAAGGAAGAAACTTATTGAAGTGAAAAATATCGCAAATACAATTCTTGGTGTTCCTACCTTATCAACAGGAGAGTCGTGAGGAAGTCGGAAAATACCTAAAATATACATAGCAATAAGCAAACTGCAGGCAATCCAAATGCCGATAAAAAGCTCGCGTGGCATAAGTCCCCAACTCCAAACCAAATCAGCATTGCTAATGAATTTTATAGCAGCAGCAATTTCTAAAAGTCCCATTACTACTTTAATGTTGTTCATCCAGCCACCTGCTTTTGGCAATGAAGACATTGCTGATGGAAAAAGAGCAAGCAAGAAAAATGGTGCTGCAAAAACAGCCGAAAAACCGAGCATTCCTAAAATTGGATAGAACCATTCGCCACCAGAAGCAGCAATAAGGGCAGAACCAACAAAGGGAACGGTGCAGGTAAATGAAGTAAGTGAAAAAGTAAGTCCCATTAAAAGAACTCCGACTACTCCTCCGCCTTCGCTTTTCTTATTCAATTTATTTAACATTCCGGTGGGAAGCTGCAATTCAAAAGCACCAAAAAGATTTAATGCAAAAATTACAAATATAGCTGCAATAAATAGGTTTAAGAATGGATTAGTAGCAAAGTCCTGGATTCCGGTTGCACCAAACACCAATGCAAGTATAAATCCTAATGCAGTAAAAGTCGTTATAATACCGAAAGCATAAATCAATGAATCTTTTAAGCCACTGCTTTTTCCTTTTTCGGCACGTTTTGTAAAAAAGGATACTGTTATTGGCACCATTGGGAAAACGCAAGGTGTTAGCAATGCAAGTGCCCCAGCAGACATAGCAAACCAAAGAAATGACCAAACGCCTTCTTTCTTTTTGCTTTCAATTTCGGATTGTGAATCAGTTTGCATTGAAGCTTTGTTTGTCGTGTCGGGTGTTGGAACAATTTCTACTGATGCTGTATCTTGGGCAGCAGCAGAATCAACTGGATTTGAAGTAATTTCTTCTGTTTGAGCAGTAGTTTCATCAAATTTAATTGGGATTTCAAAAGCATTAGGTGGTAAGCACTTTTCCTGGTCGCATTGCTGAATATCGAAAATTACTAATAATTTATCTTTAGTTAAATCTATATCTTTTTTAGCAATAGCCGGTATTGAAAATTCAAAGATGCCCTTGAAATATTCAATGTTGATTTTAAATGCTTCATCATATTTTGTATGTGGCTTTGAAGAAGTAATTTTCCCTGAAACTGCGATTTTTCCTTCGGGTTGTAAGCTAATTAAAGTTGTAGTTGGACCAATTCCATCTGGACCGACCTGCTCTTTCATGCCATAAGTGTACCAGTTTTTTTCAAATTTTACCTTTAAGGTAACATTAAACTTTTCACCTTTTTTTGCACTTTTCACTGAGGAAAAGGCATCCGCCTTAAAATGTTTGTTTTCTTCAGCAAAAAGAAAGTTTACTGAAAGAATTGCAATGATGAATGTTATAAATATGGTTTTGAATGTCATAAATATATTCCTAAAATAAAAACTCAATATTTAAAAAATTATGCTTATATACAAAAAACGTAATTACTTTATACAAAATTATATAATTTAAATGAAAGTAAGTAGTAAAAAGTTTGTTTAATTATTACTCGCTTCAACTATTTTTTTCTTTTGAACTTCAGCAAATTGCTCTAAAAAGGGTAAGTTGTAACTTTTAGAAATAAATATAGATTTGTCTAGAGTTTCTAATGCCAGAGTAAACTTTTTATCAATTAAAAGAAATTTTGATAAGGTAATATAATATAAAGAATTGCTAATAGCACGGAAATTATTGATTTTATCTAAATGAATTGAATTGAATATATTAATTCCATTTTGATATTGTCCAAGTTCAAGATAAGCATTAGCCACGAAAATTTTACTTCTTTCGTAATCACTTCCCCATACCTGTTCTAATAGTTTATCGTAATGCGGAAATATTTTTCCCCAGAAATAAATAGTTAAATCATATCTTTGTGCAAGACTTGTAGCAGGCATTAATTCTATATAAAATTGCTGATAGTAATTTTTATAAGCATTTGAATATATAAACTTTCTTTCAAATTCCAAACTTTTATCCCAGAAAGACAAAGGAACGTTATGCTCAAAAGCCAGAAGAAAGTAGACTTTTGCAGCAATTGTTTTACCAAGTAGCTTTGGATGGACCTGATTTAAATCAATATTTAGTTTATTTAGAGTATCATAATGAAATTTTGCGTTAGAATAATTCAGAGTTAACACATTCTTTGTAAGCAGGATAGAATGCGCAAACATCATACCTTTATCTGTGCTTTTATAAAGTAAATAATTGAGTAAAGAGTCGCCATAGAAGATATTAATAAAATCCAAATCATCACAATATTCGAAAAAGAATTTCTGCCATTCAGCATATTTTGCCATCTTAGGTAATAGACACTGACGGGCTTTGGGATTAATGCACAGTTCATTTTTTATTGTTAAAAGAATTTTTTCTAAGCCACTGCCTTCAATAAATTTATTTCCTACCTCAATTGTTTTTATTTTTATAAGAATACTACGCAAGTTAAGAATAAGTTCGTAATCTTTCCTGAAAAAGCAAATTTTTATAAGCCAGCAAATAATATCGTATTTAAGTTTTTCGTTTTCGTTATAAGTACTTAGCACATATAAAAAAGTTCTTATTTTTATATTTTTGTACTGATTTGCAATATGGTTTACTACAAAGAAAAGAAAAATTTGATAGTTCCTCATTTCAATATAGTTCGATAAAGCACCTAATTTATTAAAAATCAATTTTTCTTTAAAAACGCCTTGATTCAGTAACTCACGTAATGCATTGATACTATTTTTATGTTGAAAAAAACTAACAAGTTTGTTTTTTGAAATGTTATATGAGTCTAATCCATAATTAGTTGATTTTAAAAATATATCAATAACAAATTGCTTTTCTTCATTTAATTCAGTATTTGTAATCCTATCATCAATAAAGCTTGAAATAATCCCTACTTCACTCAAAGATGATTCTTTATTATTTAAATAATTATTAATGTATAGCTCTAAAAAAAAAGGGTATCTTAATAATTGACAAATATTTGTTGATAGGATTGGCCTTACTAAAGTATAATCATTAATAAAATACTTATTTAAAGCTAATTTAATAATACTTTCAATCTCATCTTTATTAAGAAGCTCAAAATTTATTAAAGAATCGTTTGTAGTTTTGAAAGGTAAATTGTAAAAGAATCTTTCTAATGCCTGGAATTTACTAATAGTTGAAATTATGTTGTTCCAAGTTGCCGTTCTTGAAAGAAAAATAATTTTAATCCACTTAATATGTTCAATTGTAGATATATACTTTATAAATGCATTGATAAATAAATCGAATAGTTTAGAATTGTTTGCAATAGTTTCGATTGAATCAAAAATTATTACACAATTGCCTTCTCTTTTTTCAACATTTAATTCAAAGAAATTAAGGAACTCTATATAATCATAATTTTTAAAAGTATTAGAAAACCAACTTTGAAAATCAAAACTTTTATTAACTAGTTGAGTAAATGAATGAGGACCAAAATAGATAAGAACATCATTTGTTGGATTATAATTAAACCATCTTTTTTCTATAAATTTAGCAACAGCAATGCTTTTTCCACAATCCGGTGGCGAGACTATAGCGGTAACCATTTTATCTGATTCAAAAAAATTGGATATAAAATCTGATGTATTCTGTCGTTCTATAACAATATCGTAAGGTAATTTTAATTTGTTTTTAACTATTTTATAATTAAGATATGAAAACTCATCTGAAATAGCTTTAAATTCTTGCCAATTATATCGTTGAAGAGATTTATTTTTTTTTGATTTTCCTGTTTTTCGATTTTCTTTTTTTTGAAAAATAAAATGTTCAAAACTATCATAACCAGCATATAGAGATAAAGTGTCAAGAGTATAAATTGATGGTTTATTTGCACTCCTATCTAAACCGAAGAAGCGTCTTATTGTAGTATTTCCGACAGACCTGCCCGTATTTTCAAATATATCATCAACTAATAACTTGCAATGAGTATTAGTTTTAAGAATATTATCGAATTTTTTTATTACATCTGACCTTAATAATTCTATAGTATCATCATCAAAAATTTTATATTCTTTTTTCATTTCAATTAGTAAGTTTTAATTTATAATTTTGCTCTTTTTGAGGTATAGTTTTTTTAAAATTGGGAAAAAATGGAAATTCTTTTTTTAATACTATTCAATTATATTGGAATTAGAAAAAAGTTATATTCCTATTATTTATTCAAAATAATGTAATATAACAAATATTTAATATATAAAAAAATTTAAGGTGCATTATGAAATACGGTATAACATTGACTCGATTGGAAGAGAGGAAATTGTCATATCTTATAAAAAACTCTCCTAAATTCAGAATACGTCAAAGGGCTCATGCTATCTTGCTATATTCTAAGAATTACGATGTTGATAATTTAGCTGGAATATTTGATGTACATCGTGATACTATTAACCGCTGGCTCGTTATGTGGGACCAAAAAGGTGTTTTAGGACTTTATGACATTCCAAGAAGCGGAAGACCTCATATTAACAGAAAACAAGATGATATTTGCTGCGACGATAAGTATGAATTGGATATGGAAGAATTAAGCTACTCTTTAGCAAAGGTTGATTAGCTAGACAAATGATTTATTTTATATATGTAGATTAAGTAGAGTTTTTATTGAGTTTCTTTCCTAAAAAATTTAAACCTTCTGAAATGTAATAATCAGAAGGTTTTTTTATGCTGTTTTTAGAAAAGTAATAAAATTGTATATCTTATACCAAACCTACAACAAGTAGTGCAAAATAAAATTGTCATTCCGAAATCCCTAGTAAAGCAAGTGATTTATTTAAATTGAGATGACATAATTTTTATTCTGTCATTCTAATCACAGCGAAGAATCCAGAAAAAACCTTAATCCCTAATCCTCTGGATTCTTCACAACGCTTCAGAATGACAGTTAAATTACAAACAACACTTACAAAAATGTTTCGTTTCAAATATGAAATGATATCATTGAGCTAATAAATAAAAAAAGTGCATCAACTCAACTTTGTTTAAATCTGAATATGAAATTACGTAAAGTGAGATAATAAAAAGTGTTGTGTAATAATTTACACACTGTTAGTTTAAAATCACAAATATTTTTTTTAAAATTTTAAAATTGGAATAATATCAAATTAATTTGGAAATTTAATATTGAAAATTCAATTTTATGACATAAATTTGTATTATGAAAAAGAATGGGTTAAGCGCCCGTAGCTCAAATTGGACAAGAGCGTTGGATTCCGGTTCCAAAAGTTGGGGGTTCGAGTCCCTTCGGGCGTACATTAAGTATTTATAAATAAATAAGTTAAAATAATATGAAAAAAAAGAATTTTACTCAAGAGACCGAAGAAAATATTGGAGAAAAATTTCCTTTAAAGAAACAGGACAATTTAAATACAATTGAAAAGATTCAAAATTATATACAAAATAATAGCAAAAAAATAATAACTTATTCGATAATAGTAATAGCAGTAACTGCTTTATTTTTCTTTATAAAGAATAAGTTTGAATCAGATGCAGTGGAGAAAAAAGAAGAAGCATCGGTATCTTTAGCTAGAATTTTACCATATTATAACGAAGCAAATTATGATGTTGCTTTAAAAGGCGAGCCAACAGTTACAATACGCGGTGAAAAAGTCATTGGACTTACTGAAATAGTTGAAAATTATGAAGGTTTGGAAGAAGGCAAAGTGGCTGCTTTGTATGCCGGAAATTGCTTATTAAATTTAAATAAATTCGAAGAATCCAAAAAATATTTTGAAATAGCTTTAAAATCTGAAGCAAATACCGTTTTAGAAGGTGCAAACGCCGGAATGGGGGTTGCTTTAGAGTCATTAAAAGATTATGCTAATGCTTCTAAATACTACGAAGAAGCATCAAAATTAGGTGTAACAGTTGGTTCTAAAAACAGATACGCATTTTTTTCAGGTATTTGCTATGAAAAAGCTGGAAATAAAGACAAAGCAATAGAAATATATAAAGAAATAATTTTAGAAGCTGGCTCAGAATACGTAGGGCTATCCAAAGCACGTCTTATTAGACTTGGCACAGTTATTGAATAGAACATTTTGTTTGATAACATAAATATATATAGAAAATAAATGTATGTTTTTCATAAATTAATAATATAAATCATTTTTAATCGGAGGTATTATGCATCGATTGTTTCGTTTAAGCTTCTTAGTGATGCTTTTCGGCATTTTCCTAATATGGGAAGCAGATGCCCAAAGGCCACAAGCTTACATTTCGGGCAAGATAGAGCCCAATGATGTAAGAATCTTACTTAAAGATACTACCTACATAATTAATAGAGATTATGTGGTAGCAGGAACATTAATTATCGAACCCGGAACAACAGTGTTGTTCTATCCGAATGGTCGTTTAATTGACTCTGTTGGCGGCAGAATCATTGCAGACGGCTTTTCAAAATCAGTTTACAACCGTCATCCAGATGGTATAATTCCGCTTCCCGGACATTCTACCAATCTAATTCAACAATTTACAGGGTATTATGACCTTAGGTATTTTGCATATCGCTCTGCTACGGACCAGACAATAAGATGGACTACAGAGAGAGAAAAAACAATTCATAGTAACAAATACAATTTAGTGTACAATCTTCTTCTTGATACAGTTCAAAGAAAAATAACTTCTCCAATACCAGGCACTATACCAACAGTAAACCAAGTATGGATTAGCTATGAAGAAGCTATTATGTTCACTGCATCGAAATTACACTCTTTTGACCCAGTTAAAAACTTATATCCTTTAGACTCAGCCAGATTAAATGTAAAAGAAAATAGAATTAATTTTATTGGTCAACCGGTTGATAATTTCTCTAGAGAATGGGGACATATAGTTATTCTTCCCGGTTCTGGAATTGCATTCTTCAGAAACTGTACTTTCGACGGTTTCCGCAAAGATACTACAGTTGACAGAACAAAATATTATGGTTATGAAACATTCGCAACAAATCCACTTCCCTGGATGAATTTGACAGTTGCACAAGTAGATAATTTAAATAACCAGATGAGAGTTATTACTAATGGTAGTGGTGGTGCAATTACTACATTCTCATCACGTACCTGGCTTATTGACTGCGAATTTAAAAATAATATGGCACGTCATCGTGGCGGTGCTATTCAGTTTTTACAATCGCCTAACGGTTTCCCAAAAGATGGTGCCTTCGCTTTTACTACTTATTATCCAGCAATAAAAAATCCAAATATTACTGAAAGAGATGGCGCTCCTTCAACCATAAATGCACTTGTCCCGGTAATTGATTATATTGATGAGCAATTTGCTGAGCCAAATTTAGCTTCAGTTCCACTTGCTCCATTCCAATATGATTTTGCCAGACAAGCTTATGATGATGGACGTATGTCAATTTTCCTTGGCAGATTTAGAAACGTATCTTTTACAAATAATAAAGTATTACTTTCAAATATCGGACAAAAAGCTGTTGGAACTCCTCCAGTTCTTATCATAACCGATTTAGAAAATGAAGCAGAACCGCAAAAAGACGGACGTAATACCGCAGCTGGTGGTGCTATGTATATTTACGGTCAAAATCCACTTGAAGTTGGTCTTGGTGTAAATAACAGTTTATTCATCAAAGCAGCAGATGGTGTTACTGATGAACTTCTTACTTTCAAAGATGATACTTTTGAAGCATTAAACAATAATGCAACATCATATCAACCAATTTTAGAAGATGTATTCACCCAGCAAGGTGCTAATGGTGGTGCTATTTATGTTGGTAATATAAATTTAGATAATCCATATTTAAGTAATGATGCTACTTCTTTGATTGTTAGTGGTGCATTTAAAAATAATTTAACAGCTACTCCTTATATTAATGAAGATTTAGAAGAACTTGATGATGCTGCTAATTTTTCAAAAGGTGGAGCAATTTATACTTATTCTAATAACTGGAATGCCCGCTTACAAGTACGTGGCGGTCCGGCAAGAGTTAATACTGGAAATGAAACAGAATTTATAAATAACATTTCTGGAGTTGGTGGAGCTATCTTCGTTCAAGCAGTTTGGGGAAATCAACAATCTCCAATTCTCGGCGGACACGATGTAAAAAGTTTAGCCGCACAACTTAATGACTATCCAAGAGACTATGGTTTCTATGTATTATTTGAAAACAATTCAGCACAATACTTTGGCGGAGCTATTTATACCGAAAGAACACCAGTAATTACCGGTGCCGGTGGTATTGATGGTCTTTCTTCAATGGGTTATGGTGGTGTTCGTTCAATAAGATTCTTAGAAAACTCAGCAAGATATTCCGGCGGTGCTTTAAATGTCGATTTATCTCGTAGAGCTTTATTACCTGAAGAAAAAGCAATCCAAATAATCAGAGCTGAATTTGTTGAAAATACAGTTGGTTTAAATACAGAAATTTCTGCAGATAATAAAAAACTTATCAGAGGTGGTGGTGCTATTTATTCAGTTGATGCAGACATTAACTTAGTTAAAGGTACTGAATTCAGAGCAAATAAAGTTATGAATGGTAATGGTGCTGCTATTGCACTAATCCGTCCAATCAGAGAAATCAAGAGATTCTTCTTAACAGACTTGGATAATGTTGTTTTTGACCCACTTAAAAATAATATTGCCACAAACTTTATTTCGAATGATGATGTATTTACATTCAATCCAAGCACATATCCTCCGCAAACAGGTATGTTAACCCGTTTCCTTGATAACGAAATTATGGTTGAAGATGATGTTCTTAATGCCCAAAGTGGAACTGGAACTACTCAAGTTGAAATTCCCGGAACAATTGTAAGAAATGATAACTTTTATGGAATTCATTTCTTAAATCAGGAAACAGGTTTCGCAGCTGGTGAAAACGGAACAATTATGAAAATAACTGAAGATGGAACAAAATGGGAATATGTTGAAGCACAACCATTTAATTATTCAGATATAACTTTTGTTACAAATAGTATTGGTTTTGCAACAACTTTCGATGGTTATCTTGTTAAAACCAATGATGGAGGTTTAACCTGGTTTGTCAGTAATATATATTTTAGCCCACTTAATGCTATTGCTTTTAATGGCTCAAAAGGCGCTATGATTGGTGATGATGGTTTTATTAGATTAACTGACGATGGTGGAAATACCTGGGGAGCTACTATTCCTGGTTTTCCTGCACAACCAACTAATTTTACTGAAAAAGATTTATTCGGTTTATTCTGGGCTGATGCTGATAATCTATGGATTGTCGGCTCTGAAGGCACTATTATAAAAGTAAGCACATTAAACGGTTGGGAATTTGTTACCTCCAATACATTTAACAATTTAAATTCACTTTATTTTGTTAATGCAAATGTTGGTTACATTGTCGGAGATGGTGCTATTGTTCTTAAAACAACAAATGGTGGACTTTCCTGGGAAGGCGATTACAGACCAGAAAATGTTGACTTTACTAAGATATCCTTTAAATTAAATATAGGATTTATCCTCGGTGAAAACGGCATTGTTTTACAAACAACAGATGCCGGAGAAACTTGGGCACAACAAGTATCAAATACGGAAGGTGATTTATTTGACTTATTCTTTATAACACCTCAAATCGGTTATATGGTCGGTGAAAATCAGCCAGTTGAAGGTACTACATATACCTCCAGTTTATTGAAGACTGAAGATGGCGGTGCTACTTGGAATAAAGTTATGATTAGCGATACAGCAAGATTAGATGTAAGAAGATACCACCCACATCCAAATGTTAATTTACCAGAAAATGGCATTGGTCTTGGAGGTGCTATTTATGTCCTTGATATTATAAATTCAAACAGAGCATTAAGAGAAGATAGTGTAAGATTAAACAGAGTTAGATTCCAAAGCAATAAAGCTTATAGCGGAGCTGCTGTTTATTCTGATAATTATAACTTAAACTTTATTTTAACCCGTTGCTTGGTTACAGGTAATGAAGCAATAGACAATAATCAAATTGGTATTTTACAAAATGCTATAACTGGTCCTTATATTAAAGAACCATTACCCGGAATAACAGAAAAGAATGAAGCATCAAGCGATTTAGCTGGCGCAATTTTCTATGCAAACGTAATGGGACCATTACCGGCAAATACTTCATCAATTACTGCTAACTCAATTTATGACAACAAAGCAAGATTCCTCTTCCGTCTTCCCGATGCTCCAAATACAAAAGGAGTATTAGTCGGAACAAGCGGTATCGGCTATGGTGGTATTGATACTTTACGGAGTAATTACTGGGGACACACCGAAGCAAATGTTAATATGGTTGTTAGCAATGTTCACGGTGGCTGGGCAAATGCAGTTAAAGAAACATTCTTTATTGCTACTGACAATCAAAATCATTTAGGTTATATTTGGTGGAATAATGCTAATCCAAGAATGAATCCTTTAGAACAAGGACCATTTGAAAGTATTAACAGATTTAATTATCAGCCAATTCCACTTTTAAATATACAGGGTGATGAAAACACTGCTGCACCAAACAGTATTCCAGAAAAACTTTTGATGTCCGGCTTTGTATATGATATTTATGATAAAGGTACAGACATTAAAACGGCAGATTATTCAAATCGTAGAATGAGTCCAATTGAAGATTTTGCAGTTGGTATTCCACCAAAATTTGAATTATATTCTGATGATACTAAACCATCAAATGGAAAATATATAAAGAGATATACAAGAGACCCATTTGTTGCTGAAATGAGAGACGAAAACTCAGAATTAAAATATCCTTTAATTACACAATTACAAGACGAATTTTATGCAGATGCAGATGGCATATTCTATCATCCGGTAGGTTATCCATTGTTTATCGAAACAAAAATAGATTATGAAGGTTTCATTGAAATATCAAATCACGACCCAAGAGCATTGAATGAGACAGTATTCTTTGTAATTAATGAAACTACTGGTGATTACATTCGTGTAAATATGAAGCAATTCTCCGAAGACGCTATTCAAGGTGTTGACGAAGCTAGAAGTTTATTTAGAGCAAGAGTCGAATTAGTACCAGACTCAACAAACCGCTCTTCTTCTGCTATTAAACCGGGTATTGCCAGAAGAATTTCTGAGGGCTTGCCTACTTATGGTAGCTTGTTCCAACTTCTTGATAGTTTGAACAGAAATCCATATAATGAAGATGCTGCTACCTTACCTGGTAGAAAATACTATGAAAGCACAAACTCTTTTGCAAATAAAACTAATTTATTTAGCAACAGACCTTCAATGCCAGCATCAGACCAAGGCAAACAAACATACTTTGCCGGTGAAAGATATGCTGCATTACCAGTTAACGTTGGTGATTCTGTATTTATCGTTTCAAGGTCATATTTATGGCAATATGGTCCTACTGAAGCATTGAAAAAAGGTTTACAGTTTGTAGTAACCGGCTCAGTTAATCCACCAGAATACACAGGTGATATACCTGCTCTTGGCGAAAGAAAAATTATTGATATAGTTCCTTCTGAATATCCATGGAAGAGAGACTTAGGAATTCCAGATACTATTTGGAACGATGACTTTATGAACAAAATATTCTTAACTGAAAACAGAACATATCCAGTAAGAAGAGGTGCTTACAGCGACCATCAAAGTATATATTATTTATTATCAGAGGAAGAACTGGAAAAGAACTTAGAACCCGGCTCAATGGAAGGCCGTGATTCTATCTTAGCAGTAACTGCTATTGATAATAATGGCTTTATTGACCCAATGTCCTTAATTGACCCAGATAATTATACTAATTTATCATATAAATATAAATTCAATCCAAATGATGCTTTAATGTATTGGTTCTGGGCAAAGATGATTCCAAGCTCTGGTCCTGAAAAGAATGAAGCATCTGGCTGGATGCAGTTTAATGGTAAACCAATAAATCCATTCGTAGTTCCTGAAGGTGAATTTGTTACCGTAAGAGTCGATAACTATCCACCACACTGGAGAACAATTGATAAACTTAAAGAATTATCCGGCTTAGATGAAGATTATATAAGTAAATTCATTAATTTGTTCAAACCATATTTGAACGCACCTTTATATACAGATTATCTAGCTCGTTTCTTACAGGCGGATACTATCGATGTCGGTTCAAACTTCTACTCAAATGAATTTAAGTTCAATATTAACGTTGTTAATATTCCACCTAAATTCTTACCTTATAACTCACCAAGGAATATGAATCCAACTCCTGTAACTATTCCAGACCCGAATGTTACAAGACAGCAATTAGCAAATAATAACTATGTTATTGACCAAACAACAACAATTGTTGATACAATTAATTATCAGGATTCATGGTACACTTGCGGAGTTACTTCTGAAGGTAAATTAATTGCTAACGTTACTGATAAATTAAGATTCCAGGCAGATTTCAATACTGATGACGAAATGGAAGATTTCTTTGCAGAAGAATTAGGTTGGCAATTCCCGTATGGAAGAACAAATTATTCATTAATTGATAAACCTAATTGGCTTTCAAATCAATATTTAAACAAATATGATTCTGATACAGAAGCAGATTTATTTGCTGTCGATTTAACTACTTATGGAAAATTGAACGTTAGAATTCCTGCTTCAGAAGCATTACAATTATTAAAACCAATTAATCAATATAATGGCTATTTAGTTAACGATACTGTTTTCACAATTTTAGCTGAAGATGGACATGCCGGATTAACAAGTTTAGATGTTAAATTATTCATTAACTATGCACCTGATATTATTACTCAATCACTTCCAGATGCAAAAGAAGATTTAGATTATAATCCCGGCTTACTTGATTCAACTAAGATGATTGTAGTTTTTGATGCAAACTTTGGTCAGGAACATAAATTTGAATTAGTTTATGATGATTATCCTTATGACCAGATAGATAAAGACCCATGCTATCCAGAAGCAGGTGTTTGGGATTTATCCGGACTGAAAACTACTCCAAAATGGCTAAAAATAAATGAAACAAGTGGTTTACTTTATGGTACTCCAAGTATTACAGATGCTCCAAAAGATGAACAAGTTACTGTAGTTGTTTGGGATATCATTGATGGTGAAACAAGAATACCTGTTGTAAAAACATTTAACTTGCTTGTTGATTCAACAAACCATCCACCGATGTTTATTTCATCTCCTTCAGTACAATGTATTGATTATGGTAAACTTTACGAAGATTTTATCGTTGTAAGTGATAGAGATTTATTAAGAGCAGATATTGAAGGTAGAACAGCAGAAGAATTAACTGTTACTGTCCTTCAACCAACCAGTGGCTTGAATGCAC
This sequence comes from uncultured Hyphomicrobiales bacterium, assembly GCA_964498585.1. GTDB lineage: Bacteria > Bacteroidota > Ignavibacteria > Kapaibacteriales > UBA2268 > JAAYJM01. The sequence continues at coordinate 29,426 of CAZCHH010000008.1, forward strand.
AATTTATTGATGGTGGCGGAACAAGCCAACAGGATGAAGAATATGATACTATCAGAGTATGGACAGATAATTTCGACATACCACGCGATTCTGATGGAAAAATAACTATTAAAATCGAAGTTAAAGATAAAGCAAACAATAAAGTAACTTTAATTTATCGTCTCAAGATGTCTGATGTTACTAATTTTGTTGCTACTTTAAAAGTTGAAAATACACGTCCAGATGGAACTTTAGGAGCATTCCAATTATTAGAATTTGGTACTGCAAATCCGCAAACTGGCGCTACAACCGGCGATGGTTCCGACAATAATGAAGTAGGTACTCTTGATTATAACTTCTGCGAATTTGAATTACCACCAATTCCAAACCAGGATATATTTGATGCAAGATGGCAAATACCACAAACAAATGGTACCTTAAGAAATATCTATCCTAAGGGTGGTGCTACTGAAGGTTCTTATGTTTACAGAGGAATATTCCAAGCTGGTGGCGAAAAAGGTAATACTGGTATTTATTATCCAGTTAAAATTAGCTGGAACAGAACTGAAATTCCACAAAGAGCACAAACAGACGACCCAACCTGGTGGATTAGCGATGCTATTTCATCTCAAGGTAATTACTTTAGCTATAATATGAGTACTGGTGAAGGCAAAAAAGCAACTGACCTTCAATACACTATTGACGGTGATATTTGTACTATTATAATCCCAACTGATGTTGTCAATGCATTCCGTATTCATTACGATTGGATAAGCGGTGTAGATGAACAACCTATAGCTGGATTTGAAACCGGTATAAAATCAATTTCACCAAATCCATTTGATGATAATACCAACATTAACTTTGAAATTGCAGTTTCAAGTAAAGTAAAAATTGAAGTTATTGACCAACTTGGTAACATAGTGTCATTAGTTGCTGATAAAGATTATGCACCTGGACAATATACTATTAATTGGAATGCAAATAATTTATCAAGTGGAACTTATACTTGTAGAATGATTGCTGGCTCAGTTACATCTGCTTATAAAATGGTTATTGTAAAATAATATTAATATAAATGCAGGCATCTTTTTTTTAGATGCCTGCAATTAAATTATGAAAAATAATTTATAAATATATGGAGAAAAATATGAAGAAATACCTATCATTTATGCTCGGGGTTGCTTTTGTACTTGGAATTATAATTTCAATACCAGCAGCTGCCCAAGTTTATAGTGAATTTGAGCCACCAGTTAATATCAAAAAAGGTAGTTATACTGATTTGGTAGGAGATAATTATCTCTCACCAACATCATTTACAAGAGTATCATCTGCTATTATTGATACAATTAATGGTTATTCTCAAATTCCTATTGGTTTCGAATTCGAATTTAATGGCAATACTTTTACTCATCTTTGGGTTTGTGTCAATGGATTCGTTACTTTCAACAACCCACTTTCACTTTCTCAGGAATTGCCAGAGGGCCTTTTCACTTTTGATGAAGCTCGCTATCAAAACAATGTTATTGCACCTTATTGGGGCAATCACTGCTATAGAGCTACTTCAAGAATTTCCTATAAAACTGAAAACAATGTTCTTACTGTGCAATGGCAAAATTTGAACGTCAATGACCCAACTAATCCAACAAGAGTTGCTTCATTTCAGGTAAAATTGTATAAATCAACTGATACTACATCAAAACAGGGTAATATTGAATTTAGCTATAGCTCTGTTGGTATGAATGTCGGAGTTGGTGCTGCAGTTGGTATTAAAGGTGGGAGCTTTAATGATTTCTTGAATGCTTTAGTTTACTACAATCCAAGCTTAGCTCCAATTTCACAAATAAAGACAATGAACTATCCACCAACTGGTGCTACAGATAGCGTCTTCTTGTTCAAACCGGTTCTCAGATATAGAGATACATCAAACTGGGGCGATGGCGATGTTGATATGTCAAAAAACTTTAGACATATTGGTATGCCTCAAAACAGATATGTAACAATTAATGATGCTTATCTAATTTTAAATTCTGTTGCTACAAGAATTCCTTTAGACAGTGTACTTGGACGTCAGGGATATCATGGTGATGTTAATCATAACGGTAGATATTATTATGACCTTACTATGGGTGGTATTAAAGTAAATATACCATGGAGAGATGAATATTATGACCAAAATATCAACGTTCCACCTTATGTTAACGTTCCTTCAAAGAATAATATATTCTTCCAGGTTACCGAATTTGATGCTGCTATGATACTTCATTATCTTAGTGCAAGACTACCAAAATTGCCTTGGCTAATTGATACTATTGTTCAATATGGTAAAGTAATTCCACAGGAATTAATTGCAAGTAATGTCAATATTGGTGAAATTACTAAAATTAATGAAAATACATACCAATTCCCAGTATTTTTAAATGGATATTTAAATGGTAATGTTGCTTCAAAATTTGAAATAAATGGAAAGATTTTAAATGTTGAATCAAATATTTTTGATGACAAATTTTTACTTGATTTTTCAAATGATATTTTAGTATTTGCTGGTTCAGGTGAATTCGAGAAGTCGATTCCTCTTGCTTATGTAACCTTTACTACTTCAGATGAAGAACTTAATTTAAGTAATGTTACTTTCAATGATAATTCTCTTTCAAATCAAAATTATAAATTGCCTGTTGACAATAATGTTTTAGGAAATGAGTTATTATTGCAAAATTCACCAAATCCGTTTACATCAAACACCAATATTATTGTAAACGTTGTTGAAGATGGAAATTACACTTTGACAGTCTATGATATTTCCGGAAATAGAATTAAAGTATTGGCAAACCAATATTTATCAGCAGGACAATATTTATACCAGTTTGACGGAATTGATTCCAATGGAATTCAATTAAGCAATGGTATGTATATCTATAAACTTACTGGAGAAAATACTTCTGTTTCTAGGAAAATGATGTTAAACAGATAATCAGAAATGAATTATCGACTATTTAATATAATAATAATTGTGTGGCTGCTTTTATCAGGTAGCCACACAATAATTGCTAAAGAAAATATTACTGCTAAATTAATTAGTAATAATGTAGTTGATATTTGTGGAAATAAAAAATCATCAGTAATCGTTGTAATTGATATTGGTGAAATTACGAAAAATGATTCTTTAGCCGGATATAATTTTGAAATTAATTATAATCCCGAAAAGTTAAAGTTTCATACGGCACTAACATCTGGTACTTTAACTGAAGGTATTCAAGTAAAAGATTACAATTTTGCTGATACAGGTAAGTTTTACGGCTATGCTCTTAAAACGACAAGCTTGATTGAAGGGAATAAACCATTAATTGCTTTTCTTGGTGATTATATCGGTAATTGCCCGGATACCGCTTTTGTGAATATTTCGTTCATTGAATTTACAGAATATTTTAAGAAAGAAGTTGATAGTATAGAGAATACCTTTGTTAAATCAGAGGTTTTTATAAAAGAAGATAGACTTTTATCTTCTGAGTTTGAATTAGATTCTATTATTCTTCCATTTGAAGAAAGTTCTGTTTCAACAACAGCTTTGCTATCAGGTTATAGTGATGCAAGATTGGATACTGTTGATTTCCAGATAAGTATTTCTGATACTTCAAGATTTGATATAAGTGGAATAAATTCATTATCCGATAACCTTGAATTAATAAACTATGACAGTGAAAGTGGTTTGTTAAGAACAAAGATTGATGGAGATATAAAGAGTGGAGATGGATTCTATATTGAATTGAACGAGAAGACGAAAAATGACACTATCGTTGAATTGAGTATAAATCCAATAAAGATAAATGAATGTTCCTGTATTACTTATCTTTATGGAGACTGTCAATATATAAGAAGTGAAATAAAGGATACTTTTTCAAATAATGTAGAAATAGAAATATTAAATGAAATAAATTGTTATTATAATAAATCATTAGAAGAATTTATTATTACAGATGAAAAAATAGAAATAAATGGGATTACATTAATGTCTTTAGATGGAAAAATATTAGAAAGAAAAAATGTTTTAAACAAACAGAGCGAATATAGAATTGAAGTAAATAATTATGTAGATGGTATTTACATACTTCAATTAATAAATAAAAATGCGATAAAGAATATATTATTAATAAAATATTAAATTATAATTGTTTTATATGGAGGTTCAATATGAAGTTCAATAATTTACATCAAAGAAGCGTCGGCTTGCTTTTTGCCCTATTACTGATAGGATTCATTTCGATGCTTACTGAGAATGCTTATAGCCAGATACGTCCTGCAATTCCTATTCTGAGTTTAACTGGTGCTTCAGATGGTTGGAATGAGGATTGGTATCCTGATGGAAGAATTTGGATTCCACCATCAAAAGGAAATGAAGTCCGCGAATTCCTACTTCCAGTATTTGTAAAAAATCAATGGAAGACCTATCCACAAACTGCTTTTATGTATCAGGCGGACCCTATACATTCATTCAAGTTTTCAATGCTTTACGATAGCTCTGCTATCAAGCCAGTTGATATCCAAACTTTTCATCCTGTTAACGACCCATTGGATCCAAGGTTTAGATTTAAGCCAGACCCATTAGCAAAAGATTTTATTATTGACTGGGAAATCTTTACTAATCATACTTACAGAGAATTTGTTAATCCTTCTACTCCATTACAGGATAAGTTAAAAGGAAGAGAAATAGTTATTTCAGGTATGTCATCAAATGCATTACCAAATTCTGATGATTTCGAAGTTATGTTATATGTCCGTTTCCAAGTTATTGCTAAAGAAGGTTTAGTAGGAACGGCAAGAAAAACACTTATCTATTTGAAATCCAATGTAATAATGTTTAATGATTTAAATGTTGCAACAACAGCTCCATTTAAGAATTTACGTCCTTATAATCCAAACGTTGAATTTGATTATCCAGACCCAACTCCATTTAACCATTTAACCGGCTTAGGTGGATTTACTGGTATGGCAGGTATATATAATCGTCCACCGGACCCAAATAATCCTCCGCCAAATTCACAATGGAATGTTGAGCCAACACTACCCGGTGTTATTTATATCAATATTACAGATAATTTACCAAAGATAAATGTTACTTTGGAAAGAGCTATTGGAACTCCATCACCATTTTCATTATTACAAATTGTTCCGGGCGAATTATGGCATATGACCGACCCGATTACTGATGATGAAGGAAATATAGAAGTACCTGTTTATTCCGGCGATAGAAAAATTAAATTAGCAAATAGCACAACACGCTCAAGAATCATTGATTTAGAAATTGAATCTGACCAACCATGGTTACTTTTCAAAATGGATGGCAATAAACCACCTAATACTATTTCAAATAATTGGTCAACCAAGGGAACAATATTCAGAGTTGACAATAGTATTTTAGGCACAGACCGCGACCCCAATGGTGCTACAACTACATTAGACCCTGAAATTTTCTTAAGTATTCGTTGCGATAATACACAACTTGCTGCTCTACCTCAAAAAGCTGGAACTTATGTTGGTTATATAACATTAAAATCTTCAACTGCATCAATTTCTCCAGCACGTTTGAGAGTAACTTTTATTAATTTTGCAAATCCGGCAGAGCCAGAATTAGACCAGGTTTATGGTGAGCATCGCGGAATGAAAATTAAAGTTAAAAATTCAAGAGGATCTCAAACTCAAACTACTGAATTGATTTTTGGTACTGGAAACAGAGCCACTAATGGTGTTGATACTCTCTATGGTGAATTCGCTCATACAACTGCTCCTTCCGGCTTTTATGCTAGATGGTTCCCAACTGACGAAGATGTTATTGGTGATGTTCAGTATGGATTCGGTGATTTCTCTCCAAATGATGAAGAAAGATATTATTTCTCCCGTTCACGCGATATAAGAAGCTCTTATGACACTACTACATCAATCAAATATCTTTGTAGATACTCCGCTGGCGGTTCTGATTACTATCCTGTGATTTTAGAATGGGATACTGAAGATTTCCCACCAAATGCCCAGTTATACTTGCGAGATGCCCTTAACGGTATTAAATTTAATATCAATATGAGAGAAGCAACAAATATCGGTGGCACCCGTTATTCATATACATTGAATGACCCAATGGACACTACTTTTGTTATTGAATATACTTTACCAAAAGTTATACAATATGTTGATGTTCAGGGAAATCCAATAATTAAAAGAGGTTGGAATTTACTATCTATTCCAGTAAAACCATTAGATTTAAATTATCTAAAGATTTACCCAAATGCAGTAAATATTCCATATTTCTTCTCCCAAAATCAATATCAGCAATCTGAAGAATTAAAAGCTGGTGTTGGATATTTCATAAAATACAGTGATACAGTTGATACCCGCTTTGCAGGCGCTCATATTATGCATATTTCACCACTTTACGATAACGAAGTTCGTGTCTATCCTGGTTGGAACACTATTGGTGCCTTATCTGTTCCTGTATCAATTGAGCAAATTAAATTTGAAGCAATTCCCAACTCAACTTTGAGAGAGCCACAGCCAAGATATACAAAACAATTTGGTGTATGGTCTTATTTGACCGACAGAGGTTATGTTGAAGTGTCTGAAATAACTCCCGGCTTAGGTTATTGGATTAAAGTCGGTCGTGATGACGAATATCCCGGTCATGGTTACTTGAAAATTGATTATGGTACTTCCCGTATTTTTGCTTATGATGTGCCTAATGAAAGAGAATCAATTCTTAATGATGCTACAAAAATTACAATTAGCGATAAAAATGCTTCTTCTAATTTATATTGGACATCAAACAGTTCAATTGATTTAACCAATTTTGAGATGCCACCAGCACCTCCTTCAGAATTATTCGATGTAAGATATAGCAGCGGAAGAAACCTTGAAAATTCAAATACGGTAATACTTTTACAGGGAGTTGAGTATCCTGTTTCAATTAATGTAAATGACCTATCAAAGAATTTCAGATTCTATGATGCAGTTACAAATGAATTCCTCGGTGAAATTAACAATAATTCAAACAATGTTATAATTGCACAAGCCAAAGGAGATGCAATTAAAGTTGAAACTACTCCAAGCTCAAATGTATTTGGTTTAAATTGCTATCCAAACCCGGTTTCAAGCAATTCTACATTGAATTTTGTTATTACAGAAAATTCACAGATTACAATGAAACTTTATGATGCTCTTGGCAATGAAGTTGCTGATTTGTTAAATGAATATAAAACTGCCGGTGAATACAGCATTAATTTAAATGCTTCAACACTTTCTAATGGTAAATATATCTGCAAATTAGTAGCAGGACAAAATCAAACAATTCAAATGATTACAGTTGTAAAATAATAATCAGTTGAATTAATTTTAAAAGGGCGATTTTATCGCCCTTTTTTGTTTTACTTCCTAAACACAAAATTTTATATTTACTTGTCATTCCGAGGCGAAAATAAACGAAGACGTTTACTTTTGTCAAAATGAACGATGTTTTGCTTTCTAACTCTTAACAAGGGATTGCAACCACTTGTTAAGAATAATCAAACATCGTGTTTACCTGATGGTTGTTATATTCCTTGAAATATTTGTGATATAAGCAATTATACACTTTAAAAGACAAAGTGGCATTTAGAAATCCTAAAAAAGAATTTTTTTCATATAGACAATTCCTAATTCAGCAAAGCTTTTGCAAAAATTCTGATTGTATCAATCTTTTTTAGTTTTGGTCGTTCTTTGAGTAAATATAAACTGTTTTTTTTCATTTTATTTAAAAAGTAAAAACCTGCTTGAATGATTACTTTTAATTCTAATTTTAACCTGAAGTTATCAATATGATGTAAAAGATTTTGCCCTATAGTAAAATAATTTTCTGTAATTTCCAATAATTCATCTAAACATTTTTTTAAATTGATATGAGAATTAACAAACAAATCATCACTTTTTAAAGAATGTTTGTTCAAAATATAAATCGGAATATAATTTCTTCCATTTTTTATATCAACTGATAAATCCTGCCAGAAATTAAGAAGTTGTAAGCCAGTGCAGATTTTATCAGAAAAAAATGATGTATTGGAGTTATATTGATTGAATAATCTTAAAATCAGTTCCCCCACAGTATTAGCAGAAAACGAGCAGTAGTATTCCAAATCTTCAATAGAATCAGCTTGCTTGAAATTTACATCTATTTTAAAAGCATTAATTAATTTTTTTAAGGTATCAACGGGAATATTATACTCTTCAATTGTTTTGGAAAGTGCTAAAAAAATGGGATTGTTAGTTTTTTTGCTTTCATATATATCAAGTATATTTTCAAAATCACAAAGATATTTGATTCGTTCTTCATTCGTTAAAATATTGGGATAATCCGCAATATCGTCAGCAAATCGGGAAAAGGCATAAATTGAGTAGAAATGCTTGCGTATTTTTTGGGGAATTAAAACGGAGCCGACTGGGAAATTTTCGTAATGACCCAAAGCAATATATTTACAAAAATCGAAAGATACATCAGCCGATTCAGTCGATAAAATTGTTGAATCAACTTTAGTAAGCAAATTAATTCTTTCAGTTATTGATGTTCTTTCGTATATTTTTATTAAATTATTTTTATTTTTCACTTTTTTTTCAATAAATTACATTAAATTCGTCTTTTAAAAATATAATATAAAAAATATTTTTTTACGATAATGAAAAAAAAGAATATAATAATTGTTTTATTACTTGCAACAATCCTTACTAATTGCAAGCAATATGATGATTTTACAACATATTTCAATACTTACTACAACACAAAACGCTTGATAAAAGAATCTGAGAGTGAATTTGAATATCAAGATGAAAAACGGCGTGTAACTCCAAGAGTTATGGTTCCAGACCAAAAAAATTATACACCGGTAACTCAGACTTCAGGTCCACCAGCTTTTATGCAGGGAATTATTATTGACCAGCAGAAACTTCAACCAGTAAAAATTAAATTAGATTCAGTTATCATAAAGGGTTCAAAAATATTAGCTCGCCATCCCAAAAGCAGTTATATAGAAGGCACTCTTTATCTAATGTCTAAATCATTTTTTTATCAGCGAGACTGGATTAATTCTCAGCTTAAATGCAGTGAGCTTGTAGATAGATTTCCAGATGGAGAGTATTCTCCTGATGCCCATTTGCTTTTCGCACAAAATTTAATCATTCAAAGGAAATTTTATTCTGGAAAAATAATTTTATCACGAACTGTTGATATAGCTTGGCGAAAAAAAAGATATGATATACTTTCAGATGCATTTCGCTTGGAAGCAGAATTAGCCCTATTTGAAAATGACCCACAAGGTGCATTGCGCCCTTATAGACAAGCAATAGCACAATCTGATGATGACGAAATCAGCGCCCGCTGGCAACTTGAGCTTGCATTCCTGCTTTACCGATTGAATCGCTTTGAAGAAGCAGAACGAATGTTCGCAAAAGTTCATACATACAGCCCTGATTATCTCGCCGAATTTGAAGCATTTCTTTTTCAGGCAGAATCATTAATTAGGTTAAATCGCTTTGAAGAAGCTGAAAAAATATTAAAATCTCTCGAAAACAATCGCAATTATGATGAATGGGCAGCTTATACCTATGCCACCAGAATGCAACTTGTTCGTTTAAATGGAACTGAAGAAGAATTTGCTATTTCAGAAAGATACGCAGATTCCGCTTACGTTAATAATCCACCTATTTTAGCTGTATATTTTGAAAAGGGTTTAGATTTATTCGATAAAAAAGAATATGTGAAAGCACGTCAATATTTTTCTCGAACAAAAAATGCAAGAACTCCGTTTTTTGCTACTTCAGACAAAATGTTTTCACTCCTAAACAGCTGGGAACAAAAGAATACTAATATAAATGATTTATTAAACTCCAATCAGAGTGTTCAGAAGCAATCTGATACTGTAAAATTACAGTTAGCACTAAATTATTTTGAATTGGGAAGAGTATATGACCAGCTTGATATGAAAGATTCTGCTATTGTATATTACAAGAAAGCATCAGAGATTACACCACCAGATGAGGCAAAAAGCGCCCGCTTCCTTTTTGTTTATGCTCTTGCTATAGAAAAACTTGAACCATTAAAATCAGATTCTTTAATGGAACTCATTGTTGAAAAATATCCAAGAACTGAATATGGACAAAATGCTATTAAGAAACAGGGTTATACTTCAAATTATATAATTGATGAAGCAGAAGATTTATTTAATTCCGGTAGTTCATTGCTATTAAACAAAGAATATGATTTTGCTATAACTCAATTTTTAAGAGTTTTTAACGAATATCCGGAAAGTAATTACGCTCCTCGCTCCCTTTATTCACTCGGCTGGCTTTATGAAACAGATTTAAAGAATTACGACAGTTCTCTATATTATTATCAATTGCTAATGGAAAAATATCCTAAAAGCCAGTATTCAAAAGATGTAAGATTACCTGTGAACTATCTGCTTGCATTGCAAAGCGGACAACCTTTACCTGATTCTTTAAAACCAGTTGAAAGGAAAAAAGAAGCCGTAAAAGGCATTGGAAATAAGGATAGTTTAGCAATTGAAAACAAAAAACTTGAGAAAGAAATCATAGAGCCGGAAAGAGAAGCCGGTAGTATGACAATAGACCCATTACAACTGATTAAAGACCCTACTAAATTGCTTAAAGAAGCAAAAGAAGCTATTACAGACCCACGTTTGCTTGAAATGAATCTGCCTACTGACCCGTTTAAAGATTTAAGACCTGTGAAAAAAGATTCTATTCAGCAAGAAATGAAACCAATCATTAAATCTGATTCTACTAAAGTTAAATAATCTTTTGAAAGTATTCTTATTCTTTAGTAACAAATCTGAATTAAAACTCAACTTCTACTTTAGTGCTTGTAGTGAAAAGAGCTTCAATGAAGACTGTGGGATTAAATACTTGCAGGTCGTCAATTTTCTCACCTACTCCAATATATCTAACAGGAATTTTTAATTCATCGACTATAGGGATAATAACGCCACCTTTTGCAGTACCGTCAAGTTTAGTAAGGACTATACCAGTAAGTTTTGCGACTTTCATAAACTCCTTTGCCTGCTGGATAGCATTTTGTCCGGTAGTAGCATCAAGGATTAAAAACACTTCGTCTGGAGCATCAGCTTTAAGTTTTTTCATAACACGGCTAATTTTTTCAAGTTCTGCCATTAGATTTGCTTTGTTATGAAGGCGTCCAGCAGTATCAATAATTACAACATCAGCTTTTTTTCTAATAGCTGAGTTTATAGTGTCGTAAGCAACTGCAGCAGGGTCAGCACCTTGCTTTTGCTGGACAATGTCAACGCCAGCACGCTCTGCCCATATTTCAAGCTGTTCGTTTGCAGCTGCCCTAAAAGTATCGGCAGCTCCAATTAAAACTGATTTTCCTGCATTTCTGTAATTGTATGCTAATTTCCCAATAGTAGTTGTTTTGCCAACTCCATTTACTCCAATAACTAAAATTGTTTTTGGTTTATTTTGTGAATCAATATAATAAGTGGCATCATTATTTGCTGATGTAGATTCAATAAGGATATTATGTATTTCTTCTTTTAGAAGTTCATAAACATCTTCAGAATTCTCATAACCTTCTTTCTTTACTCTAATTCGAAGATTTTCAATAATTTTTTCTGTAGTTGCAACACCAATATCAGCAGTAATTAAAACTTCTTCTAATTCATTAAGTAGATTGTCATCAATTTTTCTACCTACTCCAAGCACAAATTGTATTTTCTCAACGAAGCTTTTCCTTGTTTTTTCAAGTCCTTCTTTTATTTTGGAAAAACCTAATGCTTCTGAAGTTGATTGCACCGCTTCGCTAATTGCATCAGTAGTAGATTGAACAACATCTGATACTTTTTTCTTTAATTTATCTAACAAACCCATTGATAAAATCCATTTTTAAAGTTGAATAAACATAAACTTAATAGAATAATTTAAGTTATGCAAAATTAACATATTTTATTGAATTTAAAAAGTTCTCTGAAATTATGAGGGAAATAAATTTGATATGGATCAATTATAAGATTTTTTTTTAAAATAATTGATAAAAATTAACAATATAATTTACTTTCAAAAATAGGAAAAGAATGATTTGTTTATGATATATGGAAAGCAAATATAAATTATCGGAACATTTCTTTAATCATACCCCAAGTGCGTCTGATATTATTTATGCTATGAGAAACAGATTCAGAAGTGCTATAAATGTAAGTGTTATCTTTTTTTATAATTTTTATTCGATAGCTGTAATTTGTTTTTGTAATTTCTGTATTATCGCCGGATGTTGGTTTTAAATAAGCTTCTTCATCTACATAAGAATAAGAGCTGTTGTTAGGTTCCTGTGTGTATATTTTTTTGTATAAGCCACTACTTTGTGAACGTTCTATTTCATACTTTGAAATAAAGGATTCATCTATTGCTTTCCATTGTATTGTTATTACTTTACCATCAGAATTGGCATTGAAATATTCCAATATCTCATTTGAGGCAACAACAGTTATTGTCGTAACAATTAAAGCTAATATTATTAATATCTTACTTTTCATATCACAAAATTAATAATTCTTTTATAAAAACGCAAGAAAATAAAAAAAGTTGTAAATTATTTATAAAAATTTAAAATATATTTATCATAAAGTCTTTTCGAACCCTCAAATTTTATTCATCCGATGACTGCGAGTCATCGGATGAATTATTCTGGTTGGTTTATTTTGTAATATTTTCGTATTTATAAATAGTCTTTTTTCTTAATTTTGTCTCAATTGTTTGTGGGATGCTATCAATAGGATAGCTAACTCGGGATTCAAGAACTACTTTTTCACCATCAGCAAATTTTTCAATTTTCTTATCAAGGACATTAAGACTTTTACTATGTGAGCAGGTATGTTCAATTCTTTTTGAAACATCAATAAAATTAGCAAAGCTGTTGATTTGAGGATTTGCCCAATCAAACATCATTAAATCATGTGGTAAATCAAATTTTTGTGTTTCAGTATTATATTTTAATTCTTCTATTTTCACAATAAATCCTTGGTCATTGTACTCATAAAGCTTTTGAGTGCAACCAGTGATTAAAGAATCCAAATTTTCGTTAGCATAACTTGTAATACTAGCAATATTTCCAATCCCGTCAAAATCGCATCTGAACCACTCTTTACCGGGATGGTCTTCGCATTCGGGCTGGGTCGACATAAAATATGTTGGAATTCCCTGTTCGTTAAATTTAGTTTCTTCAATAACATATAAATCGCCGATTTTTAATTTTTTAGCTGCTTCTTCATCTCGTGATATATCATCTTCAGTAAAATAAGATTTATATTTTTCGATGAAGTAAGTTGGCATAATGCTACCTTTAGGACGGGCTGTTTTCGCCGGGAAAGCAACTAAAGTGTATACAATTTTTATATTATTTCCTTCAATATTTTTAAAGTTACCATCATTTTCAAATATTGTAACGTCTTGAGAATTTATGTAACCATCTTTATCAAAATAATATCTTTCTTCTCTGACTTTATTCTCTGGAGCTATTATTCCATTATATATTATTTTTTCAGTAATCTCATAAAAATTAGTATCGTATTTTAAGACAACCGATTCTGTAATTGCACTATCTTCCTTAGTGAATTCTTTAGTTGGGAATCTGTTGTCATCAAATTCTCTTTCAATAGTTCTTAATACATTGCCTTCAGCATCCTTATAAATAGCAGTTTTCCAGAAAAAATCATTTGGATTTTCGTATATATAATCAATCGTCTCTTTATTACTTTCTTCCGGCGTATCTCCAAAACTCTCAATAATAACCTGAGTATATCTTATAAAATCTTTTTTTTCATTTGAAATCTCTTTTTCCTTGTTCGAGCAACTAACAAAAAAGAGAGTAGTAATTAAGACTAAAGAAAATAATTTTAGAATTTTCATAATTTACTCCATAATAATTATTAATATCTAATTTTTATACTGATTTTTTTTGTATCTGAATTCATATTGAATTTTGCATCTTCAAAACTTGGAGGACCAAGGAAGCCAGTAGCATCATTAGAGCAACCAAAACCTTCTTTTGGAATACCGAGCCAGTTAGTATCAATTCTATTATTGCTGTTTTCATCGTGATGTGCTGTTACTGCATAAACTCCATAAGGTATATCATTAAAAACAGCTACACATTTCCTGTTTTTTATACTTACTTCTACTTTCCTATATGCAAACTGTGGCTTATTTGGGAAATCATTCTCAGTATTATACAATGTTATCCTCATTTTGCCCTTGTCATATTTCACATTAGTTAATGTAACCTCAATTATTCCTGTTTTCTCCTGTGAGTATAATTCACTACTTGCACTCAGAGAAATAAAGATTGAAAACAATAGAAAATATAATACGTATTTCAATTTAACCTCTTTTATTTTAATTTATACTTTTTAATTTAAAAATATTTTACTAAATTAACAAAATATATAATAATATACCAATAATTTAAGGAAAAAATAATTAAGTTTTTCTGTGAATTTGTATTTTATTTATTTAAATTTCATAATTTAGAGAACAAATTAATAAGCTTTTTTAATTATTAAAATATTTTATGCTTTTTTCAGTTAATATAAGTAATTATAAAGTATATTAATTAAATGTATGAGTATAAATATAAAAAAAAATAGAATATTTATTATGATAAGAAAAAAGTTTTAGCAAATGTTGATTTAAAATAAGAAACTTTCTGTTATTTTTGTGTTTATTAAATATATTGAGAAAAAAATTTTTAAAATAAATTTGAGGAATTTGAAATGCGATACTATGTATTATTACTTCTATTATTGGTTTCTTTCAATTTAAAGTCTCAAACAAGAGATGACTATATAACAACTCTTCCATTAAATATTGATACCATTTGTCCGGGAACAAGTTTTACACTATCAGCAACTGCAAGTGGGCATTTTTTAGATGGAAATGTATTTTACGCCGAAATTTCTGATATTTACGGAGATTTTTCAATTCCAGATACTATTGGTTTTTTGCAATATTCAAATTCAGGGCCCGAAGTATTTCAGGTAGATATTACCGCAGAAATAACAAGACTATATACTTATAGTACTCTTTATCGGATTAGAATTGTTAGCAGTAATCCGGAACTAATAGGTAGCGACAATGGTTCTGATATAACAATTGAAAATTTCCCTATAATTGAAATTACCGGCGAACCTTATGCCTGCTTAGGTGATACTCTTGTTTATACAGCAAGCGAAAGTATTTATAGTTATCAATGGTTAGTAAATGGCGGTCAGATCATTGGCAGTTCTACTGGGCGTAGCGTATCAATTTACTGGAACAATACTGGAAATTACAGTATTACTTTGAATTATGCGACCGAATTTGGATGCTCTGCTAGTGCTAATCTTGATATTGTAGTATCAACTAAACCAATAGCATATATTGTTGGTCAGGAAGTTGTTTGTGTAAATGATGAGAAAATTTATTATGCCGCTGATAACAGTTCTACTAGTTATGACTGGATTGTAATAGGTGGAACTATTGAATACGGTACAGGTACAGATTCTATTTCGGTATTGTGGAATTCTATTGGTTATGGTAAAGTTATATTAAATCAAGGCAATAACGGATGTATAGCAAGAGATACAATAGATATTGATGTTGCTCCTAATCCATATCCAGAAATAATTGGTAAAGAAATAGTATGTGAAAATACTGTTGAAGTTTACAAAACTCATGGCGAAGGATTAAATTTTTTCTGGATTGTTGAAGGAGGAACCATAATTGATTCAGATATCGACTCAACAGTTTCAGTTTACTGGGAAAATCCCGGAACAGGCACAATTACTTTACAGCAAACAAATTATGCTTTTTGCAAAGCTAGTATATCAATTAATGTAATAATAGAAAGAAAACCGAGTCCAAGCATTTCCGGAGCAACAAATGTATGTTATAATGATTACCAAACTTATAAAACCCCAATTAGTAATAATACGAATGAATGGTTTATTCAAGGTGGTGAAATAGTTAACTATATAACCGATAATGAAATTGAAGTCCAGTGGAACGGAGCTGATATAGGGCTTGTTACTCTAATTCAAACCAATTACGCCGGTTGTAAAGATACTGTTATAAGAGAAATAACTATTAACACCTTACCAACTCCTTATATATACGGGGATTCTTATTTCTGCCAATATTCTACTGCGATTTATGCAGCAAGTCCAATTGCTGGAAATAACAACAAATGGTCTGTTCAGGGTGGAGAAATTATTGAACAAATGAGTTCAGATTCAGTTCTCGTAAGATGGGATGATGCTGAATACTATTCTATTACTTTAACTCAGATTACAATAAGTGGTTGTGTTGATTCTTTGGTTTTACCTGTTACCATCGTAAAAATTCCTGATGTTACCATCAATGGTGAACTTTCTGCTTGCGCTCATCAGCCGTATATATACACTACTACGAGTGAAAGTGCTTCTATAAATTGGGAAGTAGAAGGAGGAAGTATTGACGGTGCTGCTGATTTTAATGAAGTAAAAATTATTTGGGATTCGCCCGGCGAAGGTATAATAAAACTAAAGAAACAAACTTTTTCACTCGGTTGCTCCGATTCAAACTCTATTACTGTTCAAATAAATCCAAAACCTGAAACTCCAATTATTATAAGAGAAGGCGATTCGCTTAAATCAAGTTCTGCAAATGGTAACCAATGGTATTTTGGATTTGATAATCAAACTCCTATTGCTGATGCAACTTCACAGTATTATACACCTGTTGAAACTGGTTATTATTCCGTTATTACTACTGACGATAACGGTTGTTTTTCAGATATATCAGAACTGTTCTATTTCGAAATTACCAGTGTCGATGATATTATAAGTAATTCAAATATATCTGTTTATCCTAATCCTGCAAAAAATCGAGTTAATATTCTTTCTAATCAGGATTATTATAACGCTCATATTTTAATTCTAAATATTTTAGGCGAAGCTGTTTATTCATCTAAAGGAATTGACTTACAAAAAGAAAATGTATTTTCAATTGAATTAAATAATTTCTCTGCAGGCACTTATTTTATTCAAATAAAACAAAAAGATGTTATTTATAATAATAAAATAATAATTGAATAAATAATGAATAATGAATAATGATTAATATTTAATTTTTACTTTTTGTTATGAACCTTTGAATGAAGAAAGCTTGTCAGGCAAAACAAAGATGCAATTTAAACGTCCGATTATTTGGGAAGAATTTTAGTACGAATGACAAGTAGTGATGTCATTGGTAATCAAATATAATACTCTACGGTGAATGTACTTTTAGTCATCGGACATCTAAGAAGTCCGATGACTTCTTTTTAAATCAGAATTACAGATAAAATTAAATTGTTAGAATTAATAAAAATCAAAAGGGATTTATTTGACAGACTTTTGGGTAATTTTACTTATAGCACTGGCTTTGGCTATAGACGCATTTGCAGTGGCATTGACAGCAGGAGCTTATTTCAAAAAAACTACTTTCAGGCAAAAATTTCGGTTATCTTTTCATTTCGGCTTATTCCAATTTCTAATGCCAATAATAGGTTGGTTTGCTGGAAGCAGTTTAGTGGTATATATTTCAAGTTTTGACCATTGGATAGCTATGCTTATTCTATCTGTAATTGGAATAAAAATGATAAAAGATGGTTTAAGAAATGACGGACGAGAAAAATATAGAAATGATATTACTAGAGGACTTACTCTTATTAGTTTGTCTATTGCAACGAGTATTGACGCATTAGCAGTTGGATTTAGTATTGGGATAGTAGAACAAGCTATTTTTTATCCAAGTATAATAATTGGTGTAGTTGCTGCATTGATGACTCTTATTGGTATTCAGCTCGGTGAAAAATTATCTTTAAAATTTGGAAATAAAGTAGCTATTATTGGTGGTATAATTTTAATTTTGATAGGAATAAAAATAGTAATTGAACATATTACTTGATTAATAATATTAAAAACTTATTCTTATGTAAACAAAAAGACTTCATTCTGTGATAAAAAAAGTAGTTTATTAAAAAATTTTCTAATTTTGTATAATATTCCTTTTAATTCATAAATAATTTGTTTAAATTATATATCGTTGTTTTTTACATTTATTTAAAAAAGTCAAATATATTATGATAAAAAAGACAATTGATTTAGTAGAAAAAGCAATGGATTCTGCTCAATTAGCTTTTTGGCAAATTGAATTTCCCAGCGGCAGAGTCGTGTTTTCCAAAAGAAAACCAAAAATGCTTGGTGTTAAGGTGAAGAATGAAAAGACGTTTCAGGAACTAAAGGAATTAGTTCATTCTGAAGATGTTGATATAGTTAATCAGGATTTAAAAGAGCATTTAACTGGTAAAAAAGATAATCTTATTTCTGAATTTCGCGTAAAAAGCTTAAGGAAGGACAAATTTATATGGCTTAGAGTAATAGGGAAAATAATAGAAAAATCAGAAGAAAAAACTACGTTAATGGGCATTGCTTTTAATATTACAGAAGAAAAAAATATTGTTTTTGAATTAGAAGAAATTGATAAGAAATACAACTATTTGTTCAATAGTTTAACAGATGCAGTGATTATTTATGATGAAGAAGGAAAAATTCTTGAAGTAAACCAGGCATTAATTGATAGATATGGATATTCCTTAAATGAATTTTTGGAATTAAATATAAAAAGCTTAATTAAATTGGAAAATATAAAAAATTTCTTTCTTAAGGATAAGAATAGTGGAAATAAAATACATACATTTGAATCTGAATTATACACAAAGAATGATTTCCATGTTCCAGTAGAAATAATTTGTAAATTAATAGATTACAAAAATAATAATGCAATTCTTTGCATTGCAAGAGATATAACCGATATTAAAAAACAGTATAAATTATTAAGTGAAAATGAACAAAAATATAGAGCTATACTTAAACAAAGCTTGGATTGTATTTTTTTGGTTGATATTACAACAAAAAGAATTATCGAAACGAATGCCTCATTGATTAATACTTTAGGATATACTGAATTAGAGCTTTGCAAGATGACAGTATATGATTTTATTGCTCATTCAAAAGACTCAATCGATAAAAAAATACAAACAATAATTGAAAAAGGTTCTGTTCATTTAAAAGAAAGACATTACAGAACTAAAGAAGGAAAAAATATTATAGTTGAAGAATTCAGTTCTTTAATTAAATATTATGGTAAAGAAGTATTTTGCTTTACAAGCAAAGACATTACCGCAAGAAAGTTAAACGAAGAAAAATTGCACAATCAATATATTTTTTTAAATACATTAAGCACAATTACTGGTTTAGATAATATTTTAAAATATTGTTTAATCTCAATCATCAACAATTCCGGTATGGATTGCGGAAGAATATATTTGGTTGATAAAAAAACAGGAGATTTGAATTTATTTATGCACCACGGATTATCCCCGGAGTTTATAAATAGTGTAGTAAATCATAAATCAGATTCACTTTATTCAAAAATTGTAAAAGAAGGTAAAACAGTTCTAACACAATATCCGAAGATAACAGATAATACAATTGAACTTCAAGAAGGTATTCTTGCAACTGCAATGGTTCCTTTTATATATCGAAACGAAGTTATTGGTTGTATCAATATTAGCTCTCATAAAAAGGAGGGTATACAGGAAGAACTGAAACAATACATAGAATCTTTAGCTGCTACTTGCAGTAGTTTCATTGCTAAAGCTATTCTTGAAGAAGAATTGGCTAACGAAGTTTTAAGAAGAAAAATTTTAGTGGACCAGTCTAACGATGGAATTGTTATTCTTGATGAAAATGGAAGAGCTTTTGAAACTAATTTAAAATTTGCTCAGATGTTGGGATATTCATTAGATGAAATGGAATCACTGCATGTTTGGAATTGGGATACTGTCAGGACGAAAGAAGAACTTTTAGATACTCTTAAAAAAGTAAGCAGAGAAGGTGAATTCTTTGAAACACAGCATAAACGAAAAGATAACAGTTATTATGATGTAGAAATTTGTACTAATGCTGCTATTATTGATGGGGAAAAATATATATTTTGTCTTTGCAGAGATATTACAGAAAGGAAAAGAATTGACAAGGAACTAAAAGAAGCCGTTCAACAATTACAAAGTCAAAATATAATTTTAGATATTTCTCCTGCATCGATTATTATATATGATTTTTCAGGTAATATTCTTTATGTTAATAATCGTGCCACTCAAATACATAATCTTTCCAAAAAAGAACTATTGTCGAAAAATATAAAAGATATTTATACTTTAGAATTCCAAGCATTATTTGATAAAAGAATTTATGAACTAAAGGAAAAAGGGAAAATAAAATATACTATTTCTGAGCAAAATAGTTTAGGTAATCGTATTGAGCTTTTAGTAAATTCTGAACTCGTTAATTGGAAAGAAAAAACTGTAGTTATTAATCTTGAAACTGATGTTACAGAATTTGTATTAACAAAAGAAACATTAGTTAAAACTGAAGAAAAATATCGCAACCTCGTTGAAAATATAGATGAAGCAATGTTTATTTTCAATGAAAAAGGAAACTTCATCTATATGTCTCCAAGTGTTTTTAAAATGACTGGTTTTACTTCTGAATATTATATTGGAAAACATATTTTTGATGTCCTTTACGAAGATGACATAGAAAAAGCAAAACAATCATTACTTGACTTAGAAAATAATAAATTAAATTCTGTAGAATATCGAATCAAAACCAAAAATAAAGATTTATTATGGATTACTACTCATACTAAACTCATCATTGACTCAAATGGTATAAAAACCTATCAGGGGATGGCACACAATATTAATGAAAAAAAGAAATATGAATTTGAATTAATTAGCGCTAAAGAGAAAGCAGAACAAAGCGACAGATTAAAAACAGCATTTCTGCGTAATATTACTCACGAACTCCGTACTCCTTTAAATGGTATTATTGGCTTTTCTTCTTTATTACATGAAAATAATTTAGACGATGCAACAAAATTAGATTATATTAATCATATTAGAAATGCAGCAGACAGATTAACTACACTGATTAATAATGTTATTGGAATTGCTATGATAGAAACTCAGCAGGTTAATGTCTATTATGCCTCTTTTGATTTAAAAGGATTAATTGGAGAATTACATTCTCTTTTTAGCAGCAGAGCAATTCAAAATAATATTAACTTCGAATATAATTTTGAAAGTGTAAAAGATACTATTATCTATTCTGATAGAAAAGTTATTTTTGAAGCTTTGGTTTGCATCCTTGATAATGCTTTCAAATTTACAGATGAAGGCAGTATTAATATTAATTGTTTTACTAAAAATGAAAATATCATAATTGAAATAAAAGATACTGGTATTGGAATTTCTGAAAATGACCAGCATCGTGTCTTTAATAAATTCGTACAGGTTGATAATACTCAAACTCGCGTCCATATTGGCGTAGGTATTGGTCTTCCTATAGCAAAAGGGCTTGTTGAGCTAATTAATGGTTCGATTGAATTCGCTTCTGAATTAAATATTGGTTCTTCATTCAGAATTATTTTACCACTAACAAAAGCTCTGTCATTTTCGAAACAAGCAAAACAAATTGTTTCTTCAAAAAATGTATCAGATAAACCAGAAATTCTTATTGTGGAAGATGACCAAACAAGTATGCTTTATTATAAATCTACTATTAAAAAAATCAATCTTAAAATTTATCTGGCATCAACCGGAAAAGATGCTATAAATATTTGTAAGATTAATCCTAATATTAAGGTTGTTCTAATGGATTTGAACCTTCCAGATATTAGCGGATTTGAAACAATGCAAGAAATAAAAAAGATTAATAGTAAGATTTATTTTATCGCTCAAACTGCTTATACTATTAATGATGAAGATTTTAGTAAAACAACAGAAGAATTTGATGGATATCTTTCCAAACCAATTTCAAAAAATGTATTAGTTAGTGAAATTCAAAGATTTTTATCGAAATAAATTATGTCATCTCAATTTAAAAAAACTTATATTTTATCTTGGATTAGCAAATGACATCTTTACTTTTACCTGTCATTCTGAGTGCAGTGAGGAATCTCAAACTCTGTGTTAGCAATGAATTGTGAGATTCTTCGCTGCACTCAGAATGACATTGCAATGTTATGTCATTAAGAATACAAGTTAAAATAAGACTTTAGCTTATATTAAAATTAAAACTATGAAGATTTTTAAATTTATTTTTATATTACTTTTATCTATTTCTAATTATTCACATTCTGAAGAAAAAATTGGTAAAATATTTATAGACAGAAAAGAAGTATTTGAACCAAATCAAAGCGATTGGTTCTTTGCTGCACCATTAGCAAATTTTTTCCACATTCTAACAAAAGAATATATAATTAAAGATGAATTGCTATTCGAGGAAGGTGATGAATTAGACGAAGAGCTTCTTGAAGAAACAGAGCGAAATCTACGTAATATGGACATTTTTACTAATGTAAGAATAGAGTATGATGAAAATGTAGAAGATATTTTTGATATTTATATAACTACACAGGATAAATGGTCAACAAGACCTGCACTGCTTTATGGAAAAGGTGGTGAAACTTATCGCATTGGAGGCAGATTTGAAGAACTGAATTTTTTAGGAACTGCATCTCGTATAAACATAGAAGCTCTTTACCGTAGTGAGAATGATATTGGTATGCAAGGGAATTTAGAGTTCTCTCAAAACAGATTATTTCGCTCTGATTACAAAATTGACTTTAAATTAACTGCAAATAAATACAGAACAGACCAGTTCTTATCAGTTTCCCAACCATTTAGGGCTTTAGATTCAAAATTTAGTTATGGAGTTGAACTAACTAATTACTACGGAAGCGACTTCTTATTTGAAGGAAATAATAAATATACACTAATGCCATTTAAGGAGAGACGCGGCAGCGCTTGGTTTTCAAGAGGTTGGAAAAGAAAAGACAGAGTTTTTTTTTCTGCTTTGGTTGAATTTGATGACGTTGAACGCAGTAAACCAGAATATAAAAGAGCTTTTGATAATTCCGGCAAAATCTTATTCGGATTTTCTTCGATTTCTCAGGATTTCTCTAAAGAAATTATGCTTAATAATTATTTGGACGAAGATTTATCTATTGGTGGCTGGGGAACAGCAATTCTTGGGAAAGTATTTCCAATTGGTCATCGTGGAGAAGGACTCTACTATCTTGCAGCTCAAGGAGAAAAATCTGTTATGTATGGAAATAATTTATATTTATTCGGACAGCTTACCGGCGCAAGTGGTTTCGCTAATTCTAATGGTTATTATACATATCAGGAATTTATGGGGCTTTCTTTCCTGCGTATTACTCAAAATATTCTTTTAGCAGCGCGTGTTCGCCAGCAATCAGTCTGGAATTGGTCACTAATGAGGCAGTTGATTTTAGACAATGAAACCGGCTTAAGGGGTTATCCTGCTAATTCCTTTATCGGTGATAACAGAATGTTTGCCAATGTTGAACTTCGGGCATTCCCAAACATTCCATTTTGGATTTTCAATTTCTCTGCTGTTCTGTTTTACGATACCGGCTCTGCCTGGGAAATTCATACTGATTTGTCTAAAACCCAATGGCATAATTCAGTTGGTTTTGGTATTCGTATTCACGATAACAAATCAAGAGGAGCTACAAGTGTCTATAGAATAGATTTTGCTTTCAATCTTGACAAAGGGAAATTAGGTGAAATAATTTTATCTACTGACCAATTTTTCTCCGTTTTCCAGAATCATTCTTTTAAAAAACCACAGATTTTCGGGCTCGAATTTGATTATGAGTAATACCAAACCGCTAACTATAAGTGCAAAATCAAAATGTCATTCTGAAACGAAGTGAGGAATCTCAAGTATAGAGGAAACAATGACTTATGAGATTCCTCGCTATGCTCTGAATGACATAATATAATGCTATTATTGTAAGCGGTTTGGTATCAGAATCCATAATAAGAAAGCAAGTGTGCTTGCTCACTTGTATCATTTGGGCAAGCCCAAATGCATCCTTGAGATATCAAATTAGATTTGCGACTGAACAATAATAAGATAGATTCTGACATTCGTCAGAATGACATTTTGACATTTAAAATTGGAAATTTTATTACTTAATTTTTGTAAATATTTTTTGCTTTTTCAGTCCTTGATTCTCAATTTCAAAAATATACACTCCAGATGCTAAATTGTCAATATTAATTGTAATGAATTTATCGGAAATATAAAATTCCTGAACTAAAATTTCAGTTCCGAAAAGATTATAGATTTTAAATAGCTTAGTTAAATAAGCGTTAGAATTTTCGAAGCTACAATTAAGGAAGGATTGAGCAGGGTTTGGATAAAGTATAAAGTCGCTTTTTGCATCGCTTAATTCTTTAACAGAGCTATATTCAGAAACTGATAAATCGTCAATATACCAGCCATCTTCATGTCTGGTAACATTGCTTTTTAATCGGAAGCGAATAAGTAAAGTGTCATCAGGATTTAAATCAATTAAATATCTTTCTAATTTCCAGTCATCTTGATTTAATACACTATCTTCCCAGGGTAAAAAGTGTGTTTTGTCAAAAAATCCAAGTAATTCCCAAGCTGAATTATTCTTTGAAATTTCAATCAGGCAGGAATCTTTTTTTTCAACTATAGCAGCATGATAAAAAGAAAAAGAAATTCTCTCTGAAATTTCAGCAATAATCGGGAAAAATTGAAGAACATAATTCATATTACCACTATAAAAACCATCTGGACTTTCAGATAAGCTATGTGGACTGCTTTTAAAGAAATTGGAAGCTGTTCCCCATTCAGAAGTTTTAAGGAATTTTGGTAGTTCATCTCCGTTAAATGCTTCAAAATACGGAATTTCTATCTTTCCTGTAAAAAGAAGAACTTCATTGCTTTTATTGCTTTCATTGCTGGGATTTGCATCATCAAGCAAAGAAACGCTATACCTGTAATACCCTAATTCTGACGGATTGTCTAAAACTTCTACTACTCTACCGGTATCAGTTGGCAAAGCACTTATTGTATTTACTAATTGACCATCTCGGTATATTGCTATTTTTGACAGATTTACAAGAGGAGTTACTCCATCTTCTCTTGTATTGGGTATTTTAACTTTTAATAAAACTTCATTGTTTTCATTACCAGAATAATTTTCAATAATAGGCGTTGCAGGTTGAGGAGAGCCACCGGCAAAGGCAGATGCTTTCCTATCGCTACTTGTATCTTGTCCCGATACAACAAATAACTTATAGTTATATTTATTATATGCTACCAGACCTTCATCTAAATAGTTTATTTCATCGGAGCTAATATCAATTAGAAAAATGTCATCTCTAAAAAGAGAATAATGGAAATCATCTTTTAAAAGAGTTTGGTTAAATGAACGGGTTTCTGGCGCAGTCCATGTAAGCTGAATTTTATCTGGTTCAGTTGGAATGGTTTTAGCAATAAAACTATCAACTGCTTCAGGAGCATTAACGCTAATGAAAGCAGCAAAAACATCACTGTCAAAAATGTCTTTTTCTGCATTACGCATATCTACCCAGGAGGGATAAATAATTCCATTCAAAAAAGCAAGTCCGTTATAGTCGCCAGCAAAAGAATTTGCTGTAAAAGGATTTAACCTTATATCACTTGAAACATCAGAAGCCATTTTGTCAATCCATGTATTTCCACCATCGCTTGAATAGCTTACATAAGTTTCAATAGCAATGTTCTCAGGGTCATTTCTGCTATCAAGATACATAACTGCGATATCGCCGTTACTTGGATCAACAGCATGCCACTGCCAGAACTGGTCATTTTTGGTATCTGAATGAACTATTACTCTATCGCTCCAGGTTTGCCCATGGTCTGTAGAACGGGAAAAATATATATTAGGATAATTATCGGCAGCCCAGGTTAAATAGAGCCAGCCGCGTCTTTCAGAATTGCTTAAATCACATTGAATAACAGGATATGCTTCAGAACGCACAGTCTTTTTTACAGAATGTCGCCAGCCCTGTCCTTCTAAATATCTTGTTTCGCCAAAAATATCATAATAAAAAATCATTCGTGGTTCAGACCAGGTATCTCCACCATCATAAGAAACAACAAAACCTACAGCGTGCTCTATTCCGTTATTCCATACTACATATACCTCGCCATTAGGACCAGTAGCAGCAAGGGGAAAGCTTTGTCCATAAGTAGTATCTTCTGAACTTCCGGTAAATCGCTCGCTTATAGCAATTGGTTCGGACCAGGTTTCACCCTTGTCTGTTGATTTGGAAATAACTATTGTTGTTGAGGAATCGCGTGGGACCACTCTTTTCCATGGAATATAAATATGCTTGAAATATGGAGAATTAGGGGAATTATCGACAGTAATATAGTATTTATCTTCATAATTAGAATCCAAAGATTGCTTTCCCAAGTGAACAATAACAGGTATGTGAGCTTTCCAGGTTTTTCCTTCGTCAACTGATTTAGCAATAAAGACACCATTTTCACCGAAACTCAAACCGAGCGAATCATAAGCAGTGCCATGCCCACCATAAACAAGATAGCCGACACCATCAGCATCAAAAGCAACTGATGGGTCGTTTGTTGAACGCCAGTTCGGATAAGGCCTTCCTAAATTATGATTAACCCAGTTCCTCCCGCCATCTGCAGAAACATAAACCCAGGTAGCAGAATTATCGCGATAATCTACGGCAGAAGCGATTAAATTCATTCTGTTCAATGGATTTATCGATATTGAAGATTCATTTTGCATTTTGTATTGCTGATTTACTTCTTCATCAATAGTATTTACATTGAGAAAAATAGAATTTTTTGTGTTATTGCTTTGCGGAACAAGGTGCTTTAAAAATATCCTCTTTCTAGGAGAAGGATGCGAAATTTCCATTAATCTACGGAAAGTCTGGCTTGCCTGCACTTCTTCTTTTTTATCAGTATCCTGGCTAAAAAGCTCCATTGATAAAAATAGACTGGTTCCAATCAAAATGTAAATATATGCTTTCATTTTATATCTATGTTTTGTTTATATTTTAAATTTCATCTATAATTTAAAAATTTTTCATTAAAATAGCTAAAAATTCTTATATTTGAAAAAAGTTTTTTTTATTTTTATGGAGTTTGATATGAAACATACTTTCAAAATATTTACTTTACTATTTTTAATAGTAATATTTACATTTTCTTTGTTTGGTGATGCTTATGCACAGAAAGCAAAAGCTGGAAGATATGAATATTCCATAGCAGTTGACCCTATTGACCTTTTAAATCGTGATGCTTTAAATGTTACTTTTGAGTTTCAGACTGATAAGATTAATAGCGTAACATTTTTTGGTACTTTTTATAATCTGAATACAAATGTAATTAAAAATGCTTTTGCTCTCGGCGCTTCTTACCGTTGGTATCCGAATTTTATTCCAGATGGGAAAAAATGTATTGAAGGATTTGCTATTGGTCCTTTCATTAATGGAATATTTTATGATGGGGGCTCTGTTTTTGGATTAGGTCCAGAATTTGCTTATAAATTTGTCTTCGGCGGATTTGTTATTGAGCCAACTATGAGAATTTATATTCTTACTGGAAGAGAAAGAACTGCTTTTCACAGTTGGGGACTCGGAGTTAATATCGGATATGCCTGGTAGTTTAATTTAAATATTAAAGAATAATTTAATATTTACCCAACTATTCAAAGCGATTATAAACTATGATTTTACTTTTTTTAATCAAAAATTTTAATCATCCGATGACTAGCCGTCATCGGATGAATTTTTCAGGATAAATTCTTCCCGAATAATTGGGATAGTGAAAGAAATAGAATAAGCACAATCGACAAATCAAATACACTGCGTTTAAAATGAACTCACTTTTCAATGAAATTACATCTTTAAGGACAGAGCAAAGGAATCCGGCATCTGAAAATATTGATATAGCAAGCATAAATGAGATATTGCATATAATAAATGATGAAGACAAAAAAGTTGCTTTTGCTATAGAAAAAGAAATTCCATTTATTGAAGAAGCTGTAAAACAAATAGTAGAACGAATGAAAAGAGATGGGCGTCTTCTTTATTTTGGAGCCGGAACAAGTGGTCGTCTCGGAATTGTTGATGCTTCTGAATGTCCTCCAACTTTTGGTTCACCTCCCGAACTGGTTCAAGGATTTATTGCAGGTGGACGAAATGCTGTTTTTAAAGCAGTTGAGGGAGCAGAAGATTTTATTGAAAACGGCATTAAAGAATGTATGAACGCCGGTGTTCGTTCAAATGATGTTGTTTGCTGTATTGCTGCTTCAGGTCGCACTCCATATATTAAAGGAGTTTTGCAGGAAGCTAACCGAACAGGGGCTTATACAATACTTACTACAACTGTTTCGAGGGAAGAGCTAAAAAAATTCGATTTAATTGCTGATGTTTTTATCTGTCCGGATGTTGGAGCTGAAGTGATAGCCGGCTCTACACGAATGAAATCCGGAACTGCTCAAAAGCTTGTTCTGAATATGTTGACTACTGCCTCGATGATTCGTTTGGGAAAAACTTTCGGTAACGTGATGATAGATTTGCAACTGACGAATAATAAATTAAAAGAAAGAGCAAAGAATATCGTTATGACTATTACCGGAGTTGGATATGATGATGCAGAAGACTTTTTAAATAAGGCAGAAGGGAATGTAAAAACTGCCCTGGTTATGATACTTTGCGGTGTGGACTTACAAAAAGCAATGCAACTTCTTAACGAAAGCAACGGTTTTGTTAAAACTGCTATTAGAATGGCAAAAGTATGATTAATTATATTTTTTTTTATTTATATTTAGCAATTAGCTTGCAGCAGCAACCAATTGTGCTTATTTATGCTGATGAGCTTAGCGGCTCTGCTACTCCGGGAGTGGAATATAGAAAAGTTAGCGGAAAAGTGCATTTCCAGCAGGGAAATGTTGTAATCAAATGCGATATTGCTAACCATTATATTTCCGAAAATAAAGTTGAGCTCTTTGGAAACGTAGTAATCACACAGGAAGATTTGATTTTAAAAGCAAACAACATTTTTTACGATGGAAATAGCGGCTTGGCAGTTTCTAATGATAAAGTTTCTATTATTGATAAAAATTCAAACCTCAAGGCGGATAAAGGAAATTATTCAACAAAATCATATATTGCAGAATTCATTGAAAATGTTTCTATTACTGACAAAAATTCGATTATTCATACAGAGAAATTGATTCACAACAGAAAAACACAGTTCAGCCAGTGTTTCGGAAATGTGAAAATAGAAGACGATTCTACTTTAATACTTTCAGAATATGCTGAACATAATGCTGAAACAAAAGACAACAAAAGCATTGGCAAAGTGCTTGCTATTTCTAAGTATTCGAATATTTTCCTTAACAGCGATACTCTCCTTTCTTTTTCAAAAGATGATTACGTTCAGGCGCTCGGAAATCCAATTCTATGCCAGCTTGATACTATCGAAAAAAAAGATATATATAAAGACGGTGAGAAAATTTATGAATATGAAATCGATACTATTTTCATTTCATCTCAGACTATGGAAGGTTGGTTGAAGCAAAACAACGAGAATTTCTTTTTTAATAATAATGTAGAAATATCAAGTAAAAAGATTTGTGGCACTGGTGATGAAATGATTTACAATAAAACTGATGAAAATATTTTTTTATTTGGAAAAGCAAAAATTTATTACGATTCTGTTCAAATTCATTCCGATACAATCACAATTTACACAAACTCGAATAAATTAGATTCTATCTTTTCTCAAAGCAATGCAATTGTGATGAGTAAAGACGACACTATTACCAACAGGATTAATCAAATATCCGGCAACGCAATTTGGATATATTTTTATCAGGATTCTATTCGAAGAATTATTTCTAACGGAGAAGCAAAAAGTCTTTATTTTCTTGCTACTGATGACGCAAATGAAGGAGCGCCCCGTATTTTTGCCGATAGAATTGAAATACTTTTTGAAAACCGGGAGCCATCGCTAATCAACTGGCTCGGCGCTATCGAAGGCGAATTTTTCCCTGAAAATATTATTGAAGAAAAAGGTGCAAAAGATTATTATCTTCCCGATTTTTTATGGATAGACAATAAACCTCAAAAGAAAATTTTAAGCAGATATTTAAAATAGTTATACAACTACCTTTCCCCATTTTTCAAAACTAACGATTATACATATCTTCAGAACTCCTTATACCAAACCGCTTACAATAATAGCAATATATTATGTCATTCAAAGCGCAGCGAAGAATGACAGGGTAAATTAATGTCATTTCCATTTAAAATAAAAGTCTTCTTTTATAAGGGGGTTCGGAATGACAAGACAATTTGAATTTTTAGAACTCACCTATTATTCAGCACTATTCGATATTATATATTTCAATGAAGCATTTGGGCTTGCCCAAATGTATCGTGAGCAAGTTCACTTGCTTTCCCAAGATGGATTCTGACATTCGTCAGAATGACATTTTGACACTTTTAAACTGAAAATTATATAGAGATAAAAAAAAGTCTGACACTTTTTCAAGTGCCAGACTTTTTCTATTTTAAGCTATAGCTTATTTGACAATCATCATAATTGATGAAACATTGTTAGAACCAGAGCGTAAAACTACGTTATAGCTACCATTAGTCAAGTTATCTGTATTAAAGACAACTGAATGAACACCGGCGCTATAACCATCTAATCTAATTCTACCAACTTCATCACCTCTAATAGTGTAAATGACAATTTCAGCATTTCCATCGCTTGGCAAGCTGAATTCAAATGAAGTTGTGTTAGAAGCTGGATTAGGATTATTACGAATGCTAAATCCATAAACATCATCAGTAAATGCAGTGCCTTTTGCGGCATAAATTGCATTATCTGAATATGAAATAGCATCAAGGTCTATGTTCTGAGTTATTTCAACAATAGAAGAAAGAATTAAGCTATTGTATGAATTTGTTGTAGGATTATATAACTTAGCAGTTAGTATTTCACCATCAACAGCACCATCAATTATGTTGGTAGATGAGTTATCGCCCCAAATATTTGCAGCGACAACGCCATCCTGAACATAACCACTACCAATTAAATCACCGTTAGTATTGTAAACACCAACTTCAGTGCCGTTCTCTGCTTCAATTTGAATCAATAAAGTAGCAGAGCTACCTGTTCTGTTCATTGAAGGAATGAGATGTTTTGGCAATGAAGTAATGATTTCACCGGCAGTTGCCTTACCAACAGAGTTAGCAGGATATAGTAAATCTGCTTCTTCTGCTACATTGATATAATAACCTTCTCCTGGATTCAAATTACCGAGAGTATTCAATCCCCAAGCTGGGAAATAAACATGACCATCATTATTCTTAACAATAACTAAATTAGTTCCCAAATCTGCAAGTGCAGTAGGAGCATACATTTGACTATTGCGTAAATATGAAGTTAGATTCCATCCAGCATCTAATGGGATTGGTGTTATCTCTGGGGTTATCAGATTACCAGTTATATTTAATAAGCCATCTTCATATACATTAAGTAAGTAACCATCAAAATCATTCCAATTTTCAATTGTATTGATTCCGAAAGCAGGAGAATACATTTGTCCATAACCATTTTTCATAACTTGAACGTTAGAAACCATAGGAGCAAATATATTTACAATACTTGGGTCAGTTGGCGATACATAGCTTGAAATCATATTCCAACCTTGGTTAAGTGATATTTCAAGCTCAGTAGTAAATTGGACATACAATCCGGAAAGGACAGAGAATCCGTTTACCTGATAATCTGTAGGACCGATATCGAATGTTGCAGTTGCCCAATAAATTATATCAAGCATAGAATCCCAAACTTTGAATGAATATGGTTCACCGACAGCGAATCCATCTTTCAATGTTGTATTTGGGTCATCACCATATACTTTAATACTAAAGTTTTCACCAGTCCAAACGCCATAGCCACCGCAATGCCAATCGCCTGGTTCTCTTTGATAGAATAAACCGATAGCATCGCCATTAACCATTGCTCTGTCGCCAATCATTGGTGCTATACTAGCAGGAACAACAATGTCAGCATCGTTACCTGTATTAGTATTTACTTCAAGGAATTCCGGTGGAAGATTTGGACGTGTTGTAAACGACCAAACATTTGACCAATAGCCACCATAGCCAGATTCGGAAATAGCTCTTGCTCTCCACCAATACTGAGTTTCAGGTGTAAGCGGTGTTTCCATAGTGTATGTAGTATTTGGAGTAACTATATCAGCAGCAATATTTGTAAATGTTTCATCTGATGAAACCTGTATTCTGTATTCTACTCCACCTTCAACTGTTGACCAGTTAAATTGAGTAAGAAGTGCCTGGTTTGATGCACCATCTTCAGGTGAAATCAAGTCTGGCGGGTTAAGTGGAGTTTCGCCGGGTCCGCCGCTGAACATAATGTTCGGTCTATTAACTGATGTTGTAGGAGTACCGGGTGAAGTACATACTGTTGAAGCATCAGCTCTGTAATAAAGCACAGAATTGTATGTTGTTGGTGTATAGTATGTACTGACATTTCTTGTATAAGAAGAATTATTGAAACAAATGTCAATAAGAATATTGGATACACCATCCCATTCGAAAGGATTGATAAACATATGTGTATTCCAACCAAGAGTATTAACTAAAGATGGATTTAGATACACAGTTGTTAGATCAACTTCATCCCAAGCAGATAATGAAGTAGCTGTAGTTTGCTTCATTCTAATTTCAAAATTAACTAATGCACCAGCACCATTAAGAGCATAAGCGTTAAATGATAATGAAGTTAAATCGCCAGCAACACCTCCAGCTGCAAGAATTTCATCGGCAAGGACTAAGATTTGATGTTTTGCACCCCACCAATAATTTCCATAAGGAGCCGGATAATTGTATTGGTCATTATAAGCAGTTCCATCTCCTATAACAAAGAAATTACCAGTAGTAAATTCCCAAACTTCAGACCATGGGCTTGTTGACTCTGGATTGATTGCTCTAACTCTCCAATAATACTGAGAATTCATCTCTAAACCGAAAGTCAAATAAGATGGAGTAATTGTTTGGTCAACTACTAAGTTTCCGAATGCAGGGTCAATAGCAACTTGAATTTGATATTCAGCAGCTCCGAATACGTCTTCCCAATCAAATGGAACAGTAGAAGGAATACTTGCTGCGTTATTTACAGGAGCAATCAAATATGGTGCCGGTAAATCGCCACCAGTAGCAAAACTCCAGCGTTGTGACCAAGAACTTGTTGCACTTCCGTCTGTTGCATTTGCTTTCCAATAATACATTGTCAGTGGAAGTAATGGATTGCCCGCTGGTACCTGATATTGACTTTCTGTAAGTGCAGGTTCGTCAATTACTATATTTGTAAAAGTTGGGTCAGTTGCGACTATTAATCCATAACCAATTACGCCTTCAACGTCTGTAAAGTCAAATAGTGGTGTTTGAGAAACATACATTGCCCCGTTTTCTGGCAATAAATTCTCTGGTGGGGTTATACCACTAATATCAAGCCCGAACATCATATTAGGTCTGTTAACTGATGTATTTGCAGAAGTAGGATTTGTACATAATGTTGCATTTTGGTCGCTATTAAACCAACGAACTGATGTAAATGTGGTTGGTGTATAGTATGTGCTTTCGTTACGTGTATAAGACATATTGTTAAAGCAAATATCTAATAAAATATTAGAAGCACCGTCCCATGCAAATGCGTCAGTAAATTGATGAGCATTCCAGCCAAGAACCGGTTGATAATCAACAGGACCATAAACTAATGTCCAATCGAGTAAATCCCAGGTAGTAGAAATTTCAGTTTCTGTTGTATGCTTAATTGCAATATAAAAGTCCTGAAGAAGAGTTCCTACGTTAAGTTGGGCAATTTCAAATGAAAGTGAAGTGATATTACCGACCATTGCGCCAGCATTATAAAGTTCATCAGCTGTAACTAAAATTTGATGTTTACATCCACCATACCAGTTACCATAGGGTGCAGGATAAACAGTATTGGAATTAAAGCTGGTTCCTGTTCCAATGGTAACAAATGAGCCGGTAGTAAATGTAGAAACTTCAGACCATTCGCTTGTGCTACATTCGTTTTGCATTAAAACTCTCCACCAGTATTGAGTAGTAAGAGCAAAACCGCCTGTAGTGAAGCTAGTTGTTGTTAAGTTCGTTTCGTCAATTATAATACCAGTAAAGTCTGCATTACTCGATACCTGTAAGTGATATGAAGCAGCGGCAAGATTGCCTTCCCATTCAAAAGTAGGAGTAGTAATGTAACCAGTTGCTCCGTTAGGCGGAGTATAAGTTATTGGAGCAGGTAAATCACCTTCAGTGATGAATCTCCATTTTGAAGACCAATAGCTATCGCAGCCATCTTCTCCAAAAGCCATTACTCTCCACCAGTAGAGTGAATTTTCATCTAACTGGTTAGCAACGGGAAGTGTAAAATCTGAAGTTGTTAAACCTTCAGTTGAATAGACTAAATTTTC
This sequence comes from uncultured Hyphomicrobiales bacterium, assembly GCA_964498585.1. GTDB lineage: Bacteria > Bacteroidota > Ignavibacteria > Kapaibacteriales > UBA2268 > JAAYJM01. The sequence continues at coordinate 63,971 of CAZCHH010000008.1, forward strand.
AAAAGAACGGTCAGTAGCTATTTGAATAGAATAAGTTAATGCACCATTTACGTCTAGCCAGTCAAATTCCGGAGTAGTAGATATACATAAACTTTGATTTGCAGGAGTAGCTAACTGCGGAAAATCAAGGCATGCAGGAGTAAATGGAATAGCAAAACCAGTCATTTCCAATCCACCGGGGAATTGTCCAATAATAGTACCTTGACCTGTTTCAATATCTACGGTTAATAAAGCACCATAGTAATCAACATAACCAGCCCAATAGCAGGTATTTGTAACTTTTTCAAATTCCATATCCTGAGCATAGTTAGCATCAAAGCCAGTAGGTCCGATTAATGTTGGAACTGCTGAATATTTATCTATTAAATAGAAATTCTCATCTGATATGCTGACTGAATATAATTCACCATCAACAGAAGCAGCTAAGTTAATTAATATACCCGGCATAACAACACCAAGTAATGTAGCATTTCCTGTTGCTATATCAATTGTATATAAATTAGTGTTGGCACCATCATAGCCCAAGCAATACATAGTATTTGTCTGGACATCCCAGCTTAAGCCAGTTGCATCAAAGCCAACATTTCCTATGACAGTTCGTTCACCAGTGAAAGTATTTAGAGTAATGAAGCTATATGTGCCGTATTCGACACCATACCATACATCATTAGCCCAAGTACCGGCTGCAACGAATTGCAGGTCTTGCTGGTCTGCCATTTGAATTAAGAATCCGGGATTATCTAATGCAAATGTAACAGGTCCCATTACATAATCGCCAGAGTTAATTGCAGCATAACCATATACTAATGGAGTTGCTCCGGTAACAAAGTTCCAGGTTTCAGACCAGGGACTTGTAGAACATTCGTTTTGAGAGTTTACTCTCCAGTAAATTTCTGTAGTTAAGGGTAAGCCAATTGCTAAGAATTGATTTGTATTAGCATAAGTATCAAATAATAAGTTTTCAAAATCTGCATCAGTTGCAACTTGAACTTGGTAATTTACTGCTGCGAAATGTGCTTCCCAAGTTAAGAATTGAGCAGGAGCTAAATCCAAAGAACCAGAAAGTGGAGAAATTAGAATTGGAGCTGACAAATCACCTTCGGTGATAAATTTCCAACGTTGAGACCAGAAGCTAATGTTTTCGCCATCGGTTGCGTTCACACGCCAGTAAAACTGTGTTAATTCAAGCAAAGCGCTTCCGGCTGGAACCTGATATTGAGATTCTGGTATATCTGGAACATCAATCATTATATTGTAGAAATCAGGGTCAGTTGCTACTTGTAATGTATAGCTAATTGCACCTTCAGTATCTAACCAATCAAATAATGGAGCTGTGTTTACGCAGAGAGCATTATTAACCGGGTCGGCTAAATAAGGTGGTAGTATAGCAGGTACTTCTAATGAAAATTGCATATTCGGACGATAAGTAGAAGTATTTATCCATTGTGGATTTGAGCATACATCAGTAACATCACTTTGATAATACCTAGTAGCAGTAAAGTCATAAAGAGTATAATAGCAAGATTCATTATATGTCCAGGAAGTATTATTAAAACAGACTTCAATAAGTAGGTTAGAGCCACCATCCCAGAAGAAAGGTTCAACGAAACTATGAATATTCCAACCTTCTACTGGTGTATAAGAATCACTAAAATAAACCTGAGTAAATTCTTCCATATCCCAGGCACCGGTCATATCATTTTCAGTGGTATTTTTCAACAGGATTTCATAGTCTTGAAGAGCAACACCGGAATTTAGCACAGCGACATTAAATCCGAGTGACATCAAAAAGCCCGGAGTTCCACCAGCAGCATAAATCTCATCAGCTCTGAGTAAAAACTGTTGCTTTGCACCATAATAATAATTACCATAGCCAGTTGGGAAGCCATATTCAGTATTGTATTCAGTGCCTTCACCAATCATTATATATGCACCGGTTGTAAATGTCCAGATTTCAGACCATGGACTTGTACTTGTTGGATTGAACATTTCAACTCTCCACCAATACTGAGTATTCATTGAAAGACCACTTGCTGTAAACTGAGGAGCAGTAAGCATTGTCTCGTCAATAACTATTCCGGAGAAGTCCTCAGTTGTTGAAAGTTGGAAATGATAGCCAGTAGCAGCAAAATGCCCAATCCATGTAAATTGCGGAGAGGGGGCAACGCCAGTAGCACCATTTTCTGGTGTAAGAAGAACCGGAGTTGGTAAATCGCCATCAGTAATAAACATCCATTTGGTTGACCAGTAGCTTTCGCATTCGTCACTTTGCCAAGCTTTTATTCTCCACCAATACATACTGAGTTCATCAAGAGTACCAGTATAAGTATATGATGAGCTTGTCAAACCGTCTTCATTAAGAATAAGATTTTCGAAATTCTTGTCAGTTGCGATTTGAATTGTATAAGTTAGTGCATCAGGAACATCAAGCCAGTCGAATTCTGGAGCAACGTTAACTCCACGGGCTTCATTCTCAGGGATAACTAATTGTGGGAATGCAAGACAAGGAGTTTCAAATGGAATAGCAAAACCGTCCATTTCTAAGCCACCGGGGAAATCTGTAATCCAGGTTGCCGAGCCGGTTTCTTTATCAATTGTATATAAACCACCGGATGCAGTGTAGCCAGCCCAGTAACAAATATCATTGATTAAATCAAATTCCATTGATTGTGCATAATTTGCGGCATAACCAGTAGGGCCTACAACTTCTGCAATTCCAGTCATTTTATCAATATGATAAAAATTATCACTTGAAATATCAACAGCATAAAGCTCACCATTAATATCACAAGCCATATTGATAAATAAAGTTGGAGCACTTCCACCGATTAATGTTGCAGCACCAGAGGTTAAATCAATAGTATAGAGGTTGCATACATTATCTTCATAAGCAGATGCATACATTGTATTTGTAGTAACATCATAGCTCAATCCGTTAAACGCTCTGCCTGTATAGCCAATAAGTGTTCTTTCACCGGTAGCAGTATTTACTGATACAAAGTTATTATCACCATAAACAGTAGCATACCATACTCCATTAGCCCAAGCGCCACCGGAAAGGAATTGCTGACCGGTTTGGTCATTTAAAAGTATCATTTCGCCGGGATTATCTAAGCTAAATGTAACTGGTCCTTCGCCCAATTCACCTGATTGGTCGTAAGCATTGTATCCATAAACAGCTGAAATAGAAGTAGTTGTAAACATCCATTCTTCAGACCACTCGCTGTTAACATCAGTATTATGGGCTCTTGCACGCCACCAGTAAGAAGTATTAAGAGCTAAGCCACCTGCAACATAATCAGTTGAGGTTAAGTTGTTTTCATCATATACTAATTCTTCAAAACCAGCATCAGAAGCAACTTGAACTTGATACCATTCAGCACCAACAACAGAGTTCCAGTCAAGTGGGGCATTAGAGAAAACTTCTACAGCACCATTGAAAGGTGATACTAAAAGTGGAGCGGCTAATGGACCTTCAGTAGTAAATGTCCATTTTTTAGACCAGGCACCAATTTCACCTTCTGTATAATTTGCTCTGACATGCCAGTAATAAACTGTTGTTTCCTCCAGAATATTCGCTAGTGTTTGATAAACTAAATCATTAATTTCATTTACATCAATTACTGTTGTTGAAAAATCTGATGCATTCGATACCTGAATTTGATAACTTAAGGCATCTGGGACACCAGACCATTGAAATAATGGTTCAGTAGTAACTAAATTGGAATTATTTTCTGGAAATACAAGAAGAGGCGGAGGTTCTCCGGCAACTCCCATAGTATAAGCAAATAACTTATTAGGAGTACCTTGAATTAAACCACCGATTACAAAGTAACCCGGATTAATATCAAGAGAATTAAATAATCCGCCTGCAATGCCATCAATTATGTCAATACCTGCATCAAGCATAGCATCGTGCCAAATATTAGTTTGAGTTCCAGTTTCAAGTTCAATTTGAACTATAGCTGAAGTAGATGCTTCATGAGCTTGACTATGTAGCCAAAGGAAAGGTCCGCCTTCACTAATGTTGTCATAAGCAGAGCCATAAATTGAGATAACGCCGTGTGTTGCTGCTGCAATTGTTGCACCAATTGAGCCGTCACGGCCTACACGAACAATATCAGTTGCCCAGTTACCACACCAAAAAGCGTCGTTATCTGAGTCATAAGCAATATGTCTTGCTCCTACGGCAGGCCCTGGAATAGTAGTTATTAATGTTTGGGTTGTAAAATCCATTTGATTAATAACACCACTTGCAGCAGCATTACTACCATAAAAGTAAGTACCGTCATAAGCTAAGTCTCTTAAGCCAGTGGCTCCGGGGACCATAAAAGTCTCAATCCAGTTGCCATCTAAATCGAACTTAGCAAAATTGCCAGATGCCCAAAATGTTGTATAAAGATATACACCATCTGTTTCGGAGCCGGCTTGACCTACTCCTGCATCTGCAGACACGTCATAAGACCAAAGCATATCCCAATCCTGTGCTTGTACTGTATTAAAGCCAAGAAATAGAACGATAAGCAATGATAGCATCGAAAATGATAATTTCGATAATCTGTTCATTAAAACCTCCAATATGGTTGAAAGAAAACATTTTATTCATTATGAATGCGATTCTAAAGGCGTTGTAGAATTAACTACAGGTTACAGAACAAATATCATTATATTAATTACTCAAAATACTCTTACATTGTATGATGTAATAATTAATCTTATTTATTTTTTTATTTGAAATTTGCAGTAAAACTTGTTTTGATTTTTTTTCAAAGCTTAAATTGTATAAAAAATAATATTTCCTCCGTTATGTTTTGCTATTATTTTCATTTTATTTTCATTGTTTGTATTTTTATATCAATACAAAATCCATATCCTTTTTAAATTCCAATATATAATAATTTTTTTAAAAAAACAAAAAAAAATTTAATTTATTTTATTTTTTTAAAATATTATTTTTAAAAAAAAGTATTGATTTTATACTTATAATATAATTTAATCTTATTAAATTGTGAAATTTAAATGAATTATATTATCATCAAATATTAATATTAAGTTATTACAAATATATTTATAATAATCCACCTTACACATTTTCATTTAAAATTTATACAAGTTAAGCTGACACACTATTTTTCTTTTTAACTTAAGAACCATTCACCCTCTCAAGCTATTCATTACCCATATCTTTAAAACGTCTCGATATCTTACTTATCCCGTAGGGATAAAATATTTTTTACAATGATTTTTTTAGTGTCTTTTTATTCCGTAAAAGTAAAATATTGGTAGAAATTGCATCTATTTTTGTTTTACAACTCCGTAGGAGTTGAATATTAATCAAGATGTATTAAATATTTAACTCCTACGGAGTTACAACAATCAATTCGTTATTTTTCTACCAATATTAAATTCCTAACGGAATTTTATAAAAATGAAAATTGTTTCTGAATGTTATAAAAAACAATAATTATAAAGAACGTATCAGCCCTGGGGAAAGGGGAGGTGTATTATTCTTGATTTTAACACTTTAATTCTTTAAATTTTTATTATTATATTACA
>CAZCHH010000009.1:0-68853 GCA_964498585.1 uncultured Hyphomicrobiales bacterium
ATCAGATGTTTGCTGGAGATTTATTGACAAAAGATTTTTGGACAAATGAAGTCTATTGGCTTTCGAGTGTATTGGCATACAACATAAGCGTCTGGATGCGTAAATTATGCGATGAGAAAAGTTGGCACGAGGAGCCATCAACATTTCGTAATTGGTTTGTGCAATTAGCAGGAAAACTCACACGAGGTAATGGGTATGAATATTTAAAGATGTATAGCAACTATTATTACAAGGATAGATGGCGGCGAATAGAAGATGGAGTGAATAATCTAAGATTTGCATAAAAAAAAAGAGGTTTTAAAATGTAAAAACATAAAAACAATGGCGAACTATGCCTAAATGTTGATTTTTAGTGCATTTTTTAATAAAAATGTAATGAAAATAGAACAAAAATCAACAATCAGTATCAAAATTTTATAATTTAAAAAAAAAATTGATAAAATTTTGCTGGGGTGTTGTATTTTAAAAAGCTAAAAATGTTACTTTAAAAATTTAGGTATTATATTTGTTTTAAAGTATTTAATTAATTTTGTTAATTTGAAATCAAAAGCTTAAAGTAACTTTTTCTTTATAAAAACGTATTTTATTTAGTTTTTAATAAATTTGGAGAACACAATGAAAGCGAAACTTAAACTGATTTTTTTAGTTCTGTTTACTTTTTCTTCTTATTTTCTATATGCAGAAGAAATGAAGGGATCTGAAGCTATGATTAGTGAAAAATCAACAATGATTAATCTTTATTCTGATGATGATTTTTGGGATGATGACTGGTTGGATTTAGATATATTTGAATCTGATGACCATTATACAAAAAAAAGTTATCCTACTATTGAATTTCAGTGGGGATTTTCCAAACCATTAACTCATAATGACTTATTATCACAAAAATTTTTAGATGCCGGCGCTATGGATTTTCGCATTGGACACACCAAGAAAAAAATCAGGGAAAAATATGAAAATATTGTTGAAATTGATTTTGATTTCCTATTTCTTGGTAGAATTACCAAAGACTTAGCTACAAGCGATGAAGAGACAAACGATAAAGTTGAATTAAATGCATGGCGATTCGGAATTAGCTCCCTTGATGGTTATGCTTATAAACTTGGTGGAACTGGTGAATTATTGCTTTATCATAGCAAAGGTATGGTTTGGACTAAATCAGAATTTTCTTCAGATGCACCAAGTGAGCAGTTGATTGATATGCAAAACACTTATGATGATGTTTTTCGTTTTGGAAATTGCTTTGAAGGTGGTATCAAATATCAAATTGTTGAACCAATTGCAGTAAATATTGGTTTTGAAAGAACTATTGTTTACCCTCGTCATCTTTTTTGGTACTGGGCTGGTAGTGAATTAATTGAAGCAGTTGGACACGGCTTAGTAAGTGGTTTTGTTGATGAAGTTATGAAATCTTCTCCAATTGCTGCTCCAATCGTTTACTTTGTTTTACAGAATGCTATTTCGTATGGCTCCTTCGAATTAAGGAAAAAATATATGAACTGGCCCTTTAAAACTGCTATGCCACTTCTGATTGATAATTACAAAGTAGGAGTTTCTTTTGCTTTTTAAGGAAATATTTATTTTCACTGTCATTCTTCGCTGCGCTCCAAATGAACCACTTCGGCTTTTTTAGCACATAAATTTATATATAACATATATTTTTAATGATATATATGCAAACGGAAGTTATCGGATGACTACAATTCATCCGATGACTATAAAGTTTATTTTCTCAAAAGTAAACATCTTCGTTTATATTCGCTTACAAATGACATCTTTTCTTGTCATTCTGGCGTATGCCAGAATCCATCTTGGGAAAGCAAGTGAGCTTGCTCACTTAAATCATTTGGGCAAGCCCAAATGCTTCTTTGAATGAGCTAAATTGAATAGCGTTGAACAATAATAAGATAAATTCTGACATCCGTCAGAATGACACATTTAGTGATGTCATCTCCATTTAAATAAAGTTCTTCCTTCATTTTGGGGCTCGGTATTAAACAAGAAAGTAAATCTTTTAACGAAATACTACACTAATGACTAATAACGAATGACCAAGAAAAGAATTTAACTGATTAATTATTTACTACAGAACAAACCTCCTAACACCTTTATTTCCAATATTGAGCATTTATATTTACCAATTTCTTACATCGCTTCGCAATAAGCTATATACTTCAATATCAGTAAAAATATTGTTGTTTAAAAGTTCGCCATCACGTTCAATACCTTCAAATTCAAATCCTAATCTAATTGGGATACTTCTGCTCGGAATATTGGCAACAGCGCATTTTATTTGGATTCTGTTAAGTTCTAATTCATTAAATGCAAAATCAATCAAAGACTTTACTGACAGCGTTATTATACCTTTTTTTTGAAAATGCTCTGAAAGCCAGTAACCTATTTCAGTTTTTTTATTTAATTTATCGGTGGCTTTGAAACCAATAAGTCCAGCGAATTCAGAACTATACTTAATAACAAAAATATATTCTTTTTCTTCATCTGGAGTATTTTCAATTTTATTTATAAAATCTTTTGTATTTTCAATACTTTTTGTATAACTAACGAAAGGAAGCCAAGTGCCTAAATAATTCCTTTGAGAATCAATTGTTGTGAATATGTCATTTGCATCACTTATATCAATTTGTTTTAGTGAGATAGATTCGTTAATATTGATTACTTTTATATTTTGAATTTCATTCATAAATAATTTAAATGTTCCGATTCAAATAAGAAATGATATTACTGCTCTGAAAGTTGATAATAATATTTAGATATTAATAAATTGCTTTTTTTCTGCCTGCATTTTTTCATAATCTTTTAAAAATGCTTCAACGCCGGCGTCAGTCAATGGATGTCTGAGCGATTGCATTATTACTTTGTATGGCACTGTTGCAATGTGGGCTCCAGCTTTTGCTGCTTCTATAATGTGCATTGGATGGCGGATTGAGGCAGCTATTATTTCAGAAGTATATCCCTGAACATCCCAAATATCGCAAATGTCTTGAAGAACTATTGTGCTGTTATCTGAAATATCGTCTAATCTTCCCATAAATAAAGAAACATAGCTGGCTCCAGCGTTATTTGCAGCGATTGCCTGTGTTGCACTGAAAATTAATGTTACATTGGTAGGAATATCTTTTTTTGCAAGTTCATATACTGCCATTAAACCTTCTGGAATCATAGGCACCTTTATTGTTGCTTCAGGGAACCATGAAACAATGTCTTCAGCTTCACGAAGCATTCCTTCACAATTTGTAGAATTTACTTCGACTGAAAGATGACCACCTACGAGGGAATGAATTTCTAATATTCTTTGTTTGACATCAACTTTTGGGTCCTCTTTTGCCAAAAGTGATGGGTTGGTCGTTACACCACTGATAAATCCTAATTTTGCAGCATATCTTATATGCTCTATGTTTGCGGTATCAATGTAAATATCCATTTTATTTCCTTATTTGTAAAAATACTCTTTTACAAAATTAACAATTTTTATTATACTCAAAATTTAAACATAAAGTTATTAGTCATAATATCATCAATTTGTTCTTTATATTAAATAACTCCTCTTACGTAATTCTATTTTAAGATGTTAAGTAAGTTAAGTTGATGCACTATTTTCTTTTTAACACAAGTACCTTCACCTCTCAAGAGTAATGTCACGGAGATAAGTAATTAATTATTATGGATAATTTCTTAAATTTCAAGTAGTCGTCATTATTTGTAATATAATAATAAAAATTTAAAGAATTAAAGTGTTAAAAGGTCTTATTATTAAAGTTATTATAGTTTATATTTAAGATTGTATAAGTTAAATAAATATTTGTTTGTGTATGTAAAAAATTTGAATTATTCGCTTATCTCCGTGACATTACTCTCAAGAGGGGAATTGCGTAAGGTGAGTTATTCAAAAAAAGAAAATTCAAAGAATTTTACTTCTTCATAAATTTTTTTTTATTTTTGTAAAATAATGAATAATTAATTCAAAAATAAAAATATGCCTTTAAGTTGGAATGAAATCAAAGAGCGGGCAGTCGATTTTTCAAAGGAATGGGAAAACGCCTGCAACGAAGAAGCAGACGCAAAACCCTTTTTAGACGCTTTCTTTAATGTATTTGGTATTAGCAGAAAAAAAGTGGCTACTTTCGAGCATAAAGTGAAAAAACTTGACGAGAGCGATGGCTATATTGATATGCTTTGGAAAGGGACGATTTTAATTGAAATGAAAAGCCGCGGGAAAAATCTCGACAAAGCTTTAGTGCAGGCAAAAGAATATTTACAGGGTTTGCCTCAGCACGAACTTCCCAAATATCTCCTTATTTCCGATTTCCAAAATTTCCGGCTCTTCGACCTCGAAGACGATACCAAAGTCGAATTTAAACTGAATGAACTTGTTTATAACGTCCAGCATTTCGGATACATTCTGGGTTTTCAGAAAAAAGTTTATAAAGAGCAAGACCCCGCGAACATTCAAGCTGCTGAACGTATGGGGAAAATCCACGACAGATTGAAGGAAATCGGCTATGACGGGCATCCGCTCGAAGTGTATTTGGTGCGGCTGCTGTTTTGCCTCTTTGCCGAAGATACTACCATTTTCAATAAAACGCAGTTTCAGGACTTCATTGAGCAAAGGACTAACGAAGATGGAAGCGACCTCGCTGCTAAACTGAACGAGCTTTTTCAGGTGCTTAATACTCCGCGTGAAAATCGCTTTAAAAATCTGGACGAGCAGCTTGCCGAATTTCCTTATATAAATGGACGTTTGTTTGAAGAAATGCTACCTACTGCGAGTTTCGATAAGAAAATGCGTTTGGCTCTCCTTGATTGCTGCGCGATTGACTGGGCAAAGATTTCACCTGCTATTTTCGGCTCTATGTTCCAAAGCGTGATGAATCCTAAAGAAAGGCGAAATCTCGGCGCCCACTATACTTCTGAAAAAAATATTCTGAAACTCATTAAACCGCTTTTCCTTGATGAACTTTGGAACGAATTTGAAAATGTAAAGGATAACAAAAGCAAACTTCAGGAGTTTCACAAAAAGCTGAGCAAACTGAAATTCCTCGACCCTGCTTGCGGTTGCGGTAATTTCCTTGTGATTACATACAGGGAGTTGCGGCTTTTGGAACTTGAAATATTGCGTTCACTTTATAAAACTGGGCAGGGCGTCCTTGATATTCGCGATATTATCTGGCTTGATGTGGATATGTTCTACGGTATTGAATACGAAGAGTTCCCTGCACGCATTGCAGAAGTGGCTATGTGGCTTATTGACCACCAAATGAATCTGCTTGTCAGCTTTGAGTTCGGGCAGTATTTTTCCCGCCTTCCACTGAAAAAATCTGCTAATATAACAAACGGAAACGCCTTGCAAATTGACTGGGAAACCATTGTTCCAAAAAACGAACTTTCTTACATTTTGGGTAATCCGCCCTTTGTTGGGTCTAAAATGATGACGGTTGAACAAAGAAACGATGTTTTAAAGGAAGCTAATAATATAAAAGGAAGCGGTGTTTTGGATTACGTAACTGCTTGGTATTTTAAAGCATCAAAGTTTATTCAGGGAACTAAAATTAAAGCAGCTTTTGTTTCTACAAATTCAATTACACAAGGAGAACAGGTTTCTATTATTTGGAGCGAGTTATTAAACAATTATAAAATAAAAATTCACTTTGCACACAAAACGTTTAAATGGAGTAATGAAGCAAAAGGAAACGCTGCAGTTTATTGTGTAATAATCGGTTTTGCTAATTTTGATACTGATAATAAAAAGATATTTGATTATGAGGATATAAAAGGAGAACCTATTGAATTAAAAGTAAAAAATGTTAATCCATATTTAGTAGATGCCAAAGACATTTTTATTTTTAAAAGAAGAAAACCAATAAATGAAGTTCCAGAAATTGTTTTTGGAAATATGCCGAATGATGGTGGAAATTTTTTTATTATAGATGAAGAAATTAAAGAATACATAGAACAGGAACCTTTATCAGAAAAGTATATTAAACCTTTTTTAGGTGCTCAGGAATATTTAAATGGAAAGAAAAAATGGTGTTTATGGTTTTATAAAAATTTTGAACCAAAAGATTTGAATTTAATGCCTATTACTTATCAAAGAATAAAAAATGTTGAAAAATTAAGGAAAAACAGCAGTAGAAAAACAACAAGGAATTTAGCTTCTTTTCCTACATTATTTGGGGAAGTAAGACAACCTGATTCTGATTTTATTCTAATTCCGCGTGTTTCATCTGAAAATAGAAAAGTTATTCCTATGAGTATTTTTAACTCTGATTTTATTGTTGGTGATTCTTGTTTAGCAATACCAAATGCAAAATTATTTCATCTGGGAGTACTTCAATCTTCTATGCACATGGCATGGGTTAAATATGTTTGTGGAAGATTAAAAAGTGATTTCAGATATTCAAATGAAATTGTTTACAACAACTTCCCCTGGCCTGAGCAGCCGGGCGAAAAGCAAGTCGAAGCAATAGAGAAAGCGGCACAGAAAGTATTGGACGCAAGAGCAGAGTACCCGGACAGTTCTTTAGCCGATTTATACGACCCCTTGACAATGCCCCCAAATTTAGTCAAAGCCCATAACGAATTAGACAAAGCAGTTGATTTAGCATACCGCCCGCAGCCATTTACAACGGAGGCAAAGCGTATGGAATTTCTCTTTGAACTCTACGAGAAAACTTTAAATAATGATTAATGATTAATGATTAATTGTTAGTTTGATTTGTCATTCTGAACCCCAAGATAAAGCAAGTGCTTTATTTAAATAGAGATGACATCAATTAACACAGTCATTCTGAACGAAGTGAAGAATCCAGAGAGTAGTGGTTAAAAAATTTCTGGATTCTTCACTTCGTTCAGAATGACCGACAAACTATAATGTAATTCCGAAACGAAGTGAGGAATCTCAAGTATCGTGGTAGCAATGACTTGTGAGATTTCTCACTTCGTTTCGAAATGACACAATATAAAAAGTCTTTTAACGAATTATAACACTAATCATTTATCATTAACAATTAACAATTAATAATTAACAATTATTTATTCTTTCCACCAGCTCAAATCAAGTTCGGTAAATAGAGAATTTCTTTGCTCTGTTTCTTCTATGTATTTCCAGTCCTGTGGAGAAAGTTGCCCAGTTTCCTTTAGCTTTTCAAGTTTATTGAGCATCGTATTGAAATCAGAATGATGAAATGAAAAGCGCTGTTCGGCATAGTCACGGGCAGAGAATGTATAAATCAGGAATTGCCAGTCAGATGCCTGCATTAATAATAACTCCCGAAGTGCCTGTTTCAAAACTCTCGTTTCATCTTCATTTAAATTATTTACGGGGTATTTTTCATAAACAGCTTTCAGACGATTTTCATTGTCGTAAAGTTGCACCCAAGTCCATTTTGTATCCTCATTACTCCAGACATCGTGATTATTATTTTCACCCCAGGAACCTTCGGGAAGTAGCATTACTTCCTTTGGTTTTATTCTGCTGTATTGCTCAAAAGTAGTTGCAGAATTAACGTAAGGAGAATGATGTAACCCTTTCAGCACTGCTTTTATAAATTGCGGACCTTCGAACCACCAATGCCCAAAAAGTTCGGTATCAAAAGGAGTGCAGACAGTAGCAAATTTTCCAGTTGTTCTTTGGTAAAAATTTGATGTGTTTTCGATATGATGGATAAAATGATTTGACTGCATATCAATTTTTTCTGCGGTCCAATCCGGGTGATAAAGAAGTTTATACATCATATCGGCTTTATTATCAGTAACCCGCCAATACCTTAGACGAGAATCATTACTTTTTTTATGGAAATCAAGATAGTTCGACTCTCCGGGATAGCCGACCTGACCACTCCAGACCTGCATAGAAATATCGTGATGTCGGGTAAAAGCTGCTGCAGTTCCATATTGTGTCTTCTCGCTTGAACTACATTGAAATAAAGAAAGTGGTGATTTATCGAAGCTATTGGGAATATTTTCATAAGAATTTGAACCGATAGAAACAAATTTATCCTTTTCTGCATCAATAAAAACGCCGAGTGGAGTTGCTCTTTCTGTTAAATCCTGGTCTGTTATAAAATAATTCAAACCATACCGGGCAAGAAACTGCTCAATACCGGGTCGCAAATGCTCCTTGTGATAAGGAGCAATTGGAATAAGAGATTTCCAGTTATACGAAGGGCGGTAGGCACATTCTGGCAGCCATATTCCACGTGCTTCACGTCCAAAATGTTTTTTATAGTTTTCAGAAGCAAGCTGAACCTGCAAATTTACGCTTTTGTCTGTTGCAAGAAGAGGAAGATAGCCGTGAGTAGCGCCACAAGTAAGGATTTCTATAGCTCCGCTGTCCTGCAATTTTTTAAAAGCCCCTATAATTGAATTGCTGTATTTATGAACAAAGTCATTTTTCCTTTGCTCATACCACCACTGCCAGTATTTTGTTAAATAAATATGATGAAGGTCGTAGCCCCAGTCAGTATATTTTTTTTCATCACCTGAGGCAGCCGCAATTTTTTCATCACAATATTTAATAAAAATTTCTTTGAAATCCTGATGCTCAAGCTGTTCACAAAGAACAGGAGATATATCCAAAGTAACTTTTGGATAAATACCTTCTTCCATCAATTCATTAAATACATTAAGCAATGGGATATAACATTCGGCAACGGCTTCAGTGAGCCAATCGACTCCGTGGGGCCATGTGCCGTGGTGTAAAACCCATGGTAAATGGGTATGCAGGACTAATATGAAGTTTCCTGAGTGCATAATTTCCTTTATAAAGCAGCTAATGCTTCTTGTTCAGTTTCAACTACCTGGATAATTGAGATGAAACCGCTGATTTTAAAGATTTCTTTAATATTTTCATTCATAGCAAAAAGAACAACTGAGCCGTTTCCTTTTTTTGCTAATTTTGCAAAAAGAAGAATTGCTCTAAGTCCAGAGCTGCTGATATACTCAATTTTTGAGAAATCAATCGCTAATTTGTTCTCACCAGCTTCGATAACCGGCTTAATTGTGTTTTCCAATGTTTCGCTGGAAACAGAATCAATTCTTCCGTTAATACGAATTATTAGTTTGCCGTCTTTTTTTTCCTGTAAAATTTCCATTTGCTTTCCTTTTATATATAATGATTTGATTTTTCTTGCTAATTCATAACATTTTAAAATCCATACTACATTTCATTGCTATTTTTTGTATAAATTTCAAAGTGTAAAAATAAGAAAATAAAATGTATTTTTAAACTTTTTTAATTAAAGTTAATATGTTTTTATTATTAATTCTTTCATAATCAATATTATCCATAATATTCTTAACAAAGAAAATACCCAAACCGCCGATTTTCCTTTCTTCTAGCGATAATTCCGTGTTGGGGTCTTCTTTTAAAAGGGGATTAAATTCAATACCATCATCTGTTATAGTTATTTTTAATTCACGATTTTCCAAAGAAAAATCAAGATTGATTAGATGTTCATTATTATCTTTAAAAGCATAATTGATGACGTTTGTAACTGCTTCTTCCAATGCAAGATTGATATTAAATGTATGCTTAGCAACGGCTACCCACTTTTCTGAAAGTTGTTCAAGAAAGTTATCAAGTAAAATAATTTCGCTTATTTTATTTTTTAATGTTATGCTTGCTGTTTCCATTTGATAGTTAATTATTAATGGTTATTTGGTTATACTTCTTCCCAAGTTGCACTTGGGAAGAAGTATTTCATTTAAGTTTTACTTTTTAAAATTATTAACTCACCTTACGCATTCCCCTCTTGAGAGGGGCAGGGCTGATACGTTCTCTGAATCCACTTGTCTTATTCCAATCTCAAGAGTAATGACACGAAGATTAGTTAATAATTTGAATTTTTTTTAGCATAATTAATTTATTTAACTTTTATTATCTTTTTTATAATAAATAAAAACTTTAATAATAAAATCTTTTAACACCTCCCCTACCCCTCCTTATTAGGAGGGGAATAAGAACTGTTCTATGTCTTAGCGTTCCCCTCCTAACAAGGAGGGGTAAGGGGAGGTGTATTATACTTGATTTAAACACGATAATATTTTATCATTTTATTCTGATATTACAAATATGGACAGCTACTTGAAATATTAGCAATTATCCATAATAATTAATTTCTTATCTTCGTGACATTACTCTCAAGAGGGGAATGGTAAGGTGAATTATTAATTATCTTTCTTTATAAACTCATTAACCCAATATCACTTATCATTAATCATTTATCATTTATCATTAATCACTTATCACTTATCATTTATCACTAAATAACTTGCTTTTCTTTAAATTCCTTAATTTCTTCTAAAGTATAACCAACACCAGTTAGGATTTCTTCCGTATGCTCTGAAAGAAATGGAGGAGGAGCTTCGACTCCGCCGGGAGTTTTTTCAAATTTTGCTGTAATATTAAATAGTTTTAAATCACCAACACCTTCTGCGTTTACTTGCTCAAAAGTTTTGCGATGCTCAATTTGAGGAGCGGAAAGAGCATTTCCTAAATCAAGGATAGCTCCAGATGGAATATCGTGTTTGTTCAAAATTTCTACCCAGTAATCAGTATTTTGTTCCATCAATTTTTCATCTAAAAGCGGTTTTAAAACGTATCTGTTTTTTTTGCGTGTATCACGTTCTTTGAAACGTGGGTCTTCTTTTAGTTCAGCAAGATTTAAAATATCAGCAAGATTTTCCCATTGCTCCTGTTTGTTTGCTGCAATGTTTAAATATCCGTCCTTTGTTTTGAAAACGCCGGAAGGAGCAGCAGTAAAGTTTTCGTTGCCCATAAGCTGTGGCTGCTGTCCGCCAATCATAAGGTTTGCTACCACCCAACCCATAAGTGGCATAACTGAATCTAGAAGTGCGATGTCGATGAACTGTCCAATGCCAGTTTTTTCTCTGTAATAAAGAGCTGAACTAATAGCAAAGGCAGCGTTAAGACCGCCTACAGTATCGCAAAGCGGAAAGCCGGCACGAAGCGGATTAAGTCGTTCATCGCCATTGATTGCCATTACACCGCTTAATCCTTGAATGATTTGGTCGTAAGCCGGTTTGTCGGCATCGGGTCCTGTTTGACCAAAACCGGAAATGGCGCAATATATGAGCCGTGGATTAATTTCTTTTAAAGTATCATAGCCGACCCCGAGCCGAGTCATCACACCGGGACGGAAGTTTTCTACGACTACGTCAGCAGTAGCAGCTAATTTCTTAAAAATATCTTTTGCTTTTTCCTGTTTTAAATTTAGTGTAACAGATTTTTTGTTAGCGTTTTGTGCGAGAAAAGATGTTCCCATTAGTTTTTTATTGTAGTCGGGAACGCAGCCCAATTTGCGGGCTAAATCGCCGTCTTTGGGATTTTCTATTTTTATAACTTCAGCTCCGAGCCAAGCTAAATGTAATGTTGCAAAAGGACCGGACAGAACGTTTGTCAAATCCAGTACTCTTATTCCTTCCATTAGTTTCATATATTCTCCTTTGTTGTATTTTAATTTGCTTGTCATACTTGATTTTCCAAATAATTTGGAAAGTTTTTAAATTGATATGACATTTTATATAAAATTTTTCTTTTTTTAACTTTCGCAAAGTTAAAAAACTTTACTAAAGTATGTTCCTTCAAAAAAAATTGATGCCATTCTGAAATCCCAGATAAAGCAAATGCTTCATTGTCATTGAGATGACATAATTTTACACAGTCATTCTGAGCGCAGCGAAGAATCCAGAGAATAGTGCTTAAAAAGAAATGTTTCTGGATTCTTCACTGCGTTCAGAATGACTGTGTTAAGCGATGTCATCTCCATTTAAATAAAAGTCTTCCTTTATCGGAAGATTACCAATGACATATAAAAGTTTATTAAAACTATAGAGTCATACACACTTTTGGTTTCTTGCCCATTTAATACCTTCAGCTACAATATTTTCATCAATACTATTTTTTTCTATATGCAATTCAACTTGCTTACAAATATCACCAAGTTGGATTGGTTTATAAACTTTTTTATTAATAAGTTTTTTTTAAAACAGAACTTATTTCATTCATTGAAAATTGCATTAAAATTCTTCGATTCTTCTATTATTGTGTCTATATAATCTTCTTTTAATCTCATAAGTTAACTTATTATGTTTTAATTATTAAAAAATTCTTCAACATAATATTTACAAAATAACGAAAATATATTCATTTAAAAAAGATTGCATTTTAAACTTTGAATTAATCGAAGAATTTATTAAGTTGATTTATTTTAAATGAAGAGGTAAAATAATGAATAAAAAAATACTTTTTATGATAACATTGGTTTTCTTGTCTTTGAATCTTATTGCTCAAGAACCAAGTTGCAAATCTGACTTATCAAAGAAAAATACAGAATTTAAAGTTGTTGAATTCCAAAATAGTAAGAGATTTTTCGATAAATCTGCACTGGGAATAACAAACAGTAAAGATTTTTTCAGAGAATTAATTCCGTTTGGGCAGGCAGAAGTATATAACCCGGGAAAGTATAAGAGCAATTTTAAATTATCAGATTCGTTCCTTTCTGACGATAATATGTATTTAAATGATTCAGTTTTTCTCAAAAAATTATTGCCTGCAGGCCAAAATCTTGGAGTAAAAATTAAAGTAGCTACAAGAAAATTTGAAATCATTTCTCCTTATAATTTGACAGATGAAGCAAAAGCAGCTGTTCAAAAAGCCCCTAAATGGATTAGAAATGTGTTAGAAAGCACACTTTCTCAACTTTATCAAAATCGACAAATTGAATTAGCAAATATTATCAATAATTCAAACGACCCGTATATTGATGAAATTGCTTATGCAATCGCTTATTCTTCAACCGTATATTTAAATGGTCCTTATTGCTATCCCCAACTATTTATCGATAATGCTCAAGACATATATTCTCATGACACACATCTAAATTACGTAGAAGTTGTTGATTATGGGACCTCTGATACCGATGAAGATTATTATTCAACCTTAAAGTATTACAAAATTGACGCTGACAATAATAAAATTCAAATCGAAGTACCTAAAGAAATCTATTATGAATATGTGGTTCATCCAAAAATTACCGATGAAATACCTGCATATATAGATGCACAAGCAGTTGAATACGGTTCTAACAATTCACATACGCTTAATATTACTGGCCCTGAAACAGGTAAATTTTGGAGAGATTACTTGTTTAATCATACAGAAGAAAGAATAGATGTATCGGGAACTTATTATCCTGTTTTAAAAGAAAGTATGAGTCAATGTGAGGTTTTGTGGGACGAAACAAACATTAAAAGCAGCGCTGTAAAAGAAATTACTAATTGGATAAATGATGTTATGGATTTTACTTCCGGAGTCGAAAGACCACATCAGCCAATTAGAATTTATTCTTTACATATAGGTCGTTGTGGAGAACACGAAGACTTAGCTGCTGCTGTTGCAAGAGCTTGTCTAATACCTTGCAGAGGTATCGAAGCATATTCATCTGACCACGTCTGGAATGAATTTTGGGATGAACAATGGTGGCAATGGGAACCAGTAAATAATTCTTATAAAGATTTTTATTGCTATTCTAAAGGTTGGAAAAAGAAATTTGGTTCAATATTTGCCCGAGAAAGCTCCGGTGCCGTTGTTTCTGTTACTGATAGTTATTGCGAAAACACATCACAGCTAACAATTTATGCGTTAGATGCTAACAATAAACCTATTGATGGTGCTTTAGTTCAAATAGCTGCTCAAGGAACGATTAAAAACCCAAACCCACAAGAACCAGACCCAATCATTTATGATACTTATGGAACTACTGATAATGAAGGAAAATGTGTTTTTGCTGTTGATAGTAATGTAAATTATTTTGCCAGAGTTGATTGCAGTATTGGAAGTAGTCCTTCAGCTTCAAATAGCGTAATTCCTTTAATGCAGAATACTCTACCAGATACTTCCTACCAATTTTTTATTGGAATATCAAATTCAATGCCCAGAGCGAAATTTACAAATATCAATATTCCATCAGATACAACGGTTCTTTTTAGTTTGAAAGTTAATTACACTTTGCATAATTCTTTAATAAAAAACTTTATGTATTTTGATGACCTTAATAATCAGCGGATTTATTCTAAAGGACCTGTCATTGAACCAAATATTTTTATAACTGATGAAGAAAATTTCAATAAAATGGTTAATAACACTGATTTTCAGGCAATTTCCAAAACAAATGAAGCAATTAGCAATTCATTTTCATTTAATATTAGCTCTGAAGAAAAAAACTGGTATTGCATCTTTAATAATGACAATATTCTAAACAACTACGCTTCTTTTAGTGCTTCATTTGCTTTATATTTATCTCCATTGCTCTCAGTTGAAAATAATAAAATTGAAGATAATTTTGAAATTTCTATTTTTCCAAATCCAGTAACAAATGAAGCTCAAATCACTTTTAATATACAAAATCGTAGTTTAGTGAATTTAGAAATTGTTAATTCAAATGGTTATGTTGTTAACAGTATAGTCAACACTCAATTAGAAAAAGGAGAATACAAATACAATTTCCAGTGCAATGATATTAATATGAATAGCTTAAATTCCGGTATCTATTTATTGAGATTGACTAAAGATAATGCAGTAATTACTAAAAAGTTCATTATTTTAAATTAAGATTTCAACTTTTTTGTTGTATTAAGTATATGTAATTTCATTTCCTATTTGAAATAATACATATAGTTGTATATAATAATTAATATTTTTCTGTCATTCCAAATCCCCAGATAAAGCAAATGCTTTATTATAATGGAGATGACAACATTAAATGTGTCATTCTGACGGATGTCAGAATCCATCTTATTATTATTCAACGCTATTCAATTTTAGTTAATTCATTGAAGCATTTGGGCTTGCCCAAATGTATCGTGAGCAAGCACACTTGCTTTCCTAAGATGGATTCTGGCAGGCACCTGAATCCATCTTGGTTTTGTCTAATCAGAACGGACAAAGAGGCCATTAGTTGTTAGTAAAAATACTAATGAGTAACAACTAATGATAAAAAAACAAATCAACCATCGGGTTAACCCGATGGTTGATTATAATGATAGATTCTGACATCCTTACCATTGACATCTTTTTTTGTCGGTCATTCTGAAGCGTTGTGAAGAATCCAGAGAAAGTGGTTTAAAGGAAATATTCTGGATTCTTCGTTGTGTTCAGAATGACAGTGTTAAGTTATTTCATCTCCTTTTAAATAAAGTATCTGCTTCATTTTGGAGTTCGAGCAGTTTTATCAAAAAACTAATTCTTTACTAGGTTATTCTTTTCCCAAGTAAACTGGTAAGTTGTCCTAGAGCTATCAGAACAAACAATGATGTATTTAATACTCATTGGAGCTATAATTTGTGCTTCTGATGTTTGGAATTTCACTTTTTTATCAACTTCAACTCTTTTCAAAATCAATTCCTTTGCTGCACTATCAGAAATAAAACCATCTACACGAATTGTGTATCTTTTACCATAAATTGTTCCATCGCCAAAAATAGTTGAGTCTAACTTGGCAATTTCACCACTGCCTTTTTCTTTATTAGGGCCTTCTTTTTCAGAACAGGAAACGATAACTATGCTAAAACAAGCAATTAGAATTAGTAATAAATTTTTCATAGCAATTATTTTTTAATTAATAATAAAATTTTGAACTAAATTACAATAGAATTTGTTTTTATACAAGAAAAATTATCTGCAGCTTGAGCAACGCCCACATACAGATTGGTATTCGTCATCTTCAAAGTAGTCTAAAATAAAATTTCTCTTGCATTTGTCAGTAGATGCGTATTCAAATACAAGATTCGCTTTTTCGTAAGCCCTGTCCCTACGTCTTTTTATATCTTTAAAATCAACAGGTATTTCGTTGTCTTTTCTTCTTTTATCTAACAAAATAATTCCCGGCGGAGTGGGCATTGTAAAATCAATTAATCCACTTAATTTGAATGAATTTAGAGCTGTTATAAATTCGTCATAATGAAAAAAATATTTCTTTAAAAAGTAGTTAATATTAAATTCAACCGGTCGATTGAATGCCGATGACGAAATTGAACGCAGTATTGCTTCCAAAATCTTTTTACGCTGCCCTGTAATGTTTGTGTAATATTCTAAAAACCTTTCGCGTGAACTGTTTAGTCTTATCATTGAAGGAACAAATTTTACATTCTCAGTAATAATTTTTGCTTTATCAAGAAATTTTAAGATGGATTGGCAGGAATATATCGGAATTTTGGATAAATTTGAGATTTGCTCTACTGAAAGAGTTATTGGCAAAGATGACATTTCATTAATTTTTACATTATGAACATCATAAAGAGCATTATAAACACAGACGAATTCATTGAAAAACGGATAGTTTGAATTAATAAAAAAGTCTTGCAAATAAGTATCATTATCGTTATAAAACAAATAGCAGTAAGCTCCTTTTCCATCGCGACCGGCACGTCCTGCCTCCTGATAGTATGCTTCGAGCGTTTGCGGCAAATCTGTATGAATGACATTGCGGACATTTGCTTTATCAATGCCCATTCCAAAGGCATTTGTAGCAATAATCACAGAACTTTCCTTATTCAAAAAAGCTTCCTGTGTTTTCTTGCGCGTTTTGTCTTCCAGCCCGGCATGATAAATCAAAACATCGTGCCGCATCTCCTGAAGCAATGAGCCGTATTCTTCTACTTTCTTTCTTGTTCCACAATAAATTATTGTTGAACCACTCTTCGTTTTGTCAAGAACACGGGAAATGCTGTTTTCTTTCTTATAAATCACTTCCTTTGTAATATAGTGCAGATTTGGTCGGTCGAAACCACGTATGAATTTCTTTACATTCTTTATTTTTAGCGATTTTATTATATCATTCTGGACTTCTGGGGTAGCAGTTGCGGTAAGGGCAATAATTGGTATTTGGGGCAGTTCTTCCAATGTCCTTGAAATAAGCAGATAAGAAGGGCGGAAATCGTGTCCCCATTCTGATATACAGTGGGCTTCGTCAATTGCGAGAAAAGAAATACGAATGAGTTTTAAAGCTTCGATAAAACGATTGCTGTCAAGTCGTTCCGGCGCTATATAAACAATTTTGTAGTTTCCTTCAATCATTTCGTTTATACGAAAATTCATCTGCTCAAGCTCAATGGAACTGTTAATAAAAGTTGCAGGAATGTCAATTTTATTTAAGGTATCTACCTGGTCTTTCATCAATGCAATTAATGGGGAAATCACTATTGCGGTTCCTTCGGAAATAATTGCTGGGAGTTGGTAGCAAAGCGATTTTCCGCCACCGGTTGGCATTACTACAAGCGTGTTCTTTCCTTCTAATATCGTTTGAACAATTTCGTCCTGCCCTTTGCGAAAGCAATCGTGTCCAAAGTTTTCCTTTAATTTTCTATTCAATAATTCAATGCTATACTTCATAAATGCAAAATTACGAAAGATAGAGTTTAAAAAATTTTTAATTTTTAATTTTTTTTTGAGATAAAATTCAAAAAAATGTGTTTTTATAATTAGAGTATGTTACAAAATAAAAAAACTTTTTATAATGAGATATTTCATATTTATTCTTTTCTTTGTTTTTTCAAACATTTTATTAGCAAATAACTCTATTGTTATCA
Source organism: uncultured Hyphomicrobiales bacterium (assembly GCA_964498585.1). GTDB lineage: Bacteria > Bacteroidota > Ignavibacteria > Kapaibacteriales > UBA2268 > JAAYJM01. The sequence goes on from CAZCHH010000009.1 coordinate 17,626, forward strand.
ATGAAGTATGTGCATCAAATGACAAATCTTTGCTTGATGAAGATTACGAAGCAAGCGATTGGCTCGAGCTTTATAATACAACAGATTCTTCAATAAATTTAAAAGAATGGAGAATTTACGACAAAAACGATTTTTCAAACGCATGGATTTTACCAGATACAGTAATTGAAGCAAAAAGCTATTTGATTTTATTTGCTTCTGGCAAAGACCGGGTAAGCAGTGGATATTATAGAATTGAAGCTGGTGGAACAGGAGCAGTAGAATGGGCATATTGCGATTATTTTCGTTATCATTATCTAAAAGTAGCAGGTGATTTTGATATATCTGTTAAGATCCCTTATTTAGTTTCTGATTTCCTATTTTCTATAGCAGGTTTAATGATTAGAGATTCATTAACTTTATCTTCGAACTATATTGGAATGTATTCTCAGCTACAAAGACGTGGCTCTTATTTTTGCATATTTCGACAAGATACTTCAATAATTCCTTCTTTAGTTCATGCATATAAAGAAGTAGAATATCCTGATGTAAATGTAAGGATTTCACGAAGAAATGATACGGTAACAACATATTACTGGTATAAAGATTTTCAGGATTGGCTAATAATGGGACAGTTTTTTAATCAAAACCAAGACAGTGTTTATCTTGGAATTACTCTAACAGGTGCATTAAAAGATTCAATTCCTATAGCATATTTTTCAGATTTAGTGCTAGATGGTGATACTATTAGTCTTGATAAATTATCAGTATTTGATAATACGACTTATAATAATTCAAGTTTTTATTTTAATGAATTGCATACAAATTTTGAATTAAGTAAAGATGGTGAGAAGATTTTTCTTTGGGATAGAAATGGTAAACTAAAAGATGAATTTGAAGTTCCTAAATTAGCAACTGATGTTAGTTTTGGAAGATTTTCAGATGGCAAAGCAAGAAAAATGTACTTTTTTCCGGCAACTCCAGAAAAAACCAACCAAAATGAGCTTAAAAAAATTCTCAACGAACCGATATTTTCAGTAGTTGGAGGATTATTTAGTAAGGCTTTAAATTTAACATTTACTTGTGAAGAAGAAAATGCAAATATTTTCTATACATTAGATTGCTCTGAACCAACAGAAAACTCTATACTATACTTAGGAGAAAGCATATTAATTGATAGCACCATTGTTATAAGAGCTAGAATTTTTAAAGATAATTGCTATCCGAGCAGAATAGTATCTAATTCATATATTTTTGACAACCCTGATGGAATTCCTATTGTGTCTATTGTTGCTTCTCCGTTGAGTTTAAATGATTCGATAAACGGTATCTTTTCACCAATTAATATTTTAAAAAATATTGAGATTCCAGTTAGTTTTACATACTGGGATGTTGATCCAAAACAAAATTATAAAAGTGAGATTGGAATAAGAATTCATGGTAATTATGCACGAACACTTCCGCAGAAAGCTTTAAGATTGATATCAAGAAGTAAATATGAAAACAGTGAATTTGAATTTAATTTTTTTGGAGAACAATCACTAAAAAAATATAAAAAATTTGTGCTGCATAATAGTTCAAATGATTGGCAAAAAACATTAATAAGAAATGATTTCTCTACTATTTTGTCAAAAAAGATTTTATATAAAGAAACACCAAATTCTAAACTTGTTATAACATACTTAAATGGAGATTATTATGGTATAATGCATCTTATGGAAAGAATTGATGAAGACTATTTATCAGTAGCTTTTGATGTTGACGAGAAAAAAATCAATTATTTAAGAGATTATAATTTAATTAAAGCAGGAACCGGTATTGATTACCTTTCAATGTATAACAAAATAATGCAAATGGATATGGATAACGATTCGTCTTATAATGAAATTTCAAAGCTTATTGATATTGATAATTTTATTGATTATACATTTTTAGAGAATTTCTGTGTCAATTTAGATTGGCCATATAAAAATATTAAATACTGGAATTCTTCTGAAATTGATTCAAAATGGAGATGGTTATGGGACGATATGGATTTATGCTTTGGAAACTGGGGATTTTATCATACAGATATAATTAAACAAATGTGCATTTATGATAGCTCTTATTTTTCTTTATTTTTCCAAAAATTAATCAAAAATAAAACACTTACTTTAAAACTTATAAATAGATGGGCTGATTTATTAAATTCTTCTTTTCATGAATATGAAACAGTGCCTATTTGGGATAGTTTAGTAAATAATATTCGTCCATTTATCTCAAGACATCATGAATTATGGGACAGTTCTGCAATTGATTGGGAAGATGAAACTATTGTAGTTACAAAATTTTTAAAAAGGCGCCCTGCTGCATTAAGGTCACAATTGTTATATAATTTCAATTTAAAAGATTCATTGATTTTAAGCATTGATTCAGATAATAAATATAATAAGTACATTAGAATTAACTCTCTTTCATTAAAAGAATTTCCCTGGACAGGTATCTATTTCCAGGGCATTCCAATTACTCTTGAAGCAGTGCCGAAGCCCGGATATGAGTTTGTTAGCTGGGGAAATGAATTACTGCCAGACACCTGCTTCCTCGAAATTGCTTTCGATACCTCGGAAGTTGTTTTAAATCCTATATTTAGACAAAAAGGAAATGACGACCGGACAATTATTTTCAATGAAATTATGTATAAAAGTTCAGATGATTTAAATTGTGGCGACTGGGTTGAACTTTATAATATTTCTGATAAAACTGTTGATATTTCGAACTGGATTTTCAAAGATGATGACGATGAGCATATCTTTATAATTCCTCAAGAGACTACCTTAAAATCAGAAGAATATCTTGTTTTATGTGAGAACGAAGAAGAGTTTTCAAATACTTATCCTAATGTATTGAATTATATAGGAAATTTCGACTTTGGACTTGGGCGTCCAGACATTATTCGATTGTTCGATTCAGATAACAAACTAATTGATTCTGTTGCTTATTCAAATGCTGCACCTTGGGACGCAAATGCCGATGGCACCGGTTACAGTTTAGAACTGAATAAATTCAATATTGACAATAATAATCCACTTAACTGGTATGCTTCATTAGTAAATGGAGGCACTCCGGGCGAATTAAATTCTGAATACGTATCAGTCGAAGAAATAGAAACGGAAAACGGAATATATTTTAAATGTTATCCAAATCCTTTAAGTGATTATTCTGTAATAGAGTATGCAGTTCCATTCAACACAAATATTTCAATTAATATTCATAATTTACTTGGAAATAAAATCTATGAAATATATTCTGGGTTGGCTGAAAAAAACAGGATTCATTTTTCAACTGAATCACTTGCAAAAGGAGTATATTTTATTAAATTTGAAGCTGTAATTGAAAATAAAAAAGCAGTGAAGGTATTGCAGGTTGTAAAAGGAGAGTTCTAAAAATTTGAAATTGTCTGTTATTCCGAAACGAAGTGAAGAATCTCAAGTATCGTGGTAGCAAGGATTTGTGAGATTCTTCACTTCGTTTCGGATTGACAGCCCCCAGTCATACGAACAACTTGTTGCTCGTATGACTGGAACAAAGAAACTACTTTTCTTCTTTTTTGAAATGTGAGAGAATATCAACACCGGTGGCGTTTTCAATCATTTCTGAAAGTGAAACAACGGAGCCGGGAAGCTGATTAACTAATTTTGCAAGATTGTTTGTTCCATTCCCGTTGCTGTCGATAATGCTAATTTTATCAATGTTTATTCCTTTTACTGTGCTAGAGAGTTGCTCAACGAGTTGCGGCAGAATATTTAGAATGAATACCTTTTCTGCATCGCTTCCGGCACTTGAATACGCCTTAATTGTCTGATTGATAATTGCAATTTTTGCTTCGCCATCGGCAATTATTGTAGCAGCTTTTCCTTTAGCTTCGAGTTCCATAGCTTCTTTCTTTGCCTTCGATGGTTCAATTACATCGGCAATTAATTTCTTTTGTTGCAAGCTAATGCGTTCCTGTTCAACTTCCTGCTCAAACATCACAGCTGCTTTCTGACTTGAAATGCGTGCTTCATTTTCCTTAATCAGAGCTTCTTTGTCCAATTCAGCTTTCTTTATTCTATAATTATTATTCTCAATTTCGATGATTTGCTTTGCTTTAGCATCGGAAACGGCAATATTTTGCTCGGACTCTATTTGGGCAGTTTCAATTTCCTGTTTTGCCTTTGCTTTTGCTTTTTCTGCCCTTTCCTGAGCAAGTGCTTCAGCTTCTTTTGCTTCTGCCTGTTTTATTGAATTAGCAATGGCAATATTTTGCTCGGCATTAATTTGAGCAGTTTCAATTTCCTGTTTTGCCTTTGCCTTGGCTTTTTCAGCAATTTCATTTGCTTCAGCATCGGCTGCTTCAGTGGCAGCATCTTTATTAGCATTGGTTATGGCAATATTTTTCTCTTTTTCAATTTGAGCTTTTTCAATGTCCTGATTGGCAATAACTTTAGCAATTTCAGCGCGTTTTAGTGCTGCTGCCCTTGCTTCTTCAGCTTCTGCCTTGTTGTCTGCTTCTGCTTTTTCAGCAGCTTTAATAAGTTCAGCGGTCTTCATTCTACCGATTGAATCAAGATAGCCGCGCTCGTCTGAAATATTTGTGATTTTGAGTGTATCAAGCTGAAGTCCTAATTTTTGCAAATCTGTTTCTGCTTCTTCCATCAAACTTTCTGCGAATTTCATTCTGTCCTGGTTTACTTCTTCTGGAGTTAAAGAAGCAAGCACGCCGCGCAGGTTTCCTTCGAGAGTATCTTTTGCAATGCGATGAATTTCTTCCTGTGTCATCGTTAAAAATCTTTCTACAGCATTGCCGAAAGCGGGTTCTTTGGAATCAATTTTAATATTTGCAATAGCTTCAACGACAAGCGGGATACCGCCTTTTGAATACGCATTTTTAACAGACAGGTCAATAGGAATAGTTTCAAGCGACATACGCGATGCCTTTTCTATTAGTGGAATGCGCAATGCCCTACCACCGCGGATAATTCGATAGCCGACTATATCGCCGGAAGTTAAACTTCTTTTTCTGCCAGATAGGATAATAACCTCATTTGGTTGTGAAATAAGCAGAAGACGACTTATTGAAATGAAAATGAAAATCACAGCTACTGCTGCAATCGCAACTAAAGTTAGAATTACAGTGTCCATTTTTTTCCTTTAATTTTTAAAAAATCTATAAATCAGTTGTATCTATATATGCAATATTATCTTTAATATCCACAATTAAAGCCCTTTCACCCGTAACAAACTCGTTTTTGCTGCTTGCTTCTGAAACAATTGCCTGCAATTCGATTATTTGTTCTTCCAGATATACGATTATTTTGCCCTTTTGTTCTTTTTTTACTGGCAGAGTAACTTTGCAAATCTTTCCTTTTAAATCCGATGTTTCAATCCCTTTTCCTGTTTCGGAATCTTTCAAATATTTAAACAGCTTGTATCCAAAAATCCATGACAAAGCACCGATTGCTCCCGATGCGAGAAGTGAAATAAAAGCAGATATGCTTAACAAGGTGAACGTAGTGCCAGTCAGCCCAAAGAAAGTAAGGAAATAGATTACGTTGCGAAAACTGATGAATTTCACAGCATCTTTGAGTTCTGTTTGGGAATGGACTACCTGATGTTCAAAATGGTCAATATGAGCTATTTCTGTATCGGTAGCTGCATCTAATTCAGGCGCATCGTGCATACCCAACTCGGCAGAATGTTCCATATCGCCGGAATCGTGACCGCCAAAAAGAGAAATACCAAGCAGAATTCCTCCGAAAATCAGACAACATAAATAGAATGTTAGCATAATATTTTAAATTTTTAATAAAACTGCAAATTAATCAAATTTTGGAAAAAAGCAAATGGAAATATTTGGGGGTAAGTGTAATGAAAGAAAATTTATTTTAAAAGAAATGAAAAATTCCTGAAAATTGAAATGATTATAAATTAATTACTAAATCATTCTTCACATCGTTATAAATATCATTGAGATTTTCTATGAGTTCTTCTAATGATAAGCCCTGTGTTAAATATTCAGGATATTCATTCATATAGCCAATCCAGAATTCTTTATCCTGCCAATATGTAATTTTTGTTTTATTAATAATATTAATTATTTAAAAATACATAAAATTAATAGAATTTTAAATATTTCAGATAAATCGTTTATTTAAAATTTATTCATTTTGTTTGTTAACGAATATTTATTTATTTTATTTCTATTTATGCAATTTATATAAATTAGAAAAAAGTAATTGGAAATATTAAATAAGCTTGTGTTTGACTATAAGAATGATGATGAACCCATTATGTATAGCAATTATTCTACATTAAGTTAAGTTTTTATTTCTTTGATATTCGAATTAAATTACTTATTTTTACTCAATAGTAATTTGATTTTATTTTATTGAGTTTGTAATATAACTACATACAATATAATAAAATATTCACTTTTATTAATTTGAATTGGAAATTAATAATAAATAATTATTTTAGTTTTTTAAAAATAATAGAACAAGGAGTAAATATGTCGCTATATCGTAATCTGACTCAAGAGCAGGTTGTTTTACGTGATACAGTCAGACGTTTAGCTGAAGAATACATCAATCCTGTTGCCCAGGAATTAGATGACAATGAACAATTTAGCGTAGAATTAACTAAGAAATTTGCCGAACTTGGATTTCTCGGGGCTTTTCTTCCGGAAAACTATAATGGCACTTCATTAGATTATTTATCATATATTATTTTAGTTGAAGAAATTGCACGTGTTGATGCTTCTCAGGCAGCTACTATAGCAGCGCAAAACTCGTTCGGAATTGCACCTATTTTACTTTTTGGTACTGAAAAACAGAAAAAAAAGTATTTACCAAAATTAGCTAAAGGAAATTTATGGAGTTTCGCAGTTACTGAATATATTTCTGGCTCCGATATAGGCAATATTGAAACAAAAGCTGAGAAAAAAGGAAAGAAGAATTGGATTTTAAGTGGCTCAAAAGCTTTTGTAACTAATGCATCAACTGAAATATCTATTGGCTCAACAATACTTGCCCTTACAAAAAATGAAATAATAAAAATACCAGATGAAACTATTAATCAGGCAAATAAAATCAATAATCAAGGAAATGAAACAGAAAAACAAAAAACAAAAATCATAAAAGAATTCACATTTTTTTTAGTTGACAGAGCTACTCAGGGCTATAGAGCCACTCCTTTGAAAAATCGATTGTCCTGGCGAGCTTCTGATATTAGTGAAATTATAATAGATGAATGCTGTGTGCCAAGTGATAATATTCTCGGGAATGAAGGTGATGGCTTAAAAATACTTCAAACTTGCTTGGACAATGGACGTCTTGCCGTTGCTGCAATTGGATTAGGTATTGCTCAAGGTGCTTTCGATTATGCTCTTCGATATGCAAAAAATCGAAAAACATTCGGTAATCCCATTTGTTCTCATCAGGCAATTGCTTTTAAATTAGCAGATATTGAAGTTGGAATTGAACTTGCCCGAAATTATCTTTACGATGCCTGCAGAATGCTTGATATGGGCGAAACTATTTCTAAAGAAAGTGCTGTTGCTAAATTATATTGCTCTGAACTAGCTCAACTCGCTGCAGAGCATTGTATTCAAATTTTAGGTGCTTATGGCATTATGAAAGAATATAAAGCTGAGAGATTTTTCCGCGACCAAAGAGCTTTGCAAATCATTGAAGGTACTTCCGAACTGCAAAGAATGATAATTGCTCGGCTACTCGGTTGCTTCGATAATTTAAATGAGCCAATTGATAATACTCAATTACCAGATGATACAAAATTGCAAAATAATTCTCAATTACAAAATTAAGCTCAAACTAAAAATACAAACAAAATTGCAAAATATTTGACTTAAATTTATGAATATTACAAGATGAAGGAATAAGAAAAATTAAGAAATATGTTATTTTTTCTTTAGAATTCTTCCGTAACCGGCAAAAATATTTTTATAATAATAATCATTTAAAGATTGAACAGTAACACCAACTGAAGAAGAAGAATGAACAAATTCATCATTCCCGACATAAATTCCAACATGGCTAATCTTATTGTTAGTTTTAAAAAAAACTAAATCGGCAATTTCTCTGTTATCATAGAAAACTTTTTCAGAATAAATATATTGGTCAGCAGCAGTTCTTGGTAAATAAATATTGATTTTTGCAAAGACCTGCTTAACGAATCCAGAGCAATCAACACAATTATTATTTTCACCACCCCAGCAATAAGGAATACCAATCCATTTATTTGCTTCATCAAGTATAGCATTTTGCTGTGAAGTTAGTTTCGTTCTATCAATTATCTTTGGATTTATTTTCTTTATTTTTTCTGATGATTTTGCTGCCTTTCTTTTAGTAGAGCTGCTTTCAGCTACTTTTGAAGAAAAACGAATAGTTGATTGACAACCTGCTAAAAGGATTATCACTGAAATATATATAAAATATTTGCTTATTATTTCTAATCTTATTATCATAATGAATATAATTACAAAATTTATACCAATAATACAATTAGTATTTTTTCAAAATTATGAAAGAAAATTAAAAATTTATAATTTTTAAAAATATATTAATAAAATCAGATTTTAAACGTTATTACTTAAAAATTTTAACATTAAAGGTGATTTATGAAAAAATCAATAACAATTACTTTATTTTTAATATTGATGGCAATTCCCATTTATTCGCAAGATGACCAAATTGACGATTTAAATTTTGAACCTACCCAGTTAGAAGAGTCAAGTATTCCTTATTTCGGAATAGCTGGAGGTTATACTGGCACTTTCTTCTTTCCAAAATTTGATGATTTGAATTCTCATTTAAAAAGTATGGGCTTTCAATTAGGAGAATTTGAAACTCCAATGTATTTAAATGGTGTTCAGGGTTTTACTGCTATTGGGATTATTCCTAATATAAGAATTGGGTTTTTTGGAGTAACCGGCTCTAAAACACAAAAAGCAAATTTTAATATTAATGGCGCTAGTGTTGAACAAGGATTAGATTATTACGTTTCTCTAACCGGAATTAACATTGATTATGGTTTTGTGCCATTTAAATCATTGGCTATTTTGCCCGGAATCAATTTAGGCTGGGGCGGACTTACATTAGAATCCTATCAGGGAGTTAAAGACATAGACTGGACTCATTTCAAATCTGAAGTAGATACCTTGAGTTTTATGAATCGGGCAAAATCAACTTTTTCTTTTATTCAGCCAAATTTAAACATTGAATTTACTTTGACTTCTTATTTTATGATTAGAGGAAGCGTTGGATACAATTATTCATTTGCTTTAACAGGAGATTGGGAATGGGAAATGAATAAATATTCCAATCTAAAGAATGTTCCTTCCGGAATCAATGCAAACGGACTTACAGCCCAGTTAGGTATCTTTTTAGGACTATTTAATTATTAACTCACATTTGCACATTCCCCTCTTGAGAGGGGAATGGAACTTGTGTTATAAAATAATCCAGATTAACTTGTTTAAATCTTATATAAGAATGTGTAAGTTGAGATTCGAATTCAAATATGTTTTATTTCCATATCTAATCTAAAATTTTTCTCATTTCTTTTATATTTTGGACTAAATCCCCTTTGAATAATCCGGAGCCACTAACAAGTATATTAGCACCAGAGCTGGCAATTTCTTTTACATTATCCAGCTTTACTCCGCCATCAACTTCAATTTCAACTTCTGATAAATTATTATAATCTAAATATTCTCTTAAAGTTTTTGCACGTTTGTGAAATGAATTAATGAAATTTTGCCCACCGAAACCGGGATTAACAGACATCAGCAAAATAAAATCGCAGTATTCTGCTGCTTCAAAAGCAAAATCCAAAGGGGTAATTGGATTTAAAGCAATACCGGCTTGAATATTAAAACTTTTTATGTATGAAAGTGTTCGATGAAGGTGTGGAACGGCTTCTACGTGAACAGAAATCATATTTGCTCCGGCACGAACAAAATTTTCAATGAATATGTCCGGCTCGCTTATCATTAAATGGCAGTCTATCGGAAGCTTTGTAAGTTTTGCAATCGGTTCAACAAGCAAAGGACCAACAGTTATGTTTGGGACGAAATGTCCGTCCATAACATCAAAATGAAGTATATCTGCTCCTCCTTCTTCACATCGTCTTATTTCTAATTCTAAATTCGCAAAATTTGCTGAAAGTAATGATGGCGCTATTTTATTTTTCATTTTTTTTCAAAGTTAAGCAGAGATGTAATACCTGAAATGGACTGCATCTCTGCCTGATTACCTTTATGAATTAAGAATTATTTTGCTACTTTATATCGAATTAATTCAGTTATAAAACCTAAATAATCATAAGTTTGAAATACTATTGGAATCTCGATTGTATGTGATTCTAAATGAGTTTTTACTATTCCGATATTTTCTGCTAACCAAATATGATAATTCAAATTAAAACCGAAATCCTTTGTTAATGGTAAAGGACTACTAACAGAAATTTCACCATCAAAAGAAATTGGAATTGTATATTTTATAGCATTAACACTTGCTCCGTCAACAGAAATTGATTCTTCTGCTGTCCTCTTTGATTTAATTTTCATAACACCGTTTATTTTTATATCTCCAAGTGGTGTGTCCGGTATAGTAAAATCAGTTATATCCTTACTGTAAACTTCACGCTCGCCAGCATTTTTTGTATCGATAATTCTTAACAGAGTGTCGTTAATATTGAAAGGTAGTTCAAACCCACCTAATTCTTCAAATTGAAAAAAGCTGTTCATATAGTTTGAACGAATATACAAACTGTTATTTTCATAAATTAATTGCATTTCGTTTTGTTTTTCATAGTTATTATCAATTAAAGTAAAAATATCATATTTGCTAAGTGTTTTGCCGAAAGCAAGTTCTGTTCCTGTAATAGCTGCTGAATCAATCGAAGGATTATTGGGGCTTTCTTTTTGGTTCTCAATATCCAAAGAAAAATCATTGAAAATCCAATAATTTCCTGTAGTACTTGGAAAATAATTCTTCGTTGTGTCTGGTTCATTGCTTGTTCCTGAATCATCAGAACAAGAAACGGCAAAAAATACCAATGCTATCAGCATTACTGTAAATTTGAGATTTTTCATAAATAATTCCTATAATAATTTTTTTTCAATATATTTATAAAACAAATTTAGCTAATAAATGTAAAATAACAAAACAGAAATCATTGCTAAATTCATTTGGAGAATTAATTTTCATTTTTAAGTAATAAGGTCCTTACCTAATTTAACTCTAAAACATTAAGAAAAGAGTTTAATAATAGTTATATTCTGAATTTTTACATTTAATATTATATTTTGTTATCAAAATTTAATATTATATGATATTATAATCATATTAATTAATAATCAAATCTGTATTATAATAATAAAATGTCATTTAATTATTATTAAAAAATAGTTAAATATAAATATAATTTACTTTTTTATAATAATAATTTATTTAATCGCTATAGAAACTATTAAGATAATAATAATTAAATAGAAGAAAATATCAAAAAATTAAAAGATAGAAGTAATTAAATAAAAGGAAGAAACAAAAAAACGAAAGGAAGAAGAAAATAAATAAAAGAAAGAAATAAATAATCGAAAAAAAGAAGCATTTAGACGAAAGGAAGAAACAAAAAAACAAAAGAAAAAGGCAAAAAAATAAAAGAAAGAGGTAATTAAATACAATAAATGAATAAGGGATTTCATAATTTAATTTCAGAACTCCTAACTCCTTTATTTTCGTTATGGGGTCCGGAGCTCTGATATTAAAGAACTTATTTTCTCTTACTCATATACATTTTCAGAAAGGGATAGAGAAAAAACTTTTATTTAACAACTATTAGAACCAAAAATAACTGATTTGAGCAAAAATCCCTTTTTTGTTATGGTAACCGACACCGAAGCCGATATATTCTTCTAATAGATACTGCAAACCAGCACCGAAAGTAATACCGGATGTCGTTTCCGTTTTATACATATAAAGGTCACTTAGCTTATTTTCAGAATCTCTTTTTCTTGCTAAAACCGAATCAGCTTGAGTAAAAAAGCCGACATTTCCAAAAACAGAAAAATAATCATCAATATCGTAGAATAAATAACCATCTAAACTTAAAATAATAGTAGGGTAATTTTCTGTTGAAGCAATATCTTCTGGTCTGATCCTTTCGTAAGTAATATAATTAGGAATATCTTTAGCAAAACCAGCTAAATTAAGTCCAAATCCTAAGTAAGAATAACGGAAACCAAGCCCTGCACCAAGTCCATTTTCTCCGTAGCCAATGTCTAAGAATAATTGCTTAATATTTAACGGTTCATCATAATCGCCATAATAATCATCATCTTGCGAAAATGCACTGTTCGATAATGCAACAACAAAACACAGCATTAGCAAAATATTTAATAATTTTTTCATCGAAATATCCTTTTTATTTGTAAATATAAGTTAATAAATTTCATTTTTAAGTATTATTTATTAGAAATTTTCTTTAAGATAATTTTTTAAAGAATTATAAGAAATACTATTAATGCTCTCATTAATACAAAAATCTTTAAAATTATTGAGGAGCGGTATTAATTTTTTGTCAAAGAGAAAAAAATCAATGAAATCAGTGGGAATTTCTATATTATCGAAATCCAGTCCATTGATATTAAAATAATTGAAAAAGGGCTGAATTAAATTACAAAATAAGTCTTCATTCAGATTTGCAGTATTTTCATTGTCGATTCTTTCAACCAATTCCTGAAACCAGAAAACAGAGCAACTCATCTCCTGCGATTTTTCAATTTCATTTTTAATTGCTTTGATTAAATAATTATAATCTGAGAAATAAAGAAGTAATCTCTTTATTTCATCATATTGCTTTTGTTTTTCCTTTTTAAAAATAAAACTTGTTAATGTGTTTCTAGGTCTTAACAAATAATTAATTTTAAATTTCACAGCACTTTCAGCAACTTCATAAAATATAGCTATTGGGAAGCGGGAATTGAAAAAATATTCTTTATCCAAAGTAGAAAATAAACTTTTAATTTTGTTAGTATTTGTATTAAAAAATTGATTTGCTTCGCGGGCTAATCCTTCTTGATAAATCCACCAGGAGACTTCTGCAAGGAAAAATGTTCTGTAGCTTTTATCAATTTTTTTATTCTTTAATATATCAATAAGATAGATATGGCTCGAAGTTGTAGAAAACTCTTTTTTTATTTTATTAATTTCTCTGTCTATGATTTGTTTGAACATAATTTCAAATTTTAAATAAGTATCTTACAATGTATTAAATGTTAAATAAATAAAGTCATAACTAATTAATTACGTTCATTTTTGTAGTTAACAAACAATAATTATTAAAAATAAAAGATTTACTTTGAAAGCAAATATAAAAAAAGTAATTGTAAAAAACAACGCATTTGTATTAATTCAGAGTGAAAAGCAAATAAAATAAGCATAAAGCAATTTGTAATTTATTGCGAAATTATTCATTATGAGTCAAATATAATCCATTTATTTTTAGTTATTGAGAAGAATTATTAAAATTTAAAAATGAAAAAAGAATGAAAATATATCATAAAAATATAAATTTGTTACTTTTTTTTAAAAATGTGTTGTCTTATTAATGAAATATTATTAAATTAGATATTGTATAAAGAAAAAAAAATAATTTAATAAATAAATAATTAAGGTATAAAAATGAAAAGCAAAATACTATTTACAACGTCATTTTTTTTATTTCTTTTGTTGTTTTTCTCACCAGTATTAAAATCAAATTATGATTTAGAAGAAATCAAGAAAAATTTGCCTAAGATGCTAGGTGCAAATAACCTTGGAAGAGATTTCTACATAACATTTCATCCCTGCTGGGAGACAGAAAATGCTAGAAATGACTTAAGAATTTATGTTTCTTCTGGCGTTGAAACTAATGTAACATTAGAAATTGAAGGAAAAAGTATTAAGCAGACGAAAAAAACGATTGCTAACGATATTATCGAATTTAAACTAAATCCAGCCGAAGGACAATGCTATCAGAAATCAGACCAGGTACCGCCAGAACCAGAGCAGGTTTATGAGGGTTATGCAATCCATATTTATTCTGATGACCCAATTATTTGCTACGGCGTTACCCGTTACCAATATACAAGTGATGGATTCTTAGCTTTGCCTGTTCAAGCATTGGGCAAGGAATATCTTGTAGCATCTTATGCTGACCCAACAATGAACACATTTCAATGGTTGCCAAGCTATACAAGTGTTGTTGCTGCTTATGATAATACAAAAGTACGTTTTATTCTTGGTGGAACAGAATGGACAGTAACGCGTGGTGGTTTAAAGCCCGGTGAGTATAAAGAATATTCAATGAATAGGGGAGATGTATTACTTATTCCCGGTTACGGTGCATTTGCTGATTTATCTGGTAGCCGTGTTATTGCTTCAAGGCCTGTTGGTGTTATATCCGGAAATTTTTGTGCATACATACCTAGCGATAAAGGATATTGTGATTTTATTATAGAAATGGAATTACCGACAAACACCTGGGGTAGAGATTATTTTGTTACACGAATGAAGAGTAGAAAAAAGAACTCAATAATAAAAATCTTTGCTAAAGAACCGAATACAAAAATATACAGAGATGGAAGACAAATAGCAATTATTCCAAATGTAGGAGGAGTGCTGGGGCTTGGATATTTAGAAATCCGTTCAGACGATGGCGACCCAAGAAGTGTTGTTATTTCTGGCGATAAACCGATAAATGTAACACAATTTAATCCGGGTGAAGATGATGATAATGTTGTAAGCGACCCATTCCAATTAGTTCTAACTCCATTAGAGCAATTTCAAACAGAAATAATTTTCAATACCCCCGGAATTCGAGGTGGATTTGGTTTCCCAACGAATTATGTGAATATTGTCTATGAAGCAGAAGAAAATGGTAGTATGCCAGACGACCTCCAGCTTGGTACCGTATTGGGCAGTGAAGTAACTTGGCGAAAAGTTAATACAATAGATGCAAATCCCGGAGACCCTTTTGCTTATGAAGTAAATGGAAAGAAATTTAACGGGAAAATGGTTCAACTCGATGGCGATGGCGTCTATCGTCTTAGAGCTAACAAACCATTCTGTGCTTATGCTTATGGTTTCTCTGATTACGATTCTTATGGTTTTCCAACTAGCGTTGCTCTTGGTGATTTAACTAAGCCGGATACCGTTTGTCCTTATCCTACCTGGACAATGGATTGCGCTGGTATAATTGCTAACGGTAATGTACTTGATTTGCCAAACAATGATGAAGTGAGGTCTAATCTTTCAATTATCTATCATCATAGTGACCTAAGCTTCAATTTTGATTTTTCTTATGCTGATTTTATGCCAGGAGAAGATAAAGAGACGGAATGGAGAGCAAATGTAATTGACCCGACAAAAGATGCCCGTTTAGTAATTACTTTTTCAGACAGACGTGGTAACGATACTTTATTAGTTATCAACTTCTATGCTCCAAAATTTACAATCAGACCTGTATATGCTGATTACGGTTTGCTTGAGGTTGGAGATGTTGTCGATAAAACTTTTTGGGTAATTAATGAAAGCAAAACAAGCGATGTTTATATTGAAGAATTAAAATTAAAATTTGAAAATGAAAATTTCCAGATAATTGGATTTGGATTGCCTACTATTATTCCACCTATGGATTCTATTCCTTTTACAGTTCGTTTTACAGCTACTTTAACGACTCAAACGCGTTTTCGTGATTCAATAGGAGTTGGAGACACTTGCATTTTCTCATATAAAGCACTTGTAGAAGCAAGAGTTGGTGAACCTACTATAGAAGTTACTGATGCTAACTTTGGTGATGTTACTGTTGGTAGGACTGTAAACAGGGATATTTATATAAAAAATGGTGGAAGTACTGACCTAGTGATTACTGGTTATACCGGACCTGCTGAAAGTGTTTATAATACTGATTTACCATACATCAGTGAAGATGAACCTCTTATTATTCCATCTGGAGTAACTAAAAATTATGTTGTAAGTTTTACTCCAACTGCAGAGAGGTATTATCCTGACCAAATCTTATTCTTTAATAATGCTAATAGAATAGACAGCATTGCAATTTTGAATGGCAGAGGCATTAAATCAGATTTAATTTCAAATTCTTATGATTGGGGACGTAAAAGAATTAGTCGTCCTGCTTTCCCAATTGACCCATACCCAGCTGAAAACAATGTCATTCATTTAGAAAATAACGGTAGCGATGAAGTAAAAATTTATGATTTAGATATACAGACAGATAATAAAGGGAATGCATTTATTTTTGATAGAGAGCGCTTTAAAAATTTAACTATACCAGCCGGCGCTACTGTAGATGTTCCTGTAACATTCCATCCTACTGAAACTGGTGAGCATGAACTTATTTTCCGTTATCAAAATACTGCTGGCAGCGAAACAGAAACTATTTTAAAAGGTATTGGAATTGTCCCAAGAATAGTTACAAGTGATTATGACTTTGGAACAACTATTGTTAACGACATCCAGCATCCGAATGAAAGAACTATAGTTTTTACAAATGAAGCTTGGGAATTCGGTGATTCTTTAACAATTACTGATTTCACATCACTTCCAAATGCAAATTCTATTTCTTCAGTTTGGGATAATTTTGGAACAGAAGGATTTAAATACAACGAAATCGGATTAAAGCTTCCAATCGTTTTGCAGCAGGGAGAGTTTATTGAATTTCCTGCTCAGTTTGTTGCTGCTCACAACGGACAAAACACAGCAAGTTTGAGAAGCGTAAGCGATGCTGAAGCTGATACTATATCTAATTGGAATGGAAATGGATATTCTCAAAGCATTGCTGCTACAGGTGGCTCTGCTCGTACCTGTGTTGACGATGTTGAATACATAAATTGCGAAATATCTAATACTGGTTCAGGCGATATTGAAGTTACTGAAATCTTAATTAGCCAGTTAGAACCATACTTTTCATTAAATAATCCTTCTGATGCTTTCGGATTTACTTTATTAGAAGGCGAATCAAGAACTGTTGTTGTTCAATATCATCCACTTACAAAAGGCACACACACAGCTGATTTAATTATCAAAAATTCAACTTTAAATCATCCGGAAATCATTGCTATTCCAGAACTTACTGGTATTAGTGAGCAATTTACCCGCAATACTTCTATGTTCATTCCATCGGAATCAAAGAATCCGGCCATTGGCCAAAAAGTATATGCTACTGTTAGATTAGATGATGGCGAAGATATTTCACTCGCTCAAATAAGTGAACTCAACATTATAATTAATTATGAGCATGGATTCTTAAAAGCTATCCGTGATGAAATTCGACTTGCAGACCGTATTGCAAATGGATTTAATATCGAAAATTTAACTATTGATGATATTAAAGGTGAAATTAATTTTAATATATTAGCAAAATCTCAAGCCAATTATTTAGATGGTTTCGGTGATTTATTCCACATTGCTTTCAATACATTTCTACCAACTCAAAATGATACTACCGGTTTTTCCGAAATAAAACAAACAATCACTGCACTCGGTTCTTCATGTGTTATATTAACAAATACTTCAAACTCATTGGAATTGAAACCAGTTTGTATTAATGATTTGCGAAAAATTGTTTACACTGGTGGAGTTTATGATTTTGCACCAATTAATCCAAATCCAGTAACTTCTTCGGAAGCTAATTTTGAATACTCTGTTGCTCTTGAGGGCTGGACTGAAATTACTATAGTTGATTCTGATGGACAAACAGTTGCTCGACCTGTTGCTCAATCACTAAAACCCGGTAAATATACATTCAGTATCCCAGTAAGCTCTTTAAGCTCTGGAACTTATTTCTGTAAGATGGTCTCCGGTCCATACAGCGAGACAAGAAATTTAGTTATAGTAAAATAATTCAATTCTAATAATAGGTTCAAAAGCCAGATGTCCTACATCTTCGATGTAGGACATCTTTTTTATAAAATACAAATCCAGTTTTATCAATGACCTGAGATCCCTAGCTTCGTATCGTAATGACCGACAAAAAAAGAAATCATTGGTAACCTCTTGATAAATCAATTACTTTATCGTGTGATTCTGTATGACATTTTATATTTGATATTTATATAAGTAATTTATTATAAACCTTGACTGTGCTAATCCCGTAGGTATTGTATATTAATAAAAAGCCATTTCAAATTGAAATGGCTTTAATAAAAAATTTTATTACTATTACTTTATTAATCCAATATCTTTTAACGATTGCTTGATTATTTCAAATGTACTTGCAATATCGTTATCCAAACCGACAGAGAAGCGGACCAATCCATCAGAAAGTCCCATTTGCTCTTGTTCTTCTTTAGGAATTTCAGAAGAAGTGCTGCTACCGGGAGAGCTAAAGAGTGTTTTATAAAAACCTAAACTAACGGCGAAATAACCAACATTTCTTTCCTGGAGCATAACCAATAGTTTGTCAGCAGTTTCTTTAGTTTTTGCATCAAAAGTAATCATTCCACCAAATCCATAGCCAGGAGTAAGCAAAAGCTTAATAAAATTATGCTGTGGATGCGAAAGAAGTCCGGGATAAATGACTCTAAGACCTAATTTTTCAAGGTGTTCAGCAACATACATAGCATTTTTAGAATGTTGGTGCATTCTAATGTGAAGTGTCCTTAAATTCTTCAAAATGCTTGCAGCTCTTATGCTATCAAGAACTGGACCGAGCAGCATAGTTGCTCCGTCATTTACACTACGCAAGGAAGCTATAAATTCTTTGTCAGAACAAATTGCGCCACCTATGCAATCGCTTGCACCATTAATGAACTTAGTTAAGCTATGAATAACAATATGGGCGCCAAAATTATGAGGTTGCATCATCATTGGTGAAAAAGTATTATCAACAATGAGCTTCAAATTATGCTCGTCAGCAATTTTTCTGAGTTCTGCAATATCTGCCACTTCGAGCAGTGGATTAGAAATTCCTTCGCAATAAATAATTTTAGTTTTTTCATTAATTTTTGATTTTACTTCGTTAAGGTTGAGAATATTGACAAAATGGGTCTTAATATTAAGTTTCGGAAGGAAATTTTTCATAAGTGCATAAGTGCCGCCATAAATAGTTCTTGCAGAAATTATTTCATCACCGCAACCGCAAATCTGAAGAATAGAACAGGAAATTGCAGCCATACCGGAGCCAGTAACAATCCCTGCTCCAGTATTTTCCATTAGTGCTAAAGCTCTTGCAAGGTAATCAGTTGATGGATTTAGGTGTCTTGAATAAAGAAAGCAACCTTCGATTTCGGTTTCAAAAAGCTCTGTCATTTTTTCTGAAGTAAGAAAAGTAAAGGTCGATGAATCGGAAATCGAAGGATTAACCTCTCCATATTCTCCAAACACTAAGTAATTTTGTAGTTTAATTGCTGGGTCGTTTTTCATTTTTCACCTATAAATTAATAATTTTTTAGCATATTTGTAAAAGAATAAAATTAACAATAAAAATTAAAAAAATACTAAAAAAAATTAGAAAAAGTAATAAATTGTAATTTTGATTTAAAAAAATAAATAAAATAAATTTAAGGTGCGTTATGAATAAAGCAGTGATTATGGCTGGAGGATTTGGAACCCGATTGAGGCCATTAACAATGAATGTTCCCAAACCAATGGTACCAATTCTGAACACTCCGATGATGGAGCATATTGTTAATTTATTAAAAAAGCACAGCATTACAGATATTGTTTCAGTTCTTTATTTCCAACCAGAAACCATCACAAATTATTTTGAAAATGGTGCAAAATTCGGTGTAGATATGAAATACGAGATGGCAAAAGCTGATTATGGAACTGCCGGAGCTGTTAAAAATGCTGAACAGCATTTAAAGGAACCTTTTATTATTATAAGTGGAGATGTGCTAACTGATTTTGATTTAACAAAAGCAATAGAGTTTCATAAAGAAAAAAAATCGCTGGCAACTATACTTTTGACCCGAGTACCAAATCCGCTCCAATTTGGAATTGTAATGACAAACGAAGATGGACTGATTACCCGTTTTCTCGAAAAACCATCCTGGGGTCAGGTTTTTTCTGATACAATCAATACAGGGATTTATATACTTGAACCGGAAGTTTTAGATTTGATTCCACAAAAAACAGAATTTGATTTTAGCAAAGATTTATACCCTGTTATACTTAGAAAAAAATTACCTTTATACGGTTATATTGCTGAAGGATACTGGAGAGATATTGGAAATTTGAATGAATATCAGCAAGGACAGTTTGATGCCGTAGCTGAAAAAGTAAAATTGGAAGTAAAAGGCAAAAAGAAAGATAATGTTGCTATTGGAAATAATGCAAAAATTGCTCCTACTGCTAAATTCTATGGAAATGTTATTGTTGGTGATAACACTGTTATCGAGGATTATGTTGAAATAACTGACTCGGTTATTTCTGAAAATGTATCAATTGGAACTGGTTCAAAAATCAAAAGATGTACGATATGGAATGATGTGAAAATAGGTGATTTCGTTGAATTATTTGATGATGTAATTTGTAGTCATTGTAAAGTTGGGAACTCTGCGACAATTTTCGAAAATGTTTTTATTTCGGATTACTGCATAATAGGTGAAAATACAAACTTATTGCCAAATATTAAGTTATGGCCTAATAAACAAGTCCATAACGGAGCCACTCTTTCACGTTCTCTTGTTCAGGAAGAAAAATGGATGGGCGAACTATTTACCGATGCCCGTATTTCTGGAATATCAAATATAGAAATACATCCAGAATTTGGAGCAAAGCTTGGTGCTGCTATTGGCATGGCTTTCGGACCTAATTCAAATTTTCTTGCCAGTCGTGACCCAGATAGCTTATCACGCCTTTTAAAAAGAACAATTACTTCCGGACTTGCTTCAGTTGGAGTAAATGTAAACGATTTGCAAACTATTTCAATCCCTCAGACACGACAGGAAATACGCACAGGAAAATATGCGGGTGGCTTACACGTCAGACGTTCACCACGCAATCCGGATATGACCGATATTATTATTTTCAATAATGAAGGTCGGGATATTGGAACTGCAAGAACTAAATCAATCGAAAGATATTTTTATGGTGAAGATATTAGAAGGGTCCATTATGAAAAAGTGGGTGAAATTCATTATCCAGAAAGAACTAATGAGATTTATATTGACAGGTTCTTAGATTCATTAAATAGAGAAGCCATCAAAAACAGACGCTTCAAGGTTTTGATGGATTATTCTTATGGACTTGCAACAAATATTTATCCCAGTATTCTTGGAAAATTGAATATCGAGGCACTTTCTCTTCACGACTATGTTGATGCTCATAAGTATAAATCAGCTATCAATCTCCAACCTGAAGAGGGTGAAGAAGTCGTAAAAATTATGCGTTCTCTCGGCTATGAACTTGGTTTCGTTTTAGAGCCGGGTGCTGAAAAAATTACTGTTGTTGATGAAAGAGGAGTCTTATATTCACCGGCGCGTTTATTGACTATTGTTACAAAACTTTTCCTTGAAACAAATCGCGAGCGTGAGCCATATAAAATTGGTATTTCGATTGTTGCAAGCAATGAAATTGAAGAAATTGCCAAAGATTATAACGTTGAAGTATTTCGTGTGAAAAACTCTCATTCTGCAATGATGGAGGCAACACGTATTGAAAATGAAAATGACCCAAAAGTGTTGTTTGTCGGTGGAATTTGGGGTGGCTTAATTTTCTCTGATTTCTTGTTTGCTGCAGACGGTATGTATTCTGTTGGGAAAATTTTAGAAATGCTCGCATTGACAAATTATAAAATTTCAGAGCTTGACGAAATGCTCCCTCGTCGCTTCCAGTATATTTCTGAAATTGAATGTCCATGGGAATCGAAAGGGGCTGTTATGAGAAAAGCTATGGAGCATTCTGCTGGTTTTCAAAGAGAATTAATTGAAGGAGTAAAAATTTTCTTCGATAGCAGTTCTGTTTTGCTTTTGCCAGACAAAGAAAAAGGTGCTTTCAAAATTTTTGCTGAAAGCAATCAATATGATTCTGCTGTTGCTATTGCACGGAAATATAGTTCGCTTTTAACTCAATGGCGCGATGAATAATTTTTGAAATATGATTAATTAGGAGGATTATGAAAATATCTGATATTTTAAATAAAGATAACATAGAATTGTTACCAAATATTAGTTCTAAAGCTGCTTTAGTAGATAAACTAATTGAAATTGCTGCAAGAACAGGGAAAATTCTAGACATTGAAGAAGTAAAAAAGCAGGTCTGGGAAAGAGAAAAACTTATGTCTACAGGAGTAGGTAAAGGAATCGCACTGCCACATGCTAAAACTAATCATATTGCTGATGAAACCGGTGCATTAATCATTTTAAAGCAGGGAGTTGAATTTGAATCTTTAGATGATAAGCCAGTTAACATTGCATTCCTTCTTATTGGTAAAGAAAATAATGTCGGAAATCATCTTAGATTGCTCAGTAAAATTTCCAGATTACTTAATAATGAATATTTACGTTCTAACATTATTGAAGCAAAAACAAAAAATGAAATACTTAGCTTATTTGACGAATTTGAGGAAAGCGAATAATAATTGACAATTAACAATTAATAATTAACAATTAAATTAAAGGTCTTATGAAAACATTTAAACTATCAATATTATTAATGCTTTTAGCATTAATAATATCTTCCTGTTCTCATACAAATAATTTTTCACATTACAATATGGCAAAATCCAAAGTATTGTTTGAAAAAGCATTTGGTTCAGATATAAATAAAGTTCATCAGTATTCAACAAATAATTATTCCCGGAAGAAAAGTGATGCTGAAATTTTTTCGCAAACAGCATTGTCGATTGGAAGTGCATTTGTTGGGAATGAAATTGAAGAAAAGTTCACTAATGCAGTAAATCCCGACTCAGTTGTTTCAGAAATATCTCAGGGAATAGAGAATACATTGATAAAGTATTTTCAGATTCAATCTGAATATGATGTGGCAGGTGAATATGATTATATCTGTATTGTTGCTTTAGAAAGATGCGAGATTTCTTCGGGTTCAGCCGGAGTCAATTTAGACCTTGGTGCTACTACAAGGATTATTGATAGAAAAACCGGCGGACTCGTATGGGAGGATTCTGAAAATGAAAATATCCAATTGCGTTTTTCTACTACAAATTACAATAGCAAATCCGGATTAGAACGCACACTAAACGATGCAACACAAGTTGCAATGCTTGCTTCTCTAAGCGAAGATGAGATTAGAAAGGCAGTCCGAAACGCTTCTTCTGAAATTTCACGTCTATTCGGACAAACATTGCAGGAAGACTTTATGGAAATGAATAAGACAAGATAGGAGGAAGGGCATAATAATTTGTGTGCATTTAAAATGTATAATCCACAAATGCACACAAATTGTTTTTACTACCACTTGTCCGAAATGAAATATCTTCTCTTCTGGTGCTTGACTACAAAAATTTTTTTGTGTGTAATTTGTATAGTTTGAGAAAACTATCCAACCTCTGATTAATCTTTTTTTTAATTATTAAAGGAAAAAAGATATTCCAAAATTATTGGAATATCTTTTATACTTTTTACTTATAATTATTTTAAAAATTGAATTAATGTCCGATAAATGCTTTGTATTGTTCCGCATTCATTAAAGAATCAAGTTCGGAAGGATTTTCGATTTCAATTTTAATCATCCAGCCATCGCCATAAGGGTCTTGATTAACTACTTCAGGATTGTTATTTATATCGCGATTAACCTGAATAACTTTGCCAGAGCAGGGGGCATTAATATCTGCTACTGTTTTTACAGCTTCAATGGTACCAAAGCTTTCATCTTTTCTAATTTCGACCAGGTCTTCCGAAATATCAACGTAAACAACATCACCAAGCTCGCCTTGTGCGTGGTCTGTAACTCCTATCGTTCCAATGTTGCCTTCGATTTTTATCCATTCGTGGTCTTTTGTGTAATTTAAATTTTCTGGAATATTCATTTTATTAATCCATTAAAATTAAAAAATATATTTGTATCTTTTCATTATATCAAATTTAAAAATTTTTTGGTATATTTTGTAATAAAAAATTAAATTTATTTAAAAAACTTACTTTTTTAAAAAAATATGCTTCTGTGATATAAATTATTTAAAATGAAATTTAAAAATTCTCATTTCAAGGCATTTATAAACGAAGACTTTTACTTTTTTAAAAATGAATGATATAGACATTGGATGAAGAAAATGAAATATAAGGTTGTAATTTTGTGTTCATTTGTGGAATAAAAATTTCAAAAATTGAAAAAGAACAATATATAATCTCATAACTTCTGATTCTAAAACAAAAATAAAGACATAGAAGATTTACTTCGTAGATAATAATCTCTAGTTAAATTTGATTCTTTTCTTGGAAATAGGAATTGGGAATTAGGAATTAGGTATAATCTTATACCAAGTTGCATTTAATGATAAATTTTATTTATTTGTCATTCTGAAGCGTTGTGATGAATCTCATGTTGCTTGTTAGCAATGAGTTGTGAGATTCCTCACTTCGTTTCTGAATGACAAAATGTAAAATAAAAAACTACGGGGCGATAGAAGTTCTTAACTTGAAAATCTATATCCGTAAGTGTCGTTATCTTAGAAATAATATCTAAAGCCGATAGAACCTTCAAAGTTAGCATAAGTACTTGGAAGCGCTCCGAACATAAGTCCGATTTCACCAAAAATTTCTATTGGGGTGTTTCTTGGAACAATATTAATACCTAAAACTCCACGCACTCCAACTCCGATGTCATTTCCTTCTTTATACCATTTTTGATTGTTTTTGCTGTACCACCAGCCACCACTTTCACCGAAACCAACTGCTACGCCGGGACCTGCATACAGATTAACGATATTGGAATTAAATGAATTGAAATGGAACAAATAGTCCACTCCAACCCGAAGATTTCCCATATATGAATTTCCAACACTTATCGTCCATGCATTATTTTTTTGAGTCCAAATTTTCGCAGTCAAACCAGATGGTTCGCCGAGCATAATCCCCAAGCTGAAGCTACGTCCCATTGGTGCAAATGATTTTAATGCCGGTGCTGACATTAAAATTATTATTAATATTAGTAAAGCAATATTTAGCTTTTTCATTGTGTTTCCTTTTAATTACCTGAAATATTTAGCAGTAAATAAGAATACCTTATTCTTATTTTTTCAGAGCTTTAATAGTATTTATTATAGCATTTTCAATATCATTAGCATTATTTGGGTCATTCGGGTCTAATATTGAAGTCCATTTTTTGAAAAAGTCATTTGGATTAAGCTGAATAGATACTGTTGTATTAGAATTAGCTGTTAAATTCAGTGACGGTTCAAACTTTAACATTAAGTTTGCAGTAGTTTGGGATTTAAACATAAAAATTGAAGGATTGTCATTTTTATATGTAATACCTTCGATTAGAATAGAATATCTATCCGGAGTAGCAAAATCCCTAAAAACAGCGTCATTTTCATATTGACTTAAATCACTTGGGCTAAATCTATGAAATTCGAACTTAATTTTTTCATAAATACCAGGAAGGACACTGTTTTCTGATAATTTGATTAAATTTCCAGTTCCATCTAAATCATAGATAAAAGGTCCGGTTTTTAGTTCTTTCCCAGCATTTGCGTCCTCATTAGTTAGGAATAATTTCATTCTTGACATTAAAATCCTGATTCTGATTATTTTGATAGAATCAACTTCATTAGCTTGGATTTTATCTCCACTTTCCGAAATAGCGATGCTTTTAACAACTTTTTCTGCTAATTCGCCAACAATCTTTATATCTGGGTCTTTAGCAGGAGATGTCGATTCAGAACATGCTCCAATTATTAAAGCAACAAAAACTACAAGAACTATAAATAAATTTTTCATAATATTACCTCCATTATGAATTTTTGATAAAAAATAAATTTCTATATTAGAACCTAATTCCAGCTGTAATTTGCAGCCAGACATTTTTATAACGGGGAGTAGTTGAAGTTCCATCGCCGTTGTTATTAAAGAGGTCAAATCCAACTCTTGCTCCAAAAACAAACTGGTCTAAATAACCATCAGCTCCAGCAACAAAACACAATGTGTTCTTACGGATATTATCGTTCTCAAACTCCTTTACAATTTCAAAATCGCTTATTGGATTATCAAATTCGTCCTTTTGCTCAATCAAGTAAGAATATTGAGGTCCGGCTAAAATGGTTAGATATTCAATCGGTTTAAATGCAACTAATATAGGAATATCAATATAATTTGAAGTGCGCGTAAATTTATATTTTCCACCAATTAGTGAACCAGACCCAGTAAAACCTTTTTGAGAAAATAGTAATTCAGGTTGAATTCCAATATACTGCCCAATAGGAATTGAAATAAAGGCACCGGCTGCAAAACCGAACTTTGCATCTGCGTTGAACTCTTCACCTTCTGTATCATAAACATTAGAGTAATTAGTTCCAATCTTCAAACCAAATGACAACTTATCGCGTAAATCATTTGAGTTTGACTGTGCTATACTATTGTTACTAAATAGTATTGTAGCAAGAATGGTTAATAAAATGAGATTTTTCATTAAAACTTTCATTAGTGAAAAAAAAATTTGTTTAAAAAATTGTGATATTTGCTATTCTTGGTTTTCAAGTGTCTTTAAGCACTCGTTAATACTACCGGTTGCAAGAGCTATACTCATATCTGCTGCACCATAATATAAATTAATAGTATCATCGTCTGGAGCGATAGTATAGCCACAAGGAAATACTACTTTGTTTACATCACCTTCCTCCTCGTAAGGTTCCTGAGGCCCAAATACCCATTCATTGCTGCGTTTGAGACATAATTCCGGCTTTTCCAAATCAAATAATGCAAGTCCGAGCCGATAAATACATCCGGCAGCATTTTGTTTAACTCCATGGTAAATCATTAGCCAGCCCTGCGAAGTTTCGATTAAAGGTGAAGAGATTCCAATTTTATTAGCATCCCACCATCCACCACGTCTGGCTTCCATAATCAATTTATGGCTGCCCCAGTGCCTCAGGTCCGGCGAATAAGATATCCAAATATGCGCTCTTGGTGAACTTACTGGACGATGAATCAATGCCCAATGGTCACCTATTCGATGAGGCAGCAGTGTCGCATCTTTATCTTCAGGAGACATTATTATCCCATAACGCTCAAAGTCCTTAAAATCCTCTGTAAATGCCAAAGCTACTCCCGGACCATCACGTGTATAAGCAGTATAAACAACGGCGTATTTATTCAATTCGGGAATGAATGTTATTCGTGGGTCTTCAATTCCCCATATTTCTTCAGGAAAATTTTCTGGGTCTGGCAGCATAGTTGGTTCTTTGTCGATAATCCAACTATCAATACCGTTTTTAGAACGAGCTGCACAGAGGTGTGATTGCCCGCTTCTGCTTTCAACACGGCACAAAAGCAAAGTAGTTCCGTCTTGTAAAAAAGTAGCCCCCGGATTAAAAACACTATTAATTGGGTATGTCCAATCAGCAGCAGTTAGTATTGGGTTCAATTTATTACGTTTAAAAAGCTCTGGATATAGATTTTTCATTGTGGTTTCTTTCTTTTTAAAAATATTTTTTTGATTCAAATTCAATTTAGTATTTAGCTCAGTGCTAGTTTTATACATTGTCATTCTAGCGTATGCCAGAATCCATCTTGGTTTTCCCTAATTAATATGGACAAAGTGATTTTTAGTCATTGGTCATTAGTAGATACTAAAAATACTAATGACTAATAACCTATAAAAACTTTTTTTAAGATGGATTCTGACATCCGTCAGAATGACGCTTTTAGTGATGTCAATTCCATTAAAATGAAGCATTTGTTTTATCTGGAGGTTTAGAATAACACAAATGAAATTTATTCCAACAGAACTCAATTTTAAACATCAATGGTTAAAATTGAATTTTCAATTAAGCGCAGTTCAAGCAGGGAATGAAGAAAAGCAAGAGTAGATTCAGCCCCCTGATTTTCGTTCAGCCGGTCTGAATGCAAACCATCGCGGCAGCCACCGGAAATTGGGTCATAAACAGAAAGATTCAAATCATTTCTGCCTAGAAACCATTCAAATGCTCTTCGGGCTTCTTTAATCCAATTTTTATCATTTGTAATTCTGAATGCCTCAAGACAAGCTGATACCATCGTTTGCGCTTCTACTGGCTGTTGGTCAAATCTTGCTCTTTCCCCATTTTTCGAATAAAATCCATTAGAACCAATAGGAATAAAATGACCATCAGGAGAAACAGACCTCTGCAAATCAGCCAGCCAACGAAGAGATTCTAAGCCAACATTGACCATATCCCTATTCGGAATTGACTTACCACAAATAAGTAAAGCATTAGGTAATGCAGCATTGCAATAAGACAAGCTATTTTCGAACCATCTCCAGTCATCAGTGCGATTTGCTTTATATAACGCCATTAATCTTTTTGCTAAATCCAAGCGAACGTGACTTACTTTACTATCACCAGCAAAGCGTCCAGAATATTCATATATTCCCATTAAAGCAAAAGACCAGGCACGTGGGCTTGTCATTCCGACTATAGTTGGTAACGCCTTTTCAAAAAGCCGTCCTGCTATGCTATTTAGAGATGATATTTTTGACCTTCCGAGTACTGTTCCTAATGCCCATAGAGTTCTGCCGTGGCTATCATCAGAGCCGCTGTCTTCTAACCATTGACGTTGATAATTAAGGAAATTTCTGAAATTACCATTCTTATTATTAAGTGCGAACAAAACAAAGGCAAGGTATCTGGAAGATAGTGTGACTGATTTTCCATTTAAAGTTTCTTCTAAAAGAATACTAACGATTAAAGCACGGGCGTTATCATCTGTTGTATATCCCTCTTCGTAATTTGGCACTGTGAAAATTGAATGTTGAAAAATCCCTGTATCGTCAGTTAATCTTAACAAATGGTCGAGTTTAAGGGGTGGTAAATCGCCCGGTCGCTCGTTTAATGTTTTTACTATTCTTACTGGCAATTTTGTTGTCAGCATACGTTCAGAGCGGGCTCGCTTAAAGCTTGTCATATAATGCTGTGCAGTTTTTTGCCAAACCATTTCTCTTCCAAACAAATAAGCTCGTTTTCGCATTGTATGGCGACTTTGTTCGTCTTCAAGCAATCTGACGACTTGCTCTGAAATTGCATCGGGATTACGAAATGGCACCAGCACTCCCCTTTCTTCAGCAAGCATTTCTTCGGCATACCAATAAGGGGTTGAAATTACGGCTTTACCTGCACCAAGAGTATAAGCTAATGTTCCAGAAGTTATTTGTGCTTCATTAAGATAAGGTGTAATATAAATATCTGCAGCACCAATAAACTGCACAAGTTCATCAATACTAACAAAGCGGTTATAAAATATCACCTGCTCTTCAACTCCTTTTTCCTGAGCTAACCATTGCAGTGATAATCTGTATGCTTCGCCATCGTATCGTTTCACGTTTGGATGTGTTTCGCCAAGAACGATATACACAACATTCGGAAAACGTTCCAAAATTTTTGGCAGAGCAGAAATAACATTCTCTATGCCTTTGCTAGGCGAAAGTAATCCAAAACTTAGTAATACAATTTTTCCTTCTACTCCGAACATATCTTTATAAAAACTCGGGTCAACAAATGAAACATCTGGAATTCCGTGATGAATCATATCAATTTTATCAGCAGATACATTATAAATCTCCTGTAAAAATTTTGAGCCACGCTCACTCATTACTATTAATCTATCAGATAGTGCTGCTACTTTTTCCAGTACTAATCGTTGTTCCGGGCTGGGGTCACGTAAAATTGTATGTAATGTTGTTACTACCGGCATACTTAGTTCACGTAAAAGAGCAATTATATGACTACCTGCTTTTCCTCCAAAAATGCCATATTCAAATTGTAAACTTACTATATCAACATTATTAATATTTAAAAAATCAGAAGCCCGGCGATAAGACTCAATATCTTTTTCAGTTAATTCAAATCTAACTCGTGAAGGATATTCATACCCTTCCTCAATGTCATTGACAGGCAAAGCAATGCAGGTTGTATTAGAAAATTCGGTTGCTATTGCTTCGCTCAGGTCGGTAGTAAATGTTGCTATACCACACATTCTTGGTTCGTAATTGCCAATGAATGCTATTCTATTAATATTAGTGTGTTTATCTTTTATTTTTGTATTGTTCATTTTTTTCCTCTTTTATTAATTATTATTTAAAGTTTTTCTTTTTAAATCTCATAATATCCTGTTCAAAAGGTTTTGATATATAATCGGAGCAACCACCAGCGATAAATTCTTCGTTGCACTCCTTCCCAAGTTGCACTTGGGAAGGAAGATTTCTTTAAAGCTGTGCTTTACATTACTTTCCCTAATGAATAGAAGTTAAAAGCATAACTTTTGTGAAAGTTGCCTTCCCAAGTGCAACTTGGGAAGGAGTTCTAAAGTATTTATTTATATATATTAATAATAAAGAATTACTAATTCTCAATAGGAATTAAATTAGTTTTTCGCATATTAATCGGAAATGATAGCCGTAAATTGCAAATGTTATAGACAAAGCGAACTTGTTTGGTTTTCGCACCAGTGTCCACAAAAAAATTTCCCAGTATTTAATACGTTCTTTATCTAAAATTCCCAGAATGTAAATAGACCGAATAAAAGCAAGTATGTCTTTGTAAAAATTGATAAAGCTGGTTTTATTCTTGACTTTTGGTGCTTTGTATTCTTTTAAAAATGTTTTAATTCTTTTATTAAAAAGTTCGGGTGAATAAATTTGATTCATAACATCTTTATAGCCAGAAGTTAATGCTTCAATATTCATAATTGGAATAATGTTGGTTGTTCCGTCAGTATTATCGCCGGACATACTTTCTATAATGCGTCCTTCTTTTTTGAGACGTTTATAAAGTAAAGTATCGGTCGGCGCCTGCAAAAGTCCTACCATAGCAGTAACAATACCGCTTTTTTGAACGAAATCAACAAGCCGCTTGAATGTAGAATGAGTATCGTTATCAAAACCGAGTATAAAACCAGCTTGAACCTGTATGCCGGAACGCTGAATAAGTTTGATGCAACCAATTAGGTCCCTGTTCATATTTTGCTTTTTATTGCATTCAGCAAGACTTAGCTCCTCTGGAGTTTCTATTCCAATAAAAACAGAGTTAAATCCGGCTTCTACCATAAGTTTTAAAAGTTCTTTATCATCAGCCAGATTAATTGAAACCTCTGTATTAAAAGTAATTCCCTTTTTTCCTTGTCGCCATTTAATAAGAGCAGGCAGCAAATCATTTTTAAGAATTTTTTTATTTCCGATTAAATTATCATCAACAAAAAACACACTTTTCCGCCAACCTAAATTGTAAAGAGCATCAAGTTCATTAATTATCTGCTCTGAACTTTTGGTGCGTGTTTTTCTACCGAAAAGAGTAGTAATATTACAGAAATCGCAATTAAAAGGGCAGCCCCTTGAATACTGAATATTCATCGTTGCATAGTTTTTAAAATCCACTAATTCCCAAAGCGGGGTTGGTGTCCGTCTTATATCCGGAAATTCTTTTGTCGTATATAAATGTTTAGCATTTCCTTGCTCAAAGTCTTTTAAAAACTCAACTAATGTTATTTCTGCTTCATTTAGTACGAAATGGTCGATTGTATCAAATTGTTCATATTCAGAAGTAAACAGGGGACCGCCAGCTACAATTTTAATCCCGGCATCATTGCATTGCTTAATCACTTGAATAGCAGACTTTTTTTGAATACTCATCGCGCTTAAATAAACATAATCTGCCCACTTCAAATCTTTTTGAGTGAGTTCATTACAATTAAGGTCAATCAATCGTTTTGTCCAATTTTTAGGTAAAATTGCAGCTACAGTAAGAAGCCCAAGCGGTTGAGATGAAACTTTTTTATGAATGAATTTTAAAGCATGTTTAAAACTCCAAAAAGTATCAGGAATTTCTGGATAAACGAGGAGAATATTCATTTTTATTTCCTTAAAATTGAAATTAATTACTTCTTTGATACATTTCTTTTCTTGCTCTGTCAATAGCTGTTTGGACATTCTTAATAGCATATTTAAGGTTGTCCCCATCATTAACGACTTGTCTGGAAATAGGAACGATTGCCTCAATTCCCTTTCTGGTTAAATCGTTTGAAAGATACATCTGAATTTCTTTGCAATCGGATAAATATGCCTTGAAAGCTTCCTTAACGCCGACACTATTTTCAGCAATTCTTCCATAAATTTCACCAAGTTCTAAACGGCGTTGCTCGCTCAAAGCTTGAATGTCAGGGTTCTTATATTCATTTCCATCTTTTTCCCATTCCTCGAAATAGTCTATACCGCGTTTTTGCATTTCGTCAGCATGATTGTTAAAATCCTTTTGCATTTTTTCCATTTTTGATGTATTTTCAGTAAATAAATCAAATGCCTTCTTTACATCAGTTTGCCCGGCTCTCATTAAATCGTCAAGCGATGCACCGGTAGCATCTAACTGAACAACTACCATTTTTATATCGTTGTCCATAGTCTGCATTGTTGTCCTTGCTTTTTCAGAACGCTGCATTCCGGTTGAAGAGCAGCCAATTATGCTCATTGCTGCAATTACAAGAATTATATAATTAATTCTTACTGATTTATTGATTGTTTTCATTTTAGTACCTTTTTTTGAAAAATTATAAAATAACTTCTATACTACTTTTCTAATATAAATAACCCAACCGAGCATAATGCTGAGGGCAAGGAAAAGAATAGATGGTGCCCACATCCAACTGATACCACTTGACCATCCTGAACCCATCATACCCCCATCTTCGATTGTAACTGATAATGCACCACCGCTGAAGAGTAGGAATAATACTATCATAGCAACAAAAACTATGATAATAATCGGTTTACTGTTTTTTGTTTTCATAATAATGAACTACTTTCTAATTAGAAATTTAATAATATTACTTATATTGCCCTTCGTCCCTGAATTACTCTTATTATTATTATTATAATTGCAATTACAAATATGATGTGGAGGAAACCACTCATAGTGTAAGAACTTAACATTCCAAAAAGCCATAATAATAAAAGAACTGTAGCGATTATATATAGCATTGTATTTCCCTTTAAATTGTTTTAAAATTTTTAATTTTACTTACTAATATTTAGAGGCACCGCGCCAGCCATTTCGCCGATGATATTGACTAAATCTGACCCTGTAGGAATAACAATTTTCGAGTTTTTACCAAGTGCTTCTTCGAGTGCTTCTAATTTTCTTAACAATTGGGCATTACCTACAAAGTATTTATCAGCCGCTTCATTTACCAGTTTAATTGAAGCAGCATCACCTTCTGCATGCAAGATTTTTGCCTGACGATATCCTTCTGCTTCTTTGATTTTAGCTCTTTTTTCACCATCAGCTACCGTTTCGCGTGCGGATGCGAAGTCGATTGCAGCTACCTTTTCGTTTTCTGCTTTAACAACTTTGTTCATAGTTTCCTGAACGTCAGATGGCGGGTCTATTTCTTTTAATTCAGTTCGGACAATTTCAATTCCCCAGCTTCTGGTTTCTTCAAGAAGAGTTCGGTGCAGCTCAGCATTGATTTTGCCTCTTTCGCTGTTTGCAGATTTCAAAGTTAAAGTTCCTATTATATTTCTCAATGTTGTTCGAGCCAAATTAACAATCTGATACATATAATTATTTACATTGTAAATTGAACTTTTTACGCTTTCTTCATCTGATTTTACTTTAAAATATACCTGAGCATCAACTCTTGCATTTAAGTTATCATTGGTAATAATTTCCTGTGGCTCAGCATCAATCATAGATTCTGTAATGTTAACCCGATACATTTTTTCAATACCCGGAATAATCCAGTGAAATCCCGGATTTGCAAACCTGCTGTATTTTCCTAATCGCTCTGTTAAACCGCGTTGAGTAGGTCTGACAATTTTTACCCCAAATAGAAAAATCAATACTATTGCCGCTATTACATATAACATTGTATCCATATCTAATCCTTTCAAAATTTTGAATATTTTTAATTGCTTTTTTATTCTCCTTCCCAAGTTGAATTTGGGAAGGAGGTGAAATGACATAATTAGACTGTCATTCTGACGGATGTCAGAATCCATCTTTAAAATCGTTCTTACGGTCATTAGTTATTAGTCATTAGTTTTTATACTAATAACGAATGATAAAAAATGCAAGATAGATTCTGGCATACGCCAGAATGACAGACAAAGATGTCATTAACCATCAGCACTTTATTCCCTCTCAAGAGTGAATTCGTAAGTTCGTTATTTTATAACTTCAACAAATATGTTTCTGTTGTACATTCTGCCTTCAGGGTATCTATTATCGAACGTGTATTGCATTTTAGATTGACCAATTCCGATTGCCTGAACTTTAATATTTCTGTTATCGCTCTTAAACTCATCGTCCATAATTTTCTTCGCCATATCAGCTCTTTGTTGAGAAAGGATTTGGTTACCTTCTTCAGTTCCAATAATGTCAGTATGTCCGTGAATTATTACTTTATTTCCTCTAACAACACCGGGAACAATTTCGTTTTTAATGATTTTTTCGTAAGAATAAATAGCATCTGATTCATTGTAGTCAAAAATCATCAAATACCTTGCAGCATTTTTCAATTCTTTTTCTTTAGTAAGTTTAAAAGAAATATTTTCTTCAGTTTTTTTACCACTTTTTTCTGTAATTACAATTTTTGCATTATATTTTCCACTTTCTAAAAATCTCATCATTTCAGCTGGATTAACTCTTCCGATACTATAAGCAAATGGTCCGAAGTACATTGTTTTGCCTTCGCCGGTAATAGTTACGTCCCAACTTCTAAACGGTACGTTTTGGTCGATGAAAAATATCATATCGTTATCAATAGATGCTTCATCTCTGATTGTATATTCAACTGGTTTCACCATAAACTGATTGCTAAAAAGAAATTTTACTCTGCGGTTTTCATCGGCTAACATTGCTTTAGCGCTTTCTTCAGAATAAATGCTTCCAGATGGTTTAAATGGCGGGTCAACTTCAACGGTGATTCTATTTGGGTCAATTCCAAAAGTATTAACCAGATAATTTTTTACTTTATTTGCAGCAATTTCACCTTCTTTTTCCTCAGGGTCACTGCCACGTAATAATAGCTTTTCGCTGGGATTCTGTCTCATCCTATCGCCATAAATATTCAACACATTATAGTAGGTTTTCATCAATTGATTTACGTTTGTTTCTTTATCAGTTAAATCACCTTTCATAAAGTTTTCAAGGTCTGACTCTTTGAAATTTTGTGCTTCTGTTTTGGTAAGCAAAGTATATCTGTTTGGTATTTCCTGACTTCCTTTGTCAAAAAAGACATAAGGATGAACAGGGAAATAGCCGGTAACATTCTTGGTTAATATTACATTATCTTCCGGCATAACAACTAAAACCTTGTTTGCTACAATAGGAGTAGAAGGAGTTATAGGTGTATATTTTTGAGATGTTACTACATCATCAATTTGGGGAAAATCAATAGATAATTTGACACCAAACCGATAGCTTAAAGTTGACCAAATATCTGTAATCGAATTTTGTGAAGGCATACCCTCACTTTTACGTTGGTTAACAAGCCAGGAGCAATCAACAAATGGTGTTAAATACAGGGCATTTTTTCCATTGTTCAATTCTGCAAATTTGATATCATAAGCAATTCCGCCCTGAATACCATAAGTAGCTATATTACGTTTATCCACATCAACTTCTGGTTCAGTTTCAGATTTATCTTTGTCGGGCTTATAAGTAAAAGTACCAGTAAGATTAACGTTTACAAAAGGTCCGACATGCAAACTTAAATTAGGAATCCAATGTTGGTCAACTCTGAAAGACGGAGCAAAAGATAAATAGTTCATCTTCGTGTCAAACGATGGGATTGGGTTCTGAGTAATGTCGTTAATTAGTGCATTTCTTTCATCATAACAAATTCTGAATTGAATTCCCCACCAGCTATCAGAAAGATATAGACCAAAAATACCTGCGTAAACGCCAGTTCCGGTTCCATCTACACGGTCAATATGCCCATCAGCAGAATGGAAATTATTATCCCATAAACCAGTGCTAAGGTTTTGATGTAAGGATTGCCAGCCCAATGATGCTTTATTGTGTTGAAATGCACCTGCTACACCTACTCGCCAGGATTGGTTGCGAAATTTAGTTTCCTGTGCATTTACTGAGCTAAATAATATTAGCATTAACACTAATGCTATAGTGCAACTTGCAAGAAACTGGTTTTTTAGAGTTTTCATAGTATTCCCTTAAATAAATTATTTATAACTGCTTTCGTTTTGAAAGTTCAGTTTCTTATGAGATTCCTCACTTCGTTTCTGAATGACATCTTTACTTGTCATTCTGGCGTATGCCAGAATCTATCTTATTATTGTTCAATGCTATTCAATTTTAGCTATTTCAAGGAAGCATTTGGGCTTGCCCAAATGTTACAAGTAAACAAGCTCACTTGCTTTCCCAAGATGGATTCTGACATCCGTCAGAATGACGCATTTTGTCATTTCCATTTAAATAAAGGTCTTTCTTTATTTGGGGGTTGCCAATGACATCTTTACTTTTCATTTTGTCATACGTCAGAATGACACAAATACAATGTTTGTTTATTAATTAATAATAATATCAATTACTTACATCAATTTGGAAAGTTTAATAAGATTCTTTTAACTTAAAATACTTCATTATTCGTAACCACTTTTTATGACAGTAAGAATCATTTTAAATCGCTCGTTTGCTTTAATGATGCTTGTTTTGTGAGCTGGAATTACTATTGCCTGCCCGGTATCTAATAAATGTGAAATTCCATTAATGATAATTTCAGCTCTTCCTTCTATTATTTGAGCAAATGAATCGAAAGGTAAAATTCTTTCAAATAAAGCTTCACCAATATCAAAAGATAGGACACTGACATTACCGGTTGTTTTGTTTATTATTGTTTTGATAACAACTGAATGTAATTCATACTCAATAATTTCAACAGTAATAATAGCTTTTGACTTCTCTAATTCAGGATGTTCCATTACAATAACCTTTCATATTTAAAAGTTACATATATGTTAATTTCCAAATAAAACTCATTTATATGTTACTTTCCTTTTTCAAAAAAATTTGATATTGATTCTCCAAGGTCATCTAAATTTCTGTTAAATTTCACCTTGAAAGCTTCCCACTTGGCTTTATCAGTTTGTCTGTTTTCAGCCAGATTCTTTTTTGAATCGCTAATTTTCTTTTCTAAATCAGCTAATATTTTCTGATATTCTGATTTATTTTGGTTTTTCTCATTAGCAATTTTTATTTTCAATTCAGCAATACTTTTCTCGTAATTACTGATCCTAAGTTCAGATTCCTTTTTGAATTTCTGGTATTCCTCGACTGAATCCTGAATCGCTTCGTCTAATTCCTGTTTAGCTTCAACCACATTTTCAATTGATTTCTGCACATTCTCCTCGGCATCTTCAACTTTGTTATTGCAGCTGAGTATGGATAAGCTTGCAATTAAAGCTGCTACTGCTATGATTATAATCTGTTTTCTCATATAGAGTTCTCCTAAAATTAAAAAATCTTTATATTATTTTAATAAACTTGTGCATTCTTTTTTTTGTTTTGCCTATTACATCACCGATTTTGGTGTTAATTTTTTCTAACAAACCATCATCATTTTCTTCTTCAAATACAATATCTGTATCTATCATTTCAGAATATTTTTCTTTCAGCTTGTTTTTCTTTTCTTCCCATAATTCTTTGTTTATAGGAGTGCCTTTTTCTTTTTTAAGAATTGTTGTTGTCATTTTGACTCCGTGGTATATTTTAAAATTTCAAAAAACAATATAAGCAAAGACGAATCAATAATTGTTATATAATTAAATATATTATTCATATAATTTACATATTTATTGAGTTATTTTTAATTAGTCATAATATTCTGTATAAATATTTATTAAGATGAGTCTTAATAATTCAATTTTGTCGGTCATTCTGAACCCCCCGAAAAAATGAGAATTTTTTTTAAATGGAGATGACATAAATCAATAAAGCATTATGTTAAATTGAACAAGAGAAATCCCCCCTACCCCCCTTTTTCAAAGGGGGGTATGAAGGATTTCTTAGTGCTGTTCTGTATTCCATTGATTTCCCCAAAAAGATGTCATTGGCAACTCCCCAATATAAAGAAAAGCTTTATTTAAATGGAGATGACATAAATTTACACTGTCATTCTGACATCCGCCAGAATGACATCGCTATTTATATGAACCAAAACTTTACGAAAGTTAAAAAACTTTCGCAAACTAAGAAGAACTAAATACTTTCGTAAAGTTTCTTAACTTTGCGAAAGTTTAATTTATGTCATTTCTATTTAAACATAAATTCTCATTTTTCTAAGGGGGGTTCAAAATGACAGATTACAAAAAGTCATTTAAACAAATTACAATACTATACAGCTGAACTCTTAATAATTAACAATTAATAATTAACAA
Source organism: uncultured Hyphomicrobiales bacterium (assembly GCA_964498585.1). Lineage (GTDB taxonomy): Bacteria > Bacteroidota > Ignavibacteria > Kapaibacteriales > UBA2268 > JAAYJM01. The sequence goes on from CAZCHH010000009.1 coordinate 56,187, forward strand.
TTAACAATTAACAATTAATTCAAATATTTGCTTATTATTTCATACACTTTTTTCTTAACGAGTGGTTTGATTAAATAGTCATCGCATCCTATAGATAGTATAGTATTTCTTTCTTCGCTAAAGGCATAAGCGGTTTGAGCAATTATTGGTAAATCCGGTCTAATCTTTTTAATTATCTTTGTTGCTTCGATTCCATCCATAACCGGCATTCTGATATCCATTAAAATCAAGTCGATGTCTGGAATATTTTTAACAATTTCTACTGCCTGCTCTCCATTAATAGCATGAATAACATTGATACCTGATTCACCTAAAAGCCGAATAAGATACTGCGTGCTTATCCAATCATCTTCAGCAACAAGAACTGTCCCTTTCGTTCCCTTGACTGTTTTACCTGTATCTTCACTCACCGGTTCAAAATATTGAGCAATAGGAATATATGGGATAGAAAAATAAAATGTTGAACCAACATTTAATTCGGATTCCACCCAAATCTTTCCACCAATAAGTTCAACAAGTCCCTTGCAAATTGCGAGTCCGAGACCAGCTCCTTCAAACCCTCTTGATATACTCAAGTCAGCTTGTGTGAACTTATCGAAAATTTTCTCGTGAAATTCTGGAGTTATTCCAATTCCAGTATCTTTTACGTAGAACTGAACAATTTCACCTTTGATTTCATAACCAAAATCAATACTCCCAGACATTGTAAATTTTATTGCATTATTGATTAAGTTTGTCAATATCTGAAACAGCTTGGATTCGTCTGAATAAATTAATTCATTTGTATCATCGGTGCAATGGTAGTTTAATGTAATATTTTTTGTTCGTGCAAAAGGAGAGAAAAATGTAAGTAAATCTGAAAATATCGAATTAATACTAATAGTTTTTTGTTCTAATTTAAACTGTCCTGTTTGAATTTTAGAAATATCAAGTATATTGTTTACAATTTCAATTAGCCGTTTTCCACTTTGGGAAATCATAGCTGTAAATTCTTTAATATCATCTTTGCTTAAGTCATCTGCATTTAATAAAGTAGAAAAACCAATAATTCCATTTAAAGGAGTTCGTATTTCATGAGACATATTTTGCAAGAAAGCTGTTTTTAACTTATCACTTTCTTCTGCTTTCATTTTTGTAAGCATCAATTCTTGTTCAGCTATCTTTCTGTCTGTAATATCAAAGCAATGTCCGATATAACCAACAAATTCACCTTTGCTGTTATAATTCGGTGTTCCTAAATCATTAATCCAGCGATATTCTCCATTTGCATTTTTTAATCGGTATTCCATTTCAAATGTATCCCGTTTATAGAAAGCAGATATATAAATTTTTAAGCAATTATCCAAATCATCAGGATGAACCCCATCAGTCCAGCCATTACCCATTTCCTGCTCAATAGTTTTTCCAGTAAAACTAAGCCATGCCTTGTTGAAATAATTACATAGCTTATCTGTTCCGGAAGTCCAAATTAGCGCAAGACCGGAATCGGCAAGCATTTTGTATTGCACCTCTTTTTCGCAAAGTTCATTTTCTGCCCGTTTCCGTGCTGTTATATCGCGAATATTACATTGAATCACGTTTTGATGGTCAACTTTATATACATTGCTTACAAATTCAACATTAATTTTGCGTCCATTAGAAGTTTCTAATGGCAAATCATCATAACGAACATAATTATTCTCTTTTAATTCCAAAAACTTTTCCTGGTTAGATATGATATCCCTAAATAATCCAATATCCCAGATTTTCTTTTCTACGAACTGTTCATAAGAATAGCCGAGCAATTCAATCAGGAAAGGATTAATATCAACAATTTTCCCTGTTTCTGCATCTAAAATAATAATTCCGTCTTTAGTTGACTCAAATAGGCGCCGGTATCTTGCTTCAGAATCAAAAAGTGCATCATTAATAATTTTTTGTTCGGTTATATCCCGTAATACAATGAAAAATATTATTTCATCATCTATAATTCTTTTACTAATGCTTACTTCGACTGGAAACATTTTACCACTTTTGTGAACTCCGTTCAGTTCTAAACCTTTGCTCATCTTTAGAGTATTTTCAATTGAATTTTGAAAATTTTTTACATTCTCACGATGCTTTTCTTTTACTAAAGGAGGAATAAGAATATCAAGCTGCCTGCCGATGACTTCATCGCATTTATAACCAAATATTCTTACCGCTCCCTGATTGAAGAAAATTATATTATATTTTCCATCAATCGCTATAAATGCGATTTGGTCAATATTTTCAACACTGGATAACAGTGCTTCGCTTGTTATATAATTTTTCTTTTCCATAAAACCCGAATTATAATTCTACATTCTTAATTATATCGCTTCGATGAACTTATGCAATCCATCTTTGGTTTTGCCTATTACATCACCAATTTTTGAATTGATTCTTTCCATCAGGCCATCTTCCTGACCATCTTTAAATTCCAAGTCAGTATCCGATAATTGAGGGAATTTCTCCTTAAGTTTACTCTTTTTTTCATCCCATAATTTTTTGTTAAACGTTAAGGATTTTTTGGGGTTTTTGTAAGCCGTTTTCATAATGCCTCCGATATATTGTTTTAAAATTTCAAAAAACAATATAAGCAAAAGGATAGAGGTATGAGTTACATAATTAGTAAAACTTTTCATATAATTTACTGATTTTATTGGTATTTCCGAATTAGTGCCAGTGCATAATCTTTATATACATATACGCAATGAGTAACTAAAAATCAAATAATTTTGGAAATTAAATTCTCTGGAAAGTTGGGAAACTTTGGGAAAGAAATAAAAAAACTATACCAAATAGCTAATAAACTGAATAATTCATCCGATGACTTCCCAGTCATCAGATGAATAGATTCAGACAAAGCGTGGCAGTCATACTATCAACAAGTTGATAGCATGACTTCTATCTTGTCATGCTATCATTTCCCAATGATAGTATGACTGAATGGATTGATTAAGAAATGATTAGAAAGGAAATTATAAAGGGAAATATATTATGGTAGCAAGAATTTATTAGAAAAAAGGTATATGGAAGGGATTTTATAGGTTATTAATTCCTTTGCGTCTTTTTACACTCAAATTTTTGAAAAAAGTTGGGGTTAGTCCAGTTACTTTTTTAAATTGGAATGATAAGTGCTGCACACTGCTATAATGCAACTTCCAGGCAATTTCAGAAAGATTTAGTTCATTATAAACCAATAATTCTTTTACCCGTTCAATTTTCTGATGAATAATGAAATGCTCTATAGTAGTGCCATGGACTTCTGAGAACAGATTGGAAAGATATTTATAATCATATTGCAATTGCTCGCTAATAAAATCTGAAAAATTTATATTTAATTCTTCCTCAGAATAATGAATTTGTTCAATTATAATGTTTTTGATTTTTTCAATTAGCATTGCACGTTTATCAGCAATAAGTTCCAAGCCGAATTTCTTCAATGACTTATCTATTTCTTCAAATTGTTCATTTGAAAAACTATCAATAATATCAACTTCACCTAAAACCAAATTTGAATAACGTAATCCCAGCTTTTCCAAAACATCTTTAACTACTAACTTGCATCGAATACATACCATATTTTTTATATATAGCTTCATTAATTAAAAATCCTATTGTTGATTAATCTTACACATTAAAGAAAATATTTTTTTTAACATTTTAAAATACAAAAATATTTTATATGTTGCAAAATATTACCTTGTCCTATGAGAAAAAAAATTCATTAACATTTTCCGTTTAAAAATTCAGAACTTTGGCACCATAAATTTTTTTATTTCGCAGTTTATCAAATGAAAACTCTTATTTTAAAAGTGAATTACTAATTCGTTATTAGTAGTTACAAACATATAACTAATGACTAAATACCAATAACCACAATTAGCAATTAATAATTAACAATTATTTACGGCACTCTTCTAAAAACAGTATAGCTCAATATTATTTCAAATGCAATTAGAATGGCTGCAAGAATTGCGAGCGGAAGGAACTCGTCCCGATATTGACTGAAAGTAAGTTCGTCAATAGCAGTTTTTTCCATTTTGTCAATTTCAGCGTAAACTTCCTTGAGTCCTTTGTTGTTTGTAGCACGGAAGTATTTTCCGCCAGTCATATTTGAAACCTGTTTGAGCAAATCTTCATCAATTTGCACTTCAATATTTTGGTATTGGATACCAAAAGGCGTTTTAAATGGATAAGGAGCCATACCGCGAGTACCAACGCCGATAGAATACACTTTCATTTTAAAAGATTTTGCAATTTCAGCAGCAGTCATAGGTGCAATGTAGCCAGTATTGTTTACTCCATCAGTAATTAGAATAATCACTTTGCTTTTCGCGGTGCTGTTCATCAGCCGGTTGACAGCAGTTGCAAGCCCAAGCCCTATTGCAGTTCCGTCCTCAACCATATTTGTTTTTATGCCTTCAAATAAATTTTTGAGAGTGCTGTGGTCAGTAGTTAAAGGGCATTGAGTAAAACTTTCCCCTGCAAATACAACAAGACCAATCCTGTCATTCTGGCGGTTGTCAATGAACTCAATTGCAGTTTTCTTTGCAGCTTCAAGGCGGTTTGGAGAAAAATCCTTTGCTTCCATTGATGTAGAAATATCAAGGGCAACCACAATGTCGATGCCCTCTGTTTTCACTTCTTTGTGGCTCAAAGTGGATTGTGGGCGTGCAAGAATGACGATAATCGTTGCAATAAGCAAAATCCTTAAAACAAAAAGTATATGCCTGAAAATTTGCTTAGCAGATGTTTTGGTTTGAATTAGCGGCTCTATTGTCGAAACCTGTAATTTCGGCTTTTGCTTCTTTTCCCGGAAAACATACCAGGCAATCAAAAAAGGAATAATTATCAAAAAATAAAAATAGCCCGGCGATACAAAAATTATGTGTTCCACTTCCTACTCTCCTTTCCCATTGCTTTGCTGACGAAGTTTCAATTCATTTGCGATGTTTTCCACAATTTGAAAAGCATCAGAAAGACATCTTGCATTTTCGTCCGGAAGAGGAAGCGATTTAGCGAATTTTACCAAATCAGCTAATCTTAAAATGAATTCGAGTAATGCTATGTTGTTATGAGCAATGCTGCCTTTTTGTATTGAATCAAGAATTTCATCAGTTGTCATCTCAAGTGCCTGAAAATCAAGCTGCCTTTGGAGGTATAACCTTAAAATATCGGTCAATCGAATGTAATACTGCTTGACGAAACCAGATTGCCAAAGCTTTTCCTTTTCCAATTTTTCAAGTTCAGTTCTGGCAAAAACATCAGCCGGTATTTTTGGGTCATATTGATATTTGGGTTTTGCAGCTCGCTGTCTGTATCTTTTCAGGAAAAACCATGCGGCTACGAAAATTAAAATGAATACCAGCCCAGCTATTATGTAACCAATATATTCATCAAAAGTAATTGGCTCGTCAATCGGACCTTTTATATCTTTAATTGCAAGAGATGTATCTACTTCAACTGTATGAAAATAAAGGAAGATGCTATCGGTTGCAGCGGGAAAAAGAGTATTAAAACCGGGCTTTTCATACATAAAAACAAATGGTGGAATAACATAAGCACCACTATCGAAGCAGGTTACTTCAATTTTCTGCGAAAAGCGATATTTATTGCCATCTGTTATGGTATCTATTGAAGATTTATGCAGCACTTCAATTGCACCGATTGTATCCGGAATTACCGGCATTTCTACGTTCAACTTCTTATTACATTCAAGTTCTAACAATAACTTTATTCTATCGCCGATTAAAACGTTGTTGGTGTCATTGCTTAGCTTCGGAGTAACAATAATGTCTTCGGCTTGAAGCTTATAATAGCTTGATAATATAATAATTAGTAAAATAATTTTGATATTCTTCATACTGTTTTCCAATGTATTATTTCATATTATCTTAAACAAATAATATTGAAGTAAGTATTATTATACTTTCAAAATTAAGAAAAATCAATAAGAATGCAAAGCTAATTGAAAATCATCTAGAAGGTATGTAATAAAAAATTTTTTTAAAAATATAGTTTTTGTAAATTTGATTTTATTTTTAATATTTTAGAGAGATATTATGAAAAATTTATTAACAATACTTATCATTATGACTTTTTGTCTAATTAGCAGTTGCTCAGATTCAAACGACCCGAGTAACAAAGCAACATTAAACATAAAATCTGAATTGACACAAGGCACAGTTCAATTAACAGATTTAGTAAATAAAGAAATTTCAGTTTTAAAAACTGAAGTAGATTCAGTAAGAATCAATAAAGTAAGAATACTACTTTCAAGAATAAAATTACATTTAAAAAATAATAGTAATGAAAATGATGATAAAGCTTTCCATACAGGTCCCTTTATCTTTGTTGGGGATTCAACAGATTCCTATTTCGATTTAGCAAATGGACAAATTGATGCCGGCACTTATGAAAAAATCAAATTTGAAATTCATCGCTTCGAACCAAACGAATTATCTCAATATAAAAATAACCAAACTTTTAAAGATTTTGCTACAGATAATCGCTATACTACAATCTTTGAAGGAATTGCCTATAAAAACGGAGAAGCTTACCCATTTATCTACGATGGAACAGTAACTGCCAATTTGTCTTTAGATTTTGAAACTCCTATTGTCCTGCAGGAAAATATTACAACAAATATATATTTTCAAATCAATCCTTTTAATTTATTGAAATCGGGCGGTTCTATTCTTGACCCAAGAGATGAAGAAAACAGAAATAATATTGATAATTTAATCAAATCTGCTATTAAAGCAGTAAAAAAGAATTAAAGTTGATTTGCGGAATGTATGAATTTTTTTATTTTCACAAATAGATATCATTAGCTACTTAATGAAGAATCTCATAAGTCATTGCTAATACAGAATTCGAGATTCTTCGCTCAGTTTCTAAAAAACCACTTCGGTTTTTTTTAACACATGACTGTTTAGATTACAATATATTTCAAGAGATATATCAACCATCGGGTTAATCCGATGGTTGATTATTCTTAACAATGGATTAGTATGATTTTGTTCATTTTCACAAAAGAAAACTTAATCGTTTATATTCGACTCAGATTAACTGTGTAAAATTATATCATCTCTATTTATATTAAGCATTTGCTTTATCTGTGCGCCAAGATGATAAAAATGCGAAATAAATTACTACGTAGGTTCTGGAACTCTATTGCAGAAAAATCATATATCCTTAATTATATTGAACTTAATTTGGAACTTTACATAATATTTTGTATATTTGTATGAAATATCGTTTTGTCCAATATAAAAAAGGAGTAGTAATTATGGTTCAAACAGAGCAGAATACTAACCCAAAAAGAATTTTAATCAACGAGCAAAAAAGCGAAAGATGGGTTGATTGGAAATGGCAAATCAGAAATTCCATTAGAGATATTGGAGCATTTGAGCAGCTAACAGGAATAAAATTTTCCAATGAAGAAAAGGAAGATTTAAAAAAAACTCTTGACATTTTCCCATTATCAATTACCCCGTATTATTTATCTTTAATAGATAAAGAAGATTTTCGAAATGACCCAATTTTTCGACAATCTTTTCCTTCGCCATCAGAACTCATCGTTGAAGATTATGATATGAAAGACCCCCTTTCAGAAGAAAAGGACAGTCCCTGTCAGGGAATTACACACAGATATCCGGACAGAGTTTTGTTTCATATTAGCAATATATGTTCTATGTATTGCAGGCATTGCACCAGAAAAAGAAAAGTCGGCGATTCAGATTTCATTCCAGATAAAGAATCTATTCAAATTGGTTTGGATTATATTAAATCCACTCCGGTGGTTCGAGATGTTTTGCTTTCCGGTGGCGACCCTTTAATGCTTTCTGATAAATATTTAGATTGGATTTTAAATGAATTAAGAAGTATTCCACATGTTGAAATCATAAGAATAGGAACGAGAATGCCGGTTGTTCTTCCGTATAGAATTACTCCGGAGCTTATTTCAGTTTTAAAGAAATACCAGCCATTATGGATAAATACGCATTTCAATCATCCAAGAGAAATTACTGCTGTTTCCAGAAAAGCTGTTAATATGCTTGCCGATGCAGGATTTCCACTTGGGAATCAAAGTGTTTTGCTTGCCGGAATAAATGACTGCCCACGAATAATGAAAGATTTAGTTCATAAATTAGTAAAAAACAGGATTCGCCCATATTATATTTACCAGTGCGATTTATCTGAGGGCTTAGCTCATTTCCGAACTCCGATAGGAAAAGGAATTGAGATAATGGAAAGCTTAATCGGTCATACAAGCGGGTTTGCTGTTCCGACTTATGTCGTGGACGCTCCCGGTGGCGGTGGTAAAATTCCCCTTATGCCTAATTATCTGATTTCCTGGTCAACAAATAAAGTTGTTCTCCGAAATTACGAAGGAGTTATTACTACATACAAAGAGCCAGATTCGTATGAACCGGTTTTCTGCGACAGGAACTGCAAGGACTGTTCTTTACAATTGAATCTAAGTGAACCAGACGAGCTAAAAATTACTGGTATTTATGAACTTCTTTCTGATTATGAAGACAGGTTTACTCTTGTTCCAAGCGGAAATATGAGATTTATTAGAAGAAATGGCTATGATGACGATAACGAAAGCAACTTTGATAGTGAAGGAGAGGCAGATGAATAGTAAAAATGATTTTGATAGTATTATCCAATTTAAGAATTCTTTAATTCAATATGGGAAAAATAGCGATAGAGTTTATCTAATGAAACTTGATAGTAACGAAAATGAGGTTATTAGTTTTATTGAACAATTAGCTATTGAAAATGATTTAGGAAAAATTTTTACTAAAGTTCCGGAAACTTCTATTCAAGCTTTTCTTAATAATAATTATAGAATTGAAGCAGAAATTCCAAATTACTTTAAAAGTGATAAATGTTATTTTGCTTCAAAATTTGTAAAAAAAGAAAGAGAATTTGTTAGCGAAGAACTTTCTTTAGAAATAGAAAATAATATTAAACTTGCTAAATCAAAAGCAAGTTCTGAAATGAAGGAATTTGATAGCTCAATTAGAATTAAAGTTTTAGATTCAAAAGATTTAGAAAAAGCGGCTGAACTTTACCGAATAGTTTTCAAATCATATCCTTTCCCAATTTTTGACGCATCATATTTAGAAAGCACATTAGACCATATTATGTATTTTGGTGCTTTTGTAAATGGGCAGCTTGTTGCCTGCTCATCATCTGAAATGTATGTTCAGGATTCAAGCGTTGAAATGACTGATTTTGCAACTCTTCCAGATTATCTTGGGAAAAATATCAGTTCTATGCTTCTGTTTACAATGGAAAATGTTATGAAAGCAAATGGAATAAATACTTCCTACACTATTGCAAGAGCAATGTCGAAAGGAATGAATATTACTTTTGCAAAAAATGCTTATACGTTTTCCGGAACTTTGATTAATAATACTGATATTTTTGGTAAAATTGAATCTATGAATGTTTGGTATAAACATTTGTAATAACATTCAGGTATCCTGATTAGTTATTGGGTTATTGGGTTATTGGTTTATTGGTTATTAGTTATTGGGTTATTGGGTTATTGGGTTATTGGGTTGAACTCCTTCCCAAGTTGCACTTGGGAAAGAGAAGATAGCATTCAAAGTGCGAAAAATCAGAACTCCTGATGCCTCGTAGTTTGTTATTTCTAGGGCTTGTCATTCTGAATCAACTTATAAAGCAAGTGCTTTATTATAATGGAGATGACATAATTTTACCGTGTCGTTCTGACGGATGTCAGAATCCATCTTATTATTCTTGAGCTTCTATTCGATATTAACTATTTCACGGATGCATTTGGGCTTGCTCAAATGTTTTATGAGAAAGCTCACTTGATTTACAATATGGATTCTGGCATACGCCAGAATGATAAATCATATATTCATATTAATTATGACATTTTATAATGTAATATGTATTATTTTACCAACTGTACTTTTCTATTGTCCAATTTTCTTCACCTTTGACAAAAAGCACAATATAATTATTTTTCTTGTCGTAGAGCATATTTTGAATATTTAATTCATCTTCATTTTCAAAAGTTCTTTCAGGAATAAATTTCCCATTAATATCATATTCTCTGAATATAAAAGAAGCATAATCTTCTACTTTTTCCATATAACAAATAATCAAATTTTTTCCGTTATTCATCAATTTGAAAACAGATATTGGCATATATTCATCTATTACTTTAGTGCTACTTTCATTTTTATCTAATTTCTTTATTTCATTTCTTGCTTCTTCATATTTTTCTGAATAATTAACAATTGGATTAGATAAGCTGATAGTATCATCTGTTGATAAATTGTAAAAAGTGTTTGGGCTGTAAGGAAACATTGCAAAATGCTTATTATTAATTGTTGTTGTTTTAGGAATGTGCATAAACAATAGATTTATATAAACATCATTTGCATATATCTCATCTAAAAATAGTGCTGTTCTAATATATTCGCCATTATTATCATAAATCGAAAGAACTGGGATTGAATCTTTTTTATTAAATTCAATAAATACTGCCCTTGATTCATTAGGAATATAATATGTATTATTTTCATCAACAATATAGCTAAAGGGAATTGTATAATTATAACTTGTGTTATTGGGGAAAATTACTCTTTTAATGTTAAGGGTTGAATCAAATTTAATGATTGCTGCTGTATTGTATGCTGTATTTTCTATATTTTTCATAAAGGTTGGTAAATAAATTAATGCTAATGAACTTAAATCATTATTATTTTTATTATAATTAACATTTATAAAAACATTTTTTATCATTATAAAATCAGTAAAACCTATTTCTCTACATTCTTCTAAAGACAAATATTTAACAGGTTGATAAGTATAATTGTCATTTGGATATGGCGGGGGAAATCTGTTCGTATGCTTTATTGAGTCGGACAAATACAATTCAGCTTTTTTAAAATGCAATAAGTTGCCATTTTTAAAATCATAAATGGCGATAATTCGCTTTATTCCAGAAGTTAATACAATATTGCTTGCATTAGAGTTAATATCACAGTCAATAATATCTGATAATATAACGCTCTCATTTTCTTCTAAAATAACGGATTTGACTTTTGTCAAGGGCTTTGATTCGATAGAAAGTTTTTGTTCTTCTCCATTAGCATCAATTACGAACATTATTACTAATAATAATGCTGCAAATATTACTTTTTTCATAAATAATTTCCTATTATGTTAAAAATAAACTATATTAAAATATTAAAATATATTCTTTTACTAACAAGCAATTAGTAATAGTTAATAAATTCAGAATTCCAGTCCTTTTGTAAAAAATGGAGTTCAACAACAATGTTTTAATTGGTCATAGTTTATTATTACAGAATAAAACTAAGATATTGAATATTAAGGTTTTCTTATTCCTCATAAATATCCTGAAAAGGCGCGCGCCCAAGCTTATAAAAGCTCAGTACTTGAGGAAATCCATAATCTTTAATAACATCAGAAATTACATTTGTCTTTTTGCCATAATCCTTGATATACTCTAACATACCTTGCTGCTGCCACAAAAAATTCTGCGGTATATTCTCAAATTTTCTATTCAAAACACCATATTTACTCAATGCCGGAGTTGACCAAAACCAAAGAAATAACGAAATTCTTGATTCATCATTAGCTAAACACATAGCAATTGGCAACACGCAATTCAAAATCAATTCTCGTCTGAAAGAAGCTCCTTCATTTGCTATCGGAGTTTTTAAAAGTAATTGCATTTTGTCCGGAATTGGAACTTCAAAGCCATCTTCGAGCTCCTTTAGAAATTCATATATTATCGTATTTGTAAGATTATTTATTATTTCTATAAAATCTTCTTTACTATAAACAGGCCTTCTGCGTCTGCTGTTATAGCGATTTATGTAGGAACAAAACAAGCTATAAATAGCTTCTTTTAAACCTTTTTCATTTAAAAGGATTTTTGCATCAGTCGTTTTTCTTAGCAATCGTAGCAAAGCATAATGCTGCAAATCTTCCAAAGATTTTATATCAATTTCTCTCGTTTTATTGCTTTCGAGTTCAAAAAACTTTTTTTCTAAAATATTTTTATCTAATAAAAGAGTTTCAAGTTGCTCGTCAAGAGCGGGAAAATTGCATTCAGTACAAATATGCAAGATTACTGATTTATAATTAATATTTGTATGATGAGAATGTTCTCTCCACATTGAACTTTTGAAATGAAACTCAGCATCACCAATTATCACATCACCCTGCAAAAGTATTGCTATATCAAGAAAATCTGGACCTTCGTTCAGATTTATTCTGCCCGGTGATAGAATTTGCAAACGTTTTCCGCTTGTTGTGTTTCTCACTATTGACGGGTCAGACAAAAGCTGATGGACTGCCTTTTGTAATTGCCGCTCGTTTAACCTTAAGTTATTCATAATAATTAAATGAGATTTTTTAAAAAATTCAATTTAACAAATCATTTACTTATAATCAATAAATTATTTTCTAGAATATTTTTAGTAAAAAAAAATATGAATTATTCAACCTTTTTCTTAGTCATTCTAAATCCTTTAATAAATGATGACCTTTATTGAAATGGAGATGACATAAATTAACACAGTCATTCTGAACGAAGTGAAGAATCCAGAGAGTAGTAATTAAAAAAATTTCTGGA
>CAZCHH010000010.1:0-47394 GCA_964498585.1 uncultured Hyphomicrobiales bacterium
GTTAATTGTTAATTGTTAATTGTTAATTGTTAATTGTTAATTGTTAATTGTTATTAAGTTATTGGGTTATTAGGTTATTAGGTTATTAGGTTATTAGGTTATTGGGTTATTAGGTTATTAGGTAATTAGGTTATTGGGTTATTGGGTTATTAGGTTATTGGGCTAATAAAAAATACCAATGACCAATGACAATAACCAATGACTAATGACCAATGACTAATGACCAATGACTAATGACTAATAACCATAAACCATAAACCATAAACCATAAACTATAAACCAATAACAATTAACAATTAACAATTAACAATTAACAATTATCCGACAGCTAAACAGGAGAGAATATGTTTGAAACAATACAAATAGAATATTATTTAATACTTTCAGCCATATTGTTTACTATAGGAACAATAGGCGTTTTAACGAGGCGAAATGCAATAATAATCTTTATGTCAATAGAGATGATGCTAAATTCTGTCAATTTAACATTAGTTGCTTTCTCTTCGTATCTTGGAGATGCGTCCGGGCAGATTTTCGTGTTTTTTGTAATGGCTCTTGCAGCTGCAGAAGCCGCAGTTGGTCTTGCTATATTTTTAGCACTGTTCAGGCATAAGAAAACTGTCTATGTAGATGAAGTTAATGTTTTTAAGTGGTAAAGGAGAAAAATGGATTACAAAATAATTGAATTTGAAATTAATAATTCACTAGCTGAAAATAATAATCGAATTATAAATCATTTTAACAGTATTTATAATAAAGATGATTTATATTTAGATTCTAAAAACAATAATTTACAGATTTATTTAAGGCAATTAGACTTTTATTCTTTTAAAAACAATATAGAAAAACTTATAGAAGAAAAAAAAGATAATGAAATTGAAATTCAGTTGATAAAACAGATTTTTGAAAAAATTGATTCAATAAAGAGTTATGGAATAAAAAGTAAAAAGCGTTTATATGTTAATTACAATAAAGAAAGAAAAGTAAATAATAGAAAAGTAAAAGAACAAAAGAGAAATATAGCTTTTTATTCAAAGAATAATATATTTTCTGAAAAAAATAATTCAATACCAGAAGAATACATAAATAAAATTATTACAAGTGATAGTGAAAACTTCTTAAAACAATTACCTGATAATTGTATTGATATTATTTTTACTTCACCACCTTATAATTTTGGTTTAGATTATGAATCAACTGGCGATGATCACAAATGGGAAAAATATTTTAATAAATTATTTTCAATATTTGATGAATGTATTAGAGTATTAAAATATGGAGGCAGGATTTTAATAAATATACAACCGCTTTATTCAGATTATATTCCAAGCCATCATATTATAAGTAATTATTTTATGAAAAAAAAGTTAATTTGGAAAACAGAAATTTTATGGCAAAAAAATAATTATAGTGCAAAATTCAGTTCTTGGGGTAGTTGGAAAAGCCCTAGTAATCCTTATTTAAAGGGAACTTGGGAATTCATTGAAGTATTTTGCAAAGGTATTATGAAAAAAGAAGGTTCAAAAGAAAATATTGATATTACTGATGAGGAATTTAAGAAATGGGTTAATGCCGAATGGAGTATAGCTCCTGAAAGAAATATGCAAAAATACGACCACCCAGCAATGTTTCCCACAGAGTTGGCAAGAAGAGCTATTAAATTGTTTTCTTATAAAGACGATATTGTACTTGACCCTTTTAATGGAGCTGGAACAACTACTTTTGTTGCTAAACAATTAGAAAGGAAATTTATAGGTATAGATATTTCAGAGCAATATTGTATTACTGCAAAAAATAGATTGGAGGAATTATTATTCTAATGAAAGATAAAATTAAAAAAGATATCAATGATGTGATCAACGCATATAATTTTTTAGTAAAGGGATTGGACCAAAAAGCAAAATCTGAAAAATCAAGAGCTTATGGTGGTGTTGTCCGGCAAAGCAAAGGGGCTTTAGTTGAAACGATTTGTTCAAATTTAATTCAAATTGCTTGGGATGATTTAGAATTAAAAGATAAAAAACTAAATTTTAGCACAGAAAAAATTAAAATTCCTATAAAACCTGAATATATTGAAAAAATTAAAGACAAAGAACTAAAAAGTTTTATTAAGAAAAATATTGAAAGTTACTATTATGGTTTAAAAATTGACAAGCATATCTATATAGATGATAAGTTTTGTTTCGCGGTTGAATGCAAGGCATATACTGAAAATGCAATGCTAAAAAGAATTTTAGTAGATTTTACTCTATTAAAAACTATTGTTCCAAATATTGATTGCATTCTTTTTCAACTTGAAAGCCAACTTGGAGGAGATTACAGCGATGTTAACCATAAGATAAAAACTGGAAGTGGTTCTACTCAGACTTTGCTATCTTACTTCGATGTCGATTTAGTTATAATGACTTTGCTAGATGGAGAAAGAAATATCAATCAGCCAATTCATAAACCTGAGTTTTTTAAGGAATTGAATGAAGCAACAATACTAAATGCTTTTGAATTCTTTAAAAAAACTTTAAAAAAGCATTTATAAGTTTGTTTTATGATTGAAAAAAAATGAAAAAACTTACTTGGAAAAGCGATATCTTTCTAAATTCATTTAAAATTTATGAACAAAACGAGCAAATTGGTTTATTGAAAAAAGTGTTTCTGAAAAAGATTTTTCAAGCTGAAATAATTGGGAAGCAATTTACTTTTATTTCTAAAGGATTTTATAAGCAAACAACTGAAATATACGATTGCAATAATATTTTGATTGGCACTGTAATCCATAATGGTTTTATTGCTGATTCAAGAATCGAAATTATTGAAAACATCAATTTATTGAGATATGTTAGTACATTTCGGACAAAATGGGAAATATGTGAAGATTATACTGACAAAGTCATTTTGAAATATGATGGCTTTTTGAAAAGCGGCAGTATTGAATCAATCACAAATGAGGACTTATTAATACTAATCGGACTTTTCAATCACTATAAATCAAACAGATTTTCTAATTACACCATTGCATTATTGGCAGGTGTGGTTATAATTAAGGTAATTGATAAGTTGGTTTAGAAGGTTCTTTAAATAATGTCATTGGCAAGAGCAGCAAAGAATCTCACAAGTCATTGGCACCAAGAAGTTTGAGATTCCTCACTTCGTATCGGAATGACACAAGATAGTAAGTCTTTTAACGAATTACTACACTAGTAAAATGTCTTAAGCAACAACAAACGAATCAACAAATAAACGATTCAACAAATAAACAAATAAACAAAAATGCAATTCAATCAGACACTTATAAAAAACATACAAATAATCTTTCTTTTCATTTTTTGCAGTATAAATTCATTGGCAAATGAAAAATGGGCAGAACCGCAAAACATTAGTTTTATTAATTCTTATTATGATGATTTTGCTCCCTGCTGGAATAAATATCAAAATAAGTTGTATTTTAATTCAACAAAAGAAGGGTATTCGTATTATTATACATCAAACTTTGAAGATGGAATTTTTTCTATTCCAGAAAAATTAAAAGGACAGCTAAATCAGGATAAGAACAATCAGTCATATTTAACATTTGAAAGTGAAGAAGTTGCTTATATTTCAACATTTGAGCAGTATTCACGGCAATCTTTAATGAATATTTTCGCTTCCTATTTCAAAAAGAATGAATGGACCAAACCTATTCTTTTAAATAATTTAGCAAATGAATCTTTCTCCGGACAGGCAACAATTTCTCCGGACAATCAATTTATGATTTTTGTCAGCAATAATGGCAGCGAGCAAGGTGATACTGATTTTTGGATTAGCTACAAAGAAAGCAATGGGAACTGGGCAGAAGCTACTCCGATAAACGTTTTAAATACTTCAGGCAATGAATTAACTCCATTTCTCGCAACAAATGATACTCTTTATTTTGCTTCTAATGGCTGGGGCGGATTAGGTGGCTATGATATTTTTTATTCTGCTTTTTTTAATGGAACCTGGCAGAAACCTTATCCATTAACCGACTTAAATACTGAATTTGATGAATCTGATTTTACGATTTTACCTGACGACTATGCAGTTTTTTCATCAAATCGTCCGGGTGGCTTAGCTGGTTTTGATTTGTATTTAACCAAAAGAAATACAAATGAAAAAAGTATTCAAAAAAAGTATGAGTTCGAAATCTCTATTGCAGCTCAAAGTACAACGATTTCTTATTCTATTGAAAAATCTAAAGCGTTGCTGCCGATTATTCCTTTTATAAATTATGAGCCATCTTTTCTTGATAATTTTAATTTGAATTTAAAGAACTTAATATTTAGTAATTATCATCTTAACATAAACTCAATAAAAGAAATAGCTGAAAGAATGGTTTCAAATCCCAACAGTAATCTAATATTTGAAGGATATTTTGAAAAAAATAAGCAGTTGATTATTGAAGAATTTTTAAATAATTTAATTAATACTCTTTCAAAAAAAATTGGTATTTCAAATGACAGATTTAATTATACTTTCAAAGAAAATAAAGATTTATCGAATATAATTCTAATTCAATCAAATAGTAAGGAATTATTTGAGCCATACTATTTAGTTGATAAAAAAATTGAATATTTCCCATCTATTATGAATGTTACAGTAAATACACGACCTGCTGAAAATATTCAAGCAGTTGAATGTAACCTCATAATAAACGACAAAAATATTTCTTCACAAACAAGCAATCATATCCCTTTTGAATTTGATATTAATCTAAACGATTTAGAATATGACATCTCTAATGTTGATTCAGTTATTATTCGAGCTGATGTTAGCGATAAATTTGATAATACATCATCAAAGGATTTTGTTATTAGCATTTTCGAGCAGCAGGTTAGAGAAAAAAATTATACTATAAAGCAAGAGGGGAAAGAGTATATCATTTTTTCAATTCTTTTAAGTGAATCAAACTTATCTTTAATAAACCATTATGAGTCATATTTTAATAGTATTAAAGAAACAAATTTAAATAATAATAAAGTTTTAATTTCAAGTTCTAAAGAATTACCGGCAAATCGAAAAAAGCAACTTATACTATTATTATCAAAGAATTTAGATATTTCAGAAAAGAGTATTGAATTTACTAAGCAAAAAATTAAAAATCAAGTTGATGATAATGAGAATAGTGATTTTTTTAATATAATAATGATGATAGAAAAGTAAAAAATTTAAAAAAATAGTTCGATGTTTATTTTGACTGCTCTATGCTCTTGCTATTGTAGCTCCATCAACTTTTTCGGCTTCGCATTTAATCAATTCCTTTGCAGCAAAATTTATTGTTGAGCCAGTTGTTAAAACATCATCGACGAGCAGACATTTCTTATTTTGTAATACAACATTTTTATTATAGCGAGAAAAAACATTGGCAACATTTATTTTTCGCTCTTCTTTCGATAGCAAAGTTTGGGTCTGTGTATATGATTTCCTTTTGATTAATTTGGTATTAACCGGAATAGAAAGAACTGAGCTTATTCCATTTGAGATTATATCAGATTGATTAAAGCCACGTTCACGTTCTTTTGCAGAATGAATTGGTATTGGAACAATAAAATCATAATCTGTGTTAAATGTGTTTTGAAGTAATTTTCCGAGCATAACTCCAAATGAAAAGCCAAGCTTTTTGAAACCCTGATATTTAACAAAATGGATTAATTCAATATAATCTTTATCCTCTTTCAGTGAAATCAGAGAAGTAATTTTAGTTAAATACAAAGGATTGTTACTTGTTAACAATTGGTTATAAATTATATCAGGAGAAGGAGCAAGTGGAATTCTGTCAAAACAATCATTGCATAAATATTCGAAACGGAGTGAGGGCTCATCTTCTATAAATTTATTGCAGATTAAGCAATGCTTTGGTGCAATAAATCCTTCTAAAAGATTGACTAAATGCATAATTTAGATTTTAAGTTCTGGTATTCTTATTAAATTTAATTTTGAATTTGGATAGAAATATAGATAAACAAAACCGATGAGCAAAAAGAAATCTTCAGTAACCTTAGCCCAGCCAACTTCTTGATATGTTTGTGTAAAGCATCCGCAATTAATATTTAAACCTTTTGACATCGCAATTATTATTGCAAAGATAAAAACAACAAGCAAACCACCACATATAAAAGAACTTGATTTTACTTTTAATCCAAAAATAATTAAAAAACCACAAAGCAATTCTAGCCATGGAATAATAATTGCCATTATTGAGATTGTAAATTCCGGCATAATCTGATAGTTATTTATCTCCTTAGCAAAAAGCCATGGGTCAGCTATTTTTCCTATTGCGAAGAAAATAAAAAATAAACCTAAAACAAATCTAATAAGCAGGTTTAAGTAATCGTTTTCTAGAAATTTTTTCATAATTCTTTATTTTTATAAATCAAAATACAGCTTAAATTTGATTCTAAAAATGTAAGTAGCTTTTAGCAATTTTATAACAAGGAATGCTTTCCTAATACTAATACTTTCTTGAACATAGCAATACATTCCTCTTGCAAGGTAAATAATATATTTGTGTTATATCATAAAAGAAAGTATCAGTCTTGATTGCTACTCCTTGTTATAAATTATTTTAGCATTATAAAAAAGAAAAAAATTTATTTTATTTCGTTTAGCATAGCATTCAAGCCCTTTTTATCTAAAGTTTTAAGAGCTTTAGCAGTAGCTTTGATTCTTATCCATCTTTTCTCTTCGGGAATCCAAATTCTTTTGCTTTGCAGATTTGGTAAAAATCTTCTACGCACCCTGTTGTTTGCGTGAGAAACCTTATTTCCGGTAAGGACTGTAACTCCAGTTAATTGACATCTTCTTGACATTTTATCCTCAGGTTTAATATTTATATTTTTTTAATTTCCAAATTTAAAAGTTACAATAATAACAAATATTTGCGAAAAAAACAAGAAAATTCATTCAATTTATTCTGTTATAGTAAAGAAAATATAAATGAACTTTTTAGACATCGGGTAACTACCAGCCATCCGATTCATTCCGTCTGCTAATTTAACATTATAACTATATGTAATACATATAATTATAATGATTCTATATGCTAATGGCAATCATCAGATGACTAAAAAGTTCATTTTCCTAAAAGTAAACGTTTTCGTTTATATTCGTTACAACTGACATCGCTACTTTTATCCTACAAAACCTTCCGAAGGTTTCTTAGACTTCGCGAAAGTTAAAAATCTAAACCATCTAATCTTTGAACTCTTTCCCAAGTTGCACTTGGGAAAGAAAATTTCTTTTAAAGCTGTGCTTTACATTTTTTTCTTTATGAATGAAGAGTTAAAGCATAGCTTTTGTTAAAAATGACTTCCCAAGTGAAACTTGGGAAGGAGTAATAAAGTATTTATTTTTAATTTATGACTAAAACAGGTTAAAGGAAATTTAACTTTATTGTTTATTCAACAAATAATAATTCATCAGTATCTGTATAGTAAATTGCTTTCAATTGCCAGAAATATTGGTTTTCATTTTTGCCAATTCCCCAAAACTCATAATTAACATCTGTTCGGTCTCCATTGCCATCAAATTTGATGGATCCTGAAGCTCCCGGATAATTATTTGATTTTGTAATAAATGCTTGCTTTAATGTTGCAAAATCAGCATCTTTTCCTGCATAGTCATAAGCTAAAGAATAGAGATATAAAGCGTCATAAGCATTAATCGAATAAGCTGATGGTTCTCTTCCAATTTTAGATTTGATTAAGTTTTTAATTGCAGACCACCTGTTTTCTGCATTTGGGTCAAGAGCAAAAATTGGGCAGACAAAACTGCTATGATAGCAAAATTCTGCGGCATCTGCATCCTGAAGGACTTGTTTATTCATAGCAAATGCAGAGCCACCGAACCATCGAACCTGCTT
Source organism: uncultured Hyphomicrobiales bacterium (assembly GCA_964498585.1). Classification (GTDB taxonomy): domain Bacteria; phylum Bacteroidota; class Ignavibacteria; order Kapaibacteriales; family UBA2268; genus JAAYJM01. Next base: position 7,871 of record CAZCHH010000010.1, read on the forward strand.
TAAATTATCAAAATTTTTTACTAACCTTAAATATTTAACGCCTTCGTCCATACTCAAAAAATAGCATCCAATTTCCAATTCATTGAAATAATACCTTAATCCATTAACATGGTTATCGGCTAAACCTACAATATCTTCAAATCCGAAAGTATTATTTGGACCGAAGGAAATTGTATGATTTGCCTGACCTCCCTGCTGAATAAATAATTTTTTAGTAGCAGAATTAAGCTCGGTTCCCCAGAGGTCGTTTCGTAGTAACGATACAATAGTATTGATACCAGATTGATTAAACATTTTTACCATTGCTTTTGCCTGTAACGAATCAGAAGGAGCTAAACGAAAGATATTATCATTCGGTATTGCAAGTGAAATGGCTACAGCAGAATGGCTTAAAAGAAGCATTTCGTTTTGATTGGCATAATCCTTTATAGCAGCAAGTTCGGCGCTTGTATATGGACCAATAACAAATTTTATCTTCTTTTCCTTGAAAGACTTTAGTTTTTCTAAACAAATAATTGTATCAGTTTTCGTATCTTCAATAACCAATTTAAATTTTAAATCTTTACCTAAAGTTCGGAAGTGGCTGTTGATTTCATCAAGAGCAATTTGAAGTGCTTCCTTTGTTTCCTCTGCATTGGAGGCACCATTGCCTGTAATGCCAAGAAGTACACCAATTTTGATTTCATTGGGGTCTTCTGACGGCTCATTGTTGTTATCTGAGCAACTAATTAATACTACTGCTATGATTATTGCAAATAGTAGATAAAACTTTTTCAATTCAATTAATTTTTTCATACTTTTTCTTTTTTTTTAAACAATAATTTTTCTAATTTAATAAAAAATTTTATTTTTCTAAAATTTTATTGATTTTATTATGATTCATAACATTTCAATTATTGGCGCTGGGAAACTTGGCGCAGCTCTTGCTTTTAAACTTGAAAATAAAAATTTACTGAATTGTATTCTTATCCGTTCTTTAGATAAAAGAAAATATTTAGCAGATTTTTTCCCTACTAATAAAATCATTCCTGCAATAAATAATTTAAATTTAAGAGAAACTGATGCTATTATTTTAGCAATTCCAGACTCAGCTATTGAAGAAGTAGCTAATGATATTGCTAATGAGTTTAATGAAAAATTGGCAGGTAAATATGTTATACACTGCTCTGGAAAAGAAAGATTAGACATTTTAAAAAGCTGTGCAAAAAAAGGAGCTTTAATTGCTTCTGCTCACCCATATCAAACATTTTTCAGATATACTGAAAATGTTTTTAATGATGTTCCCTGGCTAATCGAAGCGGAAAATTACGATGAAATAGCTGATTTTATAAAATTATTAAATGGAATGCCCTTTTATTTAAGCGCTGATGAATTAGAAAAAAAACCGCTTTACCATTGCTCTGCTGTGGTTGTTTCTAATTTACTTGCTTCTACGATTTCTTTATCCAAGCAAATGCTAAAAGAATTTAAAAGCATTGATTCTAATATTATAAATAAAATTGTTGACACTACGATACAAAATAGTTTTAACGATAGTGCAGAAGTCGATTTACCTATGACAGGACCGCTGATTAGAGCAGATTTAAATACTATTGCCGGGCATATTGAACAACTAAAATCAAATATGAATTTAATGAAAAGTTATAAAGCACTTTGTATTTCTGCACTTGAAATGCTCCAGTATTTGCATAAGATTAACGACGAAGATTTCAACAGGATGAAAAGCTTTTTAGAAAGTGTATATAATTGATATTTACAGAATTTTAAAAGTATTATTACCTTTTAAAAAAAGTTTTTTAGCATTTTGTTAAAGCGAATTCGATTGTATCGTTGTGCAAGTATGCAAGGTAAGTTGGCAATTACTGCATAAAGAATCATAATGTAACCTACCCACCAGTAATTCCAAATAAAGAATACTGGCGAAAAAAAGATTACTACCCAATGAACTGCTTCGGCTCTGCATAATTCTAATTTGAACTGTTTGAAATACTTTTCATCTCTCGAAACAATACGCTTTTTTCTAAATCCCTTTTTAAAAATTGCAGAGCCATCGGGCAAAAACTCTTTCCATTTCTTTATTTTGAAAACAGATTCATATAACTTTCCATTTTTCTCCCAGCGTAACTCTTTAAATAACCAAAACTCTGTATTGATATATTTATCTGGCAAAACTGTCCCGATATATGCTACAGAAATGTGTATGATTCCCCATAGCGCAATATCTATCAAAACAATCCAAATAACTGGCAATTCAATCAACATAAAAATTGTAAAGAAAATTATTAAACAATAATTTTATAACTCCTGCCCCCTCGTAGTTTGCTACTTCACAGTCTTGTCATTTCGAACCCCCAAAATGAAGTAAGAATTTTATTTAAATTTATAGACATAATTACTAAACAGTGTTTTTCAGTCATACTATCAACAAGTTGATAGCATGACTTTAAATCTTTTTATTGTCATGCTATCAGCTTGCTGATGGTATGACTGGGAAAATGGTAAATCAGAAGTTTTTTTATGAAGTAATTGCGATTTTTCCTTCATTAAATTTATGAATCAGCATCGAAACTATTGCCTGATATGAAATTCCTTCTTCTAACGCTATTGCCTGAATCTTTTGATAATCTCTTTCAGATACTTTAACACTAATTTGTTTTGCATTTGGTAGGTATAGTTTTGCAGATTCTTCATACATTTTTTTTGTAGATTCATCAAAATCTGAAACCCATTCTTCTGAATATAAAGATTCGATGATTTCTTTTTCCTCTTGGTCTATGTATTTAATCATTTTTTTCATCGTTCCAATCAAAATATTTCAGTTCATTTTTCATATTTAACTATAATAAATAACGTTAAATCAAAAGATTTGTTTTATTCACCCTGCTCACTCCTCTCTTTTCACTCCGCCGTTGATATTTAATTTAATTATTTCGAGTGCTTCCAAGCCCTCATTATCAACGACTTTTACTGCAACAATGTGGTGACCAATTTTAAATTTATTAGCTGAAATACCGTCTTTGTTTAGCATTTTCTCAGCAGAAAAAATGCTTGTTTCTTCGTCGTAATCAAAATCAAATGCAAAAAACTCAATTCCTGAATCGCTTTCTGCTTCTGCAAAGAACTCAATTTCTCTAAAGCCCTTTGCATCTGCACCTTTATCTTCAAATTTCACAGTTAATTTGGGCTTCTTTGCAATAGGAACAATTTCCTCCACTTTTACTAATTTGATTATTACATTCTCCTGATTTTTCAGCTTTGCAACTTCTTGAACTGCTCCGGTTCCAAAGCTAAAAGCAATAATATAGCCAATTGGCTCTTCTTTTGCTTTTTGCCTTTCTGTGATTTGCTTTTCATTGATTATGCAAGATGAATAAAAATTCTTTACGACATTTTTCCCAACAGCTTCCGATTGCTTCACCTGAATAGGCACACCCTCTCTTGTCTTGCCATCAAAACCGCTATCGCTTCTCTGCTTTATATTCGGAACAGCTCCAAAAATTTCAACGATCCACTTTTCAAATTCAAAAGGATTTTGGTTGAATAGCTTATCATAATCGTATTTATGAAGTTGAACTGAAAAGGGTTTGGAAAACATATTTTGCTGCTTATTCAACCTCAATTCAGAAACCTTCACAGCTTGAACTGACTGGTCTATTCCAATCCAATTCCTGTTGAGTTTGTCGGCAACAACAACTGTAGTTCCACCACCGAGGAATGGGTCAAGAATGGTATCGTTTTCTTTAGAAGTTAAAATGATAATTCTTTCTAAAAGCTTTTCTGGCTTTTGTGTTGGGTAGCCAATGCTTTCGCTGCTATTAGAATAAATTCTGTTAATATCATTCCAAAAATTATAAATTGGATTGCCCTTATCATTTATTGGGCGTAACTTTCTAAATGGCATTTTATTGCTTGACCAGCCCAAATCACCGTTTTTATCTAACTCAATTAGCTTTTCCTTTGTCATTCGCCAACCATATTCTTTTGGTGTGAAACCTTTATATTCATAGACTAAATTAGGACGGGCACCCATAGAAGCACCTCTAATAATCGGTCCTTGGTAATACCTACCTTTTTCATCAAAATAAGGGTATTTCTTGGCAAGTTCTCCATTTTGAAGTTGCTCTCTTGCAGCTTTTTCATCAAAGAAATAATTATTGCTTTTAGAATACCAATAAATTGTGTCTGTTGCAATTCCAAGATTTTTTTTTTCAAATTGAGAACCTTTTGGATTTCTTGTTCTTTGCCAGATTATATGATTTCTAAAATTGCTTTCACCAAAAATTTTATCTAAAATATAAACTCTAATATATGCATCGGCGTGCCAGTCGCAATGTAAAAATATGCTCCCTGTTGGTTTTAAGAGCCGGTGCATTTCTACTACTCTTTCATAAAGCCAGGCAATGTAATGGTCTATTCCGCCGCTCCATCTGTCTTCAAAACTCCTTATTTCACCTTTATCGCCCCAAATCACTTCGTAATTTCTGTTTGAAAAGAAAGGTGGGTCAAGATAAATCAAATCAATGGAATCGGGTTCCATCTTTCTCATTATTTCAAGGTTATCGCCGAGTATTAATTGGTTCATAATTCATTTTCCATAAAATTTAATGTTTCAAATTTTGATAGTTTTAATCTGTCTTGTGAAACTTTTACAGCTTGAACTGATTGGTCTATTCCAATCCAATTCCTGTTGAGTTTGTCGGCTACAACAACAGTAGTTCCACCACCAAGGAATGGGTCAAGCACGGTATCGTTTTCATTAGAAGAAGATTTGATTATTCTTTCCATTAGTGCTTCTGGTTTTTGAGTGGGGTAACCGATTCGCTCATTTCTTGACATTTGACCGCCAGAAGGAATGTCGTTCCACCAATCAAATGGCACCATTCCTTTTAAATACTCTTCGTATTCTTTTCCTTGAAATTTTATTCCTTTTTTCTTTGTCTCGCTATATGTTCTTCGTTTTAAGGTTTCTTCACTATAAGGAATTAGGATTTCATCTTTATTAAAAGTAAAAGAATTTGACTTTGAATATCTGTAAATGGTATCGTGCTTATTTGGAAATGACACTTTCAAATTTGAGGGACCGTTATAACACCATATAATTTCATTTCTAAAATTGCTTTCACCAAAAATTTTATCTAAAATATAAACTCTAATGTAGGCATCAGCGTGCCAGTCGCAATGCAAAAATATGCTACCAGTTGGTTTTAAGAGCCGGTGCATTTCAACTACTCTTTCATAAAGCCAAGCAATGTAATGGTCAATCCCACCACTCCATCTGTCTTCGAAACTCCTTATTTCACCTTTGTCGCCCCAGATTACTTCGTAATTCCTGTTTGAAAAGAAAGGTGGGTCAAGATAAATCAAATCAATGGAATCGGGTTCCATCTTTCTCATTATTTCAAGGTTATCGCCGAGTATTAATTGGTTCATATCATTTCAATGTTTAATAATATTTTTGCAAATTTAAGGAAAAAAATAAAAGGAAAATTAATTTTTATACTTCACGCATTTTCCAGTTGATTTTTTTATTAAATGCTTTTAAATAAATTGAGCGTATGAAAATCAAACAGAAAAAAATCAAATGTAAGGGATAAAAAACTGATGAAACAATTTTGAAAGAGCCAATCTTCCTTAAAAAATAAAAAACCTGAATTGCAAAAGAAAGGTAAAGAGCAAGCCATAATATTATATTTTTTTGAACGATTATGCTGCTAACAAAAAGAATTGAAGTCAGGAAGCCGCCGCTAATCCACAATATAATATTAAAAAGAGTGGAAAATACAGTTTGAGTTGCTCCTGATGCATAAGCTTTTGACCAGCCATTTATTAGCTCCAGCAAACCATTCGGATACATTCTAAATGAAATTGTTCCTTTTCCTCCGAAGCAGATTAATTTCATTCTCTTTTCACTAAATATTTTTGCAAGATACATATTTTCGAGTATTCTGTTTTTTACTTTCTTATGCCCGTCAACAGTGAAATATGCTTTTCGCGAAAGAATTAAACTTTGCCCGAACAAACCGCTCACTTTCTTTTTGGGAAATGGCGTAAAAGCATTCATTGAACCGAGCATAATTAAATTGAATATTGATGAAATATCTTCGTAGAATTTTTTTACTTTGTGAAAAGGTGCGACTGAAAGAATAATTTCTTCCTTAAAATTATTTGATAAGTGAGAATATGTGTCAACAATTTTCTGCAATCCATCAAGTTCGAACCAGACATCAGCATCAAGGAAAATGAAAACATCGCTTTTTGCATAATTAGCGCCCTGATAGCAAGCCCAGGGTTTTCCCAGCCAATCTTTTGGCAGGGCTTCAGAATCAAGAACAAGAGCCCCTTTTTCCAAAGAAATTTCCTTTGTTTTGTCAGTTGAGGCATCATTAACTACGATTAGCTCATTTACTTTGAATCCCTGTCTCTTGATTGAATCTAATAAAAATGAAATATTCCTTTCTTCGTTTCTTGCAGGTATTATAATGGCTATGCTGGGTAAAGCTGCTTTTTCTTTTTTTGTAAAGCAAAGCGGAATTTTATACATAAACAAAAAGCCGCTTAAAAGCAGAATTATTGCGGTTAAGGAAAGAATGATTTCATTTGTTTCCATTATTTTCCTTTTTCATTTTGCAAAATCAACTTGCAAACATTTTGACCGCACAGCAAAACCATTGGCATACCACCACCAGGATTTACAGAACCGCCAGTGAAATAAAGATTTTTATATTTTTTGCTTTGCTTGGGATGCTTAAAGCTGAAATTTTTCCATAAGTCCGAAACAACGCCGTATATTGAACCACCATTCGATTTATACATTCGGCGAATATCAAGAGGAGTAAGCAAATGCTCGTAAACTATGTGTTTGCGTATATCTTTCAAGCCCGTTCGTTCTAACTTATCCAGCACCACTTCCTTATATTTAATGTAATCCTCTTGTGAGAGCGGATTTTCTTCATTTATATAAGGAATGTGAGGAAGAACCTTTAAGCCGGAGCAGTTTGGTGGCGCTACGCTCGGGTCGGACTTTGAAGCATCAACGAGATAAATCGTTGGGTCTGGCGGAAGCTTCCTGTCCTTGAAAACAGTTTTAAAGTGATGGGATTGATTAGTAGAGTAAAGGAAATTGTGGTGAGCAAGCTGCGGATACTGAATGTCAAGCCCTAAATCTAAAACCAAACCGGAGCAGGCGGGTTCAAAACGTGAAAGTTTATTTAAAAACGGCTCGCTTTCGTTCAATAAAGTTTTATAAGCTGGAATGACCTCCATATTTGAAACAATAATATCCGCTTTGTGGATTTGTTCTTTTGCACGAATCGCAGTAACCCGATTGCCTTCTTTCAGTATTTCTTCAACTTCGCTGTTGTAATTTATTTTTATTCCAAATTCTTCCATAAGTTTGAGGAAACCGAGAGCAATATTATACATACCGCCGGGAACATACCACAAATCGTAACGGAACTGAATTGTTGGCATAAGATTCATAAAACCGGGAGCAGAATAAGCAGATGAGCCAACATATTTTATAAAATAATCCATTATGTCAACGAGATGCGGGCTTTTAATATATTTAGCAACACTGCTGTGCATTGTTCTGAAAAAATCAATTTTAAAAACTGATGAAAAGTCATAGAATTTCATAAAATCAGTAGTTTTGTCAAGTCCATTATCGAAATAGCCATCTGCCAAAATATCGTATTGCTTTTCAGAATAATCCAAAAATGCTCTAAACTGCTGATATGTATCTTTTCCTAACTTGCCAAGCTCTTTTTTCATAAAATCCATATCAGGATCGAGGTCAACTACTGTTCCGTCTTCAAAGAAATTTCGCCAGTGTGGTCTTACTTTTTGCATCTTGATATAATCGTTAATATCTTTTCCTGCTGCATCAAACAAGCTTTTAAAATATTGAGGCAGAGTGAGAATCGAAGGACCTAAATCGAAAATATATCCCTTTTCATTAATCAAGTTGAGTTTTCCGCCGATTTTTTCATTTTTCTCAAAAACCTCAACATCGTATCCGGCAATTTTTAGCATTATTGCTGCTGAAATACCTCCCAGTCCAGCACCAATGACAATTACTTTTTTTTCTTTTCTTATGCTTGAATTATTCATTTTTTGCTCCGATATATGTTAATATAGAAATTTTACTGCTTTTTTAAATATATTGAACGACAATCTGTTTGGTGGATAAATGTATTTTTGGTCAAAATGAAAGCTTTTCTTTAAAATTGCTTTTTTATGGCTAAATGTTTCAAAACTTGCTTTCCCGTGATATTTTCCAAATCCGCTTTGTCCAACTCCACCGAAAGGCAGTTCGTTTGAAATTATATAGTTAATTGTTCCATTTATGCAAACTCCACCTGAAGAAGTGCTGTTTATTATTTTTTCCTGATTTTTTTTATTTTTAGAAAAGTAATAAATTGCCAAGGGCTTAGGTTTCGTCTGTATCTTTTTTATTTCATCATCAAGATTTTCAAATGAGAGAATAGGGAGGAGAGGACCGAAAATTTCGTTTTTCATTATTTCTGAGTTTTCATTTACTTCACTTATTAAAGTTGGTGCTATAAATAGTTTTTCTCTACTGTGCTGACTGCCTATTTCAATTTTTCCTTCAGAAAGCAGTTTAATCAATCTGTCGAAATGCTTTTCATTTATTACATTAGGCAGATTTTCATTTTCTAATAAATTTTCACCATAAAACTTTGTAATTGTCTGTTTGAAAATTTTAATAAAATCATCTTTAATGTCTTTATGTAGCAGTAGAAAATCAGGAGCAATACAGGTTTGTCCGCTATTAAAGAACTTTCCCCATGCAATTCGTTTTGCACTAATTTCCAAATCAGCATCTTTATCTACAATGCAGGGATTTTTACCACCAAGTTCAAGCGTAATGGGTATTAGATATTCGGCAGCTTTTTTCATTATTATTTTTCCTACTTCTGTGCTACCTGTAAAGAAAATGTAGTCGGTTAAAGGATTAATCAATTCCTGCGTTACCTTTGCATCGCCTTCAATCACTCTTAAATAGTTTTCAGAAAAATTTTCGTTTAGCAGCTTTGCTATAAGTGAACTCGTGTTTTGAGAAATTTCTGATGGTTTCAGCAAAATACAATTTCCTGCGGCAATCGCTCCGACAAGTGGTGAAAAAAGCAATCCGAAAGGATAATTCCACGGACTTATAATAAGGGCAGTTCCGAAAGGTTCATAGACAAAATAGCTGCGTCCGGGCTTATTGAATAATGGGTTTTTCACCTTATGCGGTTTGCTCCATTTTTCTATATGTTTTAAAGCATAATCAATTTCATTAATTACAATACCAATTTCGCTTGAATATGCTTCAATCTCGCTTTTATTCAAATCGTCTTTCAGTGCTTTTAAAATTAAACTTTCATTATCTATAATTATTTGGCGTAACTTCAGCAGATTGGCGATTCTGAAAGTAATTTTCCTTGTTGTTCCGATGTTAAAAAATTCTTTTAAATTCTTCTGTATCATACTTATTTTTTCAATTTCCATAGATGTCTAAATAAATTATTTAATGAACTAAATCACATTTTACTCAAAATAAAAATACAAAAAACAAATTAAATTTCTGAAAAAATTTTGCATTGTTTTTAAACATATAGGAGAAGGATTAGTTTAAATAAGATTCAGGGATTAAGAAGTGAAAAACCACAAAATCAAGAAAGAATTCAAATTAAAAAAGAAAGACAAAATTTAGAACTTTTTTTACAATCTATATTTATTCACAGTGAAGAAAAATGTACTACCTTCATTTTGTTTACTTTCAACCCAAATTTTCCCGCCGTTTCTTTCTACAAATTCCTTTGTTAATATCAATCCTAATCCAGAGCCATCTTCACTCTTAGTACCAGTTTTTTGTAATTTTTTTTCAATTTTGAATAAATAAGGAATAAATTCGTTGCTAATTCCAATTCCGGAATCTTTAACTGAAATAATGTATTTGTCTGGCTCTTCATTAGATAAATTGTAATTTATTGAAATAATACTGCTTTCATAAGAAAACTTGATAGCATTTGAAATTAAATTTCTTATAATTGTTTCGAACATATTTGGGTCAGAGAATATGCATATTTCTGGTGAAATATTTGTATCAATAGAGATTTTTTTATCTTTAGCTAACTGGTCAAAATATTGAAAAACATCATTAATAGCTTCTAAAAGATTTAATTTTTTGGGAGAATAAATAATTTGGTCTTGTTGAATAAATGACCATTCAAGGAGATTTTCGAGTAGCTTGTATAATTTATCGGCAGATAAATAAATTGTTCTGGAAATTTCATTAAGTTCACTAAGAGTAATGTTGTTAATTTCTTCAGTTAAAAGTTTGGTTAGTTGCAGAAAACCAGTAATAGGGCTTCTCAAATCATGAGCAATAATACCGAAGAATTTATTTTTTGCATTTAAACTATCTTTAAGTTTTTTTTCAGATTCGCTTAGCTCTTTATTTAATTTCATTATATTCTGAGAATTTTCTTCAAGAATACGCTTTGACTGAAACAGGTCTTCATAAAGTTTATTTTTTTCATCTTCATTATGCTTTCTTTCAGTTATATCTTCAGAGAAAACAATAACAGATTCAGGCAATCCTTTTTCATTTAATAGAGGGACTTTAATTGTATGAGTAATTATTCTGGTTTTTTTATTAATTATATCAATATACTGTTCATCGATTTCAACTGGTTCAGTTTGGACAAATACTTCTAAATCTTTCTGCGTGAAGATATCTGCCTGCTCTTTTTTAAAGAAATCATAATCTGTTTTTCCTATAGCTTCACTTTTTGGTATTCCAAACATCTTTTCAGCAGTTTTATTCCAAATTTTGAATACTCCGGTTTTTGCATCTTTAACCACAAGAGACACAGGTATATTTTCGATAATTCTTTCTAGGAATTGCTGGTAATGTCTTAATTCAAATTCAGTAGTTTTTTTCAAAGTAACATCAGAAAATACTGCTATATAACCACCAACAATATTTTTTGAGTCATAAATAAGCGAACCACTGATTAATACCCAAATAAAACTACCATCTTTTTTCTTTAATCTTATTTCATAATTATCAGAAAGATTAAATAATCTGTTTTTATTTTTAATAAAATCAATCTCTTCCTGACTAAAGAGAATTTCATATCCATTTTTTTCAATTAATTCATTTAATGAATAACCAAGAATTTCAGCAGCCCGAGAATTAGCAAACATTATTTTATAATCTAAATCAGTTTTAATAACACCGTCGTTCATAGTTTCAACGAGCAAACGATAATTCTTTTCACTTTCTTCTAATTTTAGTTTATCTGCTTTAATCTCAGTAATGTCTTTAATAGTTGCAACAACATAAATTCCATTATCAGTATTTCCAGTGAATATTGAAATATCGCCTAGAAATGCAGTCCCGTCTTTTCTTTTAAAAAATTGCTCGCCTCTTACTCCTTTTTTTATTTGATTATTTATTTGATTTTTGTAAAATAAACTTAAGATTGATTTTTGTGGTAAATTATTGAAATCAATTAAATCAGAAATGTTTTTATATAGTATTTCACCAGCTTTATATTTGAAAAGAGATTCAGCGGCATGGTTAAATAATAAAATATCTCCTTCATTATTAGTTTGAATAATTGCGTCAATTGAAGACTCATAAATCAGTCTTATTTTTTCATCTCTTTCGCGAATTGAGTTAAGAAGTGAAATTCGTTTACTAATGTCTCTGAAAAATACAATAACAGAAGGATGGCCAAAATAAATAATATTTTTTGCAGTTAATTCAATCCAAATTACATCGCCATTACTTCTAACGAATTTTTCTTCAATTAAAGTGGCAGAATCAGCTATTTTTTTTAACATCCGCTCTTTAACAAATTTTACAGAATCCTTATGAACAACATCAAGCAATGATTTTCCAATTATAGATTCAGTATTATTCAGCCCAATAATATCAGATGCTAACTGATTTATATATAAAAGTTTATTTTTACTGTTAATAATGATTCCAAATGGAGCAAAGTCAGCTAAATTTTTATAATTTTCTTCACTTTCTTTTAAAAGTTTATTAATTATTTTTTTTTCGGTAATATCAACAAAAGAAGAAAAATTATATGCTTCATTATTTAATTTCTTATGGAACAGATATACAGATATATATTTAGTGTTGTTTTTTGAATCCTTAAATTCAATTTCAACATCTTTTACCTGATTTGTTTTTCTGTAGCTATTTGCTATCTTTAAACTTGATTCTTTTGATATAATTGAATCAGAAGTAGTATTGCCAATTATTTGTTTATCCTTTGATTCAGTTACTTGTAGAAATGCGTCATTAACATCAACAACTTCACCATTTTTAGCATTAATAATAATAAACGGCAAAGGAGTATGATGGAAAAAAGCTTCGTATTTTTGCAGTGCTTCTACTTTATTTTCTAAATCAGTTATTCTTTTATATAAATCTTTTGGATAATCATTTTCTTGATTCGAGTTTCCGTCTAACTCATTCATATCAACTCAATCTAAATGTTTTAATAAACAATATTTTTTATAATTAAATATAAATAAATAAATTATAATTAAATTTTGAAAAAAGCAAATAATAATTAAAAAAAATACCTGTTGAACTTAAACAACAGGTATTTTTCTTTTGGAGTGTTTTATGTAAAAAGTTGCGGGGCCGACGAGGCTCGAACTCGCGGCCTCCAGTGTGACAGACTGGCGCTCTAACCAAACTGAGCTACGACCCCTTTTTAAAGAACAAGTGGACCCAAGGAGGATCGAACTCCTGACCTCTTGAATGCCATTCAAGCGCTCTCCCAGCTGAGCTATGGGCCCTTGAGCATATCAAGAATACAAAATTAAGTAATTTTTCCTTAACTACAAAATCTTTTTTTATTTTTTATAACCAATAAGTTTTTTTTTTAAGTTTGTAATAAGATGAGTTTGTAGTTTTTTTTTTACAAATTAATGAATTCAGGTTATATTTTATTTTTTAGCATCGCTTGGTTAATTTTTGCATATTTTTGGTATGGAAATAGAATAAAAAATAAAGTTATTAACACAGACGATTCCTTTATTACTCCTTCCAATGAAATAAATGATGGGAAAGACTATGTCCCAACAAAAAAATCTATTTTGTTCGGTCATCATTTTTCTTCAATAGCCGGTGCTGGACCAATAGTTGGTCCCATTCTTGCTTTTGCTCTCTTCGGCTGGCTTCCAGCGTTAATCTGGATTGTGCTTGGCTCTGTTTTTATTGGAGCAGTTCATGATTATGCTGCTTTAATGATTTCTCTGAAAAACAAGGGAAAATCTATTGTTGAAATAAGTACACACGTTATTTCAAAAAAAGCAGGTATGATTTTTACTATATTTGTTTGGTTTACTTTAATGCTTGTTGAGGCAGTTTTCGCTGATTTAACTGCTCGCACTCTTATTAATATGCCAGATATTGCTGTTCCGACTATTGGATTAATAGTAGTTGCTACTCTTTTTGGAATTTTATGTATAAGACCAAACAGAAATGTGTTAATATCTACAATTATAGCACTTATAGCAATAACAGGATTAATTATTTCAGGCGAGTATTTTCCTATATATTTAGATTACCAGGTTTGGTTATTCATAATAATCTTATATAGTTGGTTAGCATCAATATTGCCAGTATGGATTCTGCTCCAGCCACGAGATTATTTGTCTATGTATATTCTTTTGTTTGGTTTAGCTATCGGGATTGCCGGTGTTTTGATTTTCCAGCCAACAATTAATGCACCTGCCTTTGTCTCGTTTGATAGTAAAAGTGGTCCGCTCTTTCCAATGCTCTTTATAACTATTGCCTGTGGTGCTGTTTCAGGTTTCCACTCTTTAGTAGCGAGCGGTACTTCATCAAAGCAATTAAATAAAACAGGAGACGGCAAATTAATCAGCTATGGAACAATGCTTACCGAAGCAATTCTAGCCGTTTTGGTTTTATGTATGGTTTCGAGCGTTTTAATTTGGAATAAAGAAAGTGCTACCACTTGGAACGGATTTTTTGGTCTTTTAGAAAAAAGTTCTAATATTGTATTCGGTCACGCAATTGGGCTTACAATTGAAAAGTTCGGTATTCCATTTTATCTTGGGCTTTCTTTTGGTATTTTAATGATTAATGCCTTCATACTTACTTCGCTTGATACATCTGCGCGGTTGGGAAGATATATTGTTCAGGAAACCTTCGGTGATAAATTCGGTGGCTTTTTCAAAAACAAACATACTGCAACTTTGGTTGGTTTGATTTTTGCATATATCATTGCTGCTACTGGTAGCTACAATGTTATTTGGGCAATTTTTGGCACAAGCAACCAGCTAATTGCTGCTATTGCTTTGTTTATTGTTACTATTTACTTCGTTGGTTTTAAAGCTCCGAAATGGTACACGGTATTTCCTGCAATTTTTATGCTGCTTGTTACTGAAATCGCTTTTATTTATCAGATTTTTTATATTTATATTCCAAAACAGAACTGGATTCTTGCTGTAAGTGCTGCTTTTCTGTTTATTCTTGGACTTGTTATTGGAATTGAATGTATTCAAAAAATATTTTTTATTAAAAAAGAAAAAGCTAAAACTGTATGATTTGGTTAGTTGGAAATAAAGGAATGTTAGGCATTGAAATGCAAAATGCCTTGCAACAAAAGAATTTAAGTTTCATTGCAACAGATGTTGAAGTTGATATCTCAAGTATTGACAGATTGAGAGAGTTTTTGGGCGAAAGAGAAATTGATTGGATTATAAACTGTTCTGCCTATACAAATGTTGAAAAGGCAGAAGAAGAAATTGATTTAGCTTTTAAAATAAATGCTGATGGTCCAAGAAATTTAGCAATTATTGCTAAGGAAAAAAATGCTAAACTCATTCATATTTCAACTGATTACGTATTCGATGGTGAAAAGCAATCGCTTTACTTTGAAGAAGACGAGCCAGACCCACAAAATATTTATGGCTTAACGAAACTGAAAGGCGAGCATTTAATTCAGGAAATTTTTAAGGAATATTTCATTATTCGTATTTCATGGCTAATCGGTTATTATAAGAGTAATTTCCTTTATGCAATTTTAAAACAATTTGAGAATAAAGATACTCTAAATGTTGTCAGCGACCAGTTCGGTAGCCCAACCTTTGCTGCTGATTTAGCTGAATTTATTTTATTTATTATTGAGCAAAACTCTGAACAGTATGGCGTTTTCCACTTTTCCTGTGAAGACAAAATTTCCTGGTTCGACTTTGCTGAAAAAATCTATAATTATGCAAAACAATATGAGATAACCCAAAAAAATATTCAGATTTTGCCAGTGCCAAGTTCAGAATATCCAGCAAAAGTTAAAAGACCTTATAATTCTTATTTATCAAAAGAAAAGGTTAAAACAACTTTTGGAATTAAAGTTCCATTCTGGAAAGATTCACTTGAACTTTTTATGCAGGAATTAAAAAAATAATATAACTGAACTAAAATGACTATGATAGTATTAGGATAATCTGTCTTTTCGAACCTTACGAAAAAGGAAGACTTTTATTTAAACGGAGATGACATAAATTTGCACAGTCATTCTGAACGGAGTGAAGAATCCAGAAAATTTTTTTAAACTCTAACTCTCCCAAATTTACGTAATTTTATATTTTTTTTAATAAATATAGACCAGTAGAAGTTTATCTTGAATTTCATCTCAAATTATCTATTACGTATTTATCATTTAAGCATTTTGTGCTCTTTATTGGATATTACCTCCCAAATAAATTTGGGAGTTAATCTAAGAATTAGACTATCACCATAATTTATTATGGTGATTTACTAGCAGTAAGAAAAATGTATGCGTTTTCTTACTAATTAAATCCTTCTATTACGTAAATTTGGGAGAGTTAGAGTTTAAATACTAATCTCTGGATTCTTCGCTGCGCTTCAGAATGACCGACAAACGTAAAGATGTCATTGGCAGCCTCACGAAAAAGGAAGACTTTTATTGAAATAGTAATGACATAATTAATAAGGACTTATGAAAATAGAATTCCAAAATCCTTCCTACCCCACTTTTTCAAAGGGAGGAATTATTAAGAAAATTCTTCTCCCCCCTTTGAAAACTAACGATAATACACAAATATTAGTTCTTAATAATAAGGGAGTAAAAATGGTATAGTGTCTAAAAAATATATTCAGTAGGAATTATATATTTGTAACAGGAATAATCCTTGACTGTGCTTATCCCGTAGGGATTATATATAAAAAAGCTATTAAATATTTAATTCCTACGGAATAAAAAAACTCGAAAAGGAAGCATTGTTACAAATATCAAATCCCTAACGGGATAAGTAGAATAGCAGCACATTTTAAAGATGTGTATAATCGTTAGCTTTGAAAAAGAGGGGGTAGGGGAGATTTCTTAGTGTTGTTCTGTATTTTATATGTTTTGTAAAAAAGATGTCATTGGTAAGCGTTGTGAGGAATCTCATGTGTCATTGCTACCACGAAGTTTGAGATTCTTCACAACGCTTCAGAATGACACATTTAGTTATATCATCTCCATTTAAATAAAGTACTTGCTTTATATGGGGGTTCAGAATGACAACTCTTATAACTCCAGATTAGTAATTTTCTACTTTTTCCTAAAAAATAAACCAATAATAAAAAATAATGCTTGAATTAATATAATTACAGCACCAGTCGGCAAATCCAACTGAATCGATGCTATTAATCCAACAAAAGAACTTACTATACCAATTATTATTGAATAAACAGTCATTTGGAAAAATGTAGAAGAAATAAGGCGTGATGTAGCAGCCGGTATAACGAGAAATGCTGTCAGTAATACAATTCCAACTATTTTAATTGAAATTACAATAGTAACTGCAATTAAAACAGAAAGTAAGTATTCATCTTTAACTACTGCAATTTTATCTGATTGAGCTAATTCTACATCGAAAGTGGCATAAGCCCATTTTTTCCATTGAGAAAAGAAAGTAGCGATTGAAAGCAATGCAAGAACAGAACTGAATATTAAGTCAATTTTTTGAACAGAAAGAATTGAACCAAAAAGATAAGTAAAAGCGTCATTGGTATATCCTTTTTTAAGCGATAAAAATATGATGCCGAGAGCCACAGCAACAGAGAATAAAATTCCAACTGAAGTATCTCCGCTTAACTTTGATTTTTCCTTGAGATAAACAATTAAGATTGAAATAATTATAGTAAAAGGGAGAGCAACCCAAAGAGGTTCAGTTTCAAGCAGCAAACCGAGAGCGGCTCCACCAAAAGCAGAATGAGCAAGGCCACTACCAAGAAAACTTAATTTCCTTTGGACAATAAAAACACCATAATAACTAGTTACAAATCCTATTAGAACTCCAGCTATTGCGGCTCTTTGTATGAAAGGCAAACTAAAAATCTCAATCATTTTGTTTAACTCCGAAAATCATTTCATGTTCGTGTCCGATATGTCCAAAAGCCCGCCGTAGTGTCTTTTCTTCGAAAGCAATTTTTGGGGGTGCAAAGCAAATTTGGGAACAATTGAGCATTAAAACAAAATCAGCATGATGAAAAGCTGCTTCCCAGTCGTGAGTAACCATAATTATTGTTGCATTATATTCAATTTTATAATTATCAATTAATCTGTTCAAATCCTTTTCGCTTGCAAAATCAATCCCGGTTGCCGGTTCATCTAATAACAATAATTTTGGATGCCTTGCTATACTACGGGCAAGATAAATTCTTTGTAGCTCGCCACCTGAAAGTTTGCTTAGCGGCCGCTCTGAAAGATGGGAAGCACCAACTTTTTCCAATGCCAGCATTGATTTTTCCTTTAATTCCTTATTAATTTTCTGAGGCCAGAAACCGAGTATGCCTGTTGCGACCAATTCAATTGGTAAAGCTGGAAAGCTTCTGTCTAATGTTTTTATTTGAGGAACGTAGCCAATATCTGTTCTTTTAATTGATTTTGGCTCTTTTCCAAAAATACTAATTTTTCCTGAATCCACTTGAATCAGCCCAAGAATCACTTTTAGCAAAGTTGATTTTCCACCACCATTAGGTCCGACAACGGTTGTAAAACTACCTTCTTCGATATGAAAATTAACTCCACACAGCGCATTGTGCGAACCAAATCTTAAGTTTACATTTTCAACATTTATTGCAGTATTTTTCATCAATTTTCAAGTGCTTGTTTTAAAGTACGTGCATTATAAAGGATTAAGTCCCGATAAGAATTTCTTCCATCAATCCCTCCATTTGGGTCAAGAATAAAAATATTCAAATCAGCAGCTTCTGAAATGACTTTAGCAGGTTTGTCGGGAAGCTGCGGCTCAGAAAAGATTGCTTTTGTTCCGGACGACTTTATTTTTTCAATTAAATCTGCAAGATAACGCGGGCTTGCTTCTTTACCAGGTGAAAGCTCAATTGCTCCGGCATAATTCAGATTATACCTTTTCAGCATATACCTAAAAGAAGGATGAAAAAGAAATATATTCTCTCCAATCACATTTTTAAGCATTAGTTCTACTTGAATATGTAACGAATCAAGTTGCTTTTCAAAGTTTGCTGCATTCTCCTTGTACGTTTTGCTATTATTGGGGTCTAAAGCACAAATTGTATCAACTAATTTTGTAAGCATAGCTTTTACTGTAAGCGGGTCAGTCCAAAAGTGTGGGTCAATATCTCCGGAATGATGTTCACATTCTTTGCTATGGATATGTCCTGAGATATGCTCTTCGTCATAATATAAAATGTTTTCTTCAGGTAATAAATCAATTAATCTGATAAAAGATTTTGCAGGTAATTTTTCTGCCCATTCATCAAGCAGGGGAGATACATAAAAAAGACAGTTTGCAGCTTGTACTCTGCTAATATCAGTAGGTTTGGGTGAATATGTATGAGGCGACGCGCCTTGTGGAACAATGTTGATTACTTTCCCTTGAGTTCCAACAATGTTTTCTAATATATATTGAGTAGGGAAATTGGTCGTTACAAATATCGGATTGCTTTGTTCCTTGTTACAGCTTGTTATAAGCAGAAGAATTATAGTAATTATTCCTATTTTTTTCATCTTATTTCATTCCTTTTAAATAAAATCCAACAAAACTATTAACAAAAAATCAAAATTCAAAAAGCAATAAAATAAAATGAATAAAGAAGCATAGTTGCGGCATAATAAATTATTTTTGTATAAACAAGCTGCAACTACGCTGCTTTCTATCATAATATCATTATCTTTACAAACAGTGTACAGCTATGCTGTTTATGTTTATCGTCAAAAAAATAATTACAATTAACAATTGTAGAGCATACATTATTGTTTGTTCTTATTTGTGAATAAATATTGGGACTTAAATATTGTATAAATATCCTGGTTCTAAAATCTTTAATAGATATTCGCCATAGCCGGATTTTTTAAGTGGTTCTGCAAGTTTCAATAATTGTTCTTCGTCTATAAATCCCATCTTATAGGCAATTTCTTCGATACAGGCAATTTTCAATCCTTGTCGTTCTTCAATCGTTTTAACAAAATTTGAAGATTCGATAATTGAAGAATGAGTTCCACTATCAAGCCAGGCATAGCCACGTCCCATAAGTTTAACTTTTAACTTATTTCGGTTAAGATAATCAATATTAACATCAGTTATTTCAATTTCACCTCTTGCTGATGGTTTCAAATTTTTTGCAATTTCGATTACATCATTATCGTAAAAATAAAGTCCAACAACAGCGAAATTTGATTTTGGTTTTTTTGGTTTTTCCTCAAGCGAAATAACCTTGCCGTTTTTGTCAAATTCGACTACTCCATAACGTTCAGCATCGTTTACGTAATAACCGAAGACTACGGCACCATCATCGAACTGTATTGAATCTTGCAACAATTTAGGTAAAGAATTGCCATAAAAAATATTATCACCGAGTATTAAGCACACTTTATCTTTACCAATAAAATCATCTCCAACTATAAAGGCATCAGCAAGCCCACGTGGTTGTTCCTGTATTTTGTAAGAAATATTTAAGCCAAGTTGACTACCATCACCAAAAAGGGATTCAAAGCGGGAAGTGTCTTGAGGAGTTGAGATTATTAATATGTCTTGAATACCAGCAAACATCAAAGTTGAAAGTGGATAATAAATCATCGGCTTATCGAATATAGGCAAAAGTTGTTTGCAAACTGCCTTTGTTACCGGATAAAGACGAGTACCTGAACCACCAGCTAAAATAATTCCTTTCATAAATAGCTTTCTAATTTATATTAATAACATATCAATTACAAACTTAAACAAAAGAGCAGACAAAATTGCAACAAAAATACTTAAAATTGATGATAATAAAACCACTTTCTTCCCAAACTCTTTTAAAATTACAACGAAAGTAGTAAAGCATGGGAAATACAGCGTAACAAAAACAATGAAGGTGATTACCTGATTAAGAGTTAGTGGAAGCTTTGATAAGGTTTCAACTCCCATTGCCTGATTTGCCATAACAAGTATTAATTCTTTTCTGAAAAAGCCGAATACTAGAGTAGAACCTAATTCTTTTGGTAATCCAAGTAAAAAAGTAACAAGTGGTTCAAATGCTAAATTAATGTAGTATGCAACTTCAAAATACTCAATCCACCCTAAAACAATGCTTCCTAATACAAGAAAAATAATAGCATCTTTTGTAAAATCAATTATTCTTAACCATGTTTTTTTAAATGAATATATTAAAGAAGGTATTTTAAGTTTAGGAATTTCAAGTATTAATCCTATTGGTTTTGATAAAAGTTTTGATAATATTTTGCCATTTATTGCAATGATTAAAATTACAAACATGAATATAATTATTGCCCAAATTGGCGTAGCAAAAGCGGCAGTTAAAGCAAAAATTACTGCTATACGTGCTGAGCAAGGAACAAAAGGAATTAATGCAGCAGCAATAGCTCTGTCTCGCTTGTTTTCTATCATTCTGGTTGAATAAATAGCTGGCACCGAACAGCCAAATCCTAAAACAAATGATACAACTGATTTTCCATGCAAACCGATTTTATGGAAAATGCCATCCATTAAAAATGCTATTCGTGATAAATAGCCAGTTTCTTCAAATAATGATGTTAAAAAGACCAAAGGAAGAAAATATGGAAGTATTATTCCAATTATACCAGAAAATCCAAGATAAGCACCATTGATTGAAAACCATAAAAATTCGTTGTATTCTTTTATTGGAGCTAATAAATCTGATAAATACTGCAATGGCGCCTCTACCAAACCAGCAAGTCCGTTTCCTATTATAAAAATTAAGAAAAAATAAAGAATAAAAAATATTGCTAAGAAAAAATTACCGAAAATAGGATGCAACAAATAGTCATCAACTTTTTCATCTATCGCTCTTGTCTTTCTTTCCTTATAACTACATACGGTTTCACTAATTTTCATAGAATGGTGATGACGTTCATAAGAAACAGTTTCATAACATTCTAATTTATGTTCCTCTTTAAGTTCTCGTTCTATTTCTTTTGTCAAATCGTTTACCTGATTCCGGATGTTTTTTTGAACTAATGATGGATTTTCAATTAATTTAATAGCAATAAAACGACTTGAATAGCTTTTTTCATTAAGAAAAGGTTTAATTGCTTCTTCAATATTTTGAATATGTTTTTCAATATGATGAGTATAACTAAAAACTTTTGGATTTTTATGCGGATATTCAATATAATTGTAACAAATTTCGGAAAGTTCTTTAACTCCTTTACCAAACTTTGCCTTTGTAGGAATTACTGGAATATTTAAAATATCTTCTAACTTCTTTAAATCTATGTGAATACCTCTCGATTCAGCTTCATCGAACATATTAAGCACAACAACTACGGGAAGACCTAATTCGAGTAATTCAATAGTAAGCTCAAGCCCTCTTGTAAGTAAAGTTGAATCAATAACATTTAAGACAAGGTCAACTGGATTGTTAATTAAGTAATCTAATGTAATTTGTTCAGATTTATCATTTGGATTAAGAGAGTAAATACTGGGTAAATACATTAAATTATATGTACTTGAATTAATATTGATTAAAGACGAATTGATTAAGCCAACCGTACCTGAAACCGCAACTTTATTTGTCTTTATATCTGATAAAACATTAAATAGAGTACTTTTACCAGAATTTGGCTGTCCAATAAGTACTATTGTTTTATTATTCATTTTCAACAACAATTTTATTTGCTATTTCCCGCCCTATAGCTAATTTATTAGAACGAATAGTTAGATTTTCTAAAATTACAGGTCCCCATTTGTTGTCGTTATGCTTCAATATTATGTCATCTATATGTATTCCAAGAGAACTTAATTTTCTCTTTGCTTCGTGTCCGGAATTTATTTCTTTTATTTTTAATCGAACTTCTATTGGTGCTTCTGCTAAGCTCATTTTATCTTTAATTATTAATTTTAAAAAAAAATTAGGATAAAAATTTTATCCTACTAAAAAACAAAAACGATAATATGTTAATTTTATTATATTTTCATTTTTAGAAATGCTTACTATTCGTTATTATTAGTTCAGTTTTTTAGTCATACCATCCCACAAAATAAAGCAAGTTTAATATATGAATGGAGAAGACATATTTAGTTATATCATTTCCTTTTAAATAAAGGTTTTGCTTTATCGTGGGGTTCGAAATGACAAGAAAATATTATTAGTTTTTTAATGAATTACTACACTAGATACGTAATTGATAATTTAAGAAAAAAATTTAAGATAAATTTAAACAATCTACCTATATTTATAATAGAACTGAAAAAATATGTAGATTTGCGGAGTTAGAATTTAAAATTTGCATTAAACATTATTTTTTGCTAATTTTAAGTGATGAAGTGAGAAAACAAAAATTTTTTTGCTATTTTTATTTTTTTCAAATTTAAAAAAGACTATTGGAAAAAGGATATTATTAAACCTTACTTTTTTTTAATAAATTTGGAGTTCGTATGAAGACTAAACTAATCTCAATTTATTTCGTTTGTTTTGCTTTATTTTTATCATTAATAATAAGTGGTTGCGATAGCGACAGTTCAACAAAAACAAATGACAATCAGGAATTAATCAATAAACTCAAGGCAGTTACTGATTCACTTATTACAAATACTGATTTGCCCGGAATTGTTGCCCTCGTTGTTGACAAAACCAAAGGTATTGACTGGGTTTATGAAGTTGGTTACAGCGACATTGAGCATCATCTTCCAATGAATAAGGATTATACTTTTAGAATTGGAAGCAACACAAAAACATTCACTATTACTGTTTTATTGCAATTAGTTTCAGAAAGGAAGCTAAGTTTGAAAGACACTTTAAGTAAGTTTTTCCCAACTTTTAAAGAAGCAGACAAAATCACTATTGAAATGCTAAGCAATATGACAAGTGGTTATTTTAATTATACTGAAGATACTGAAAATTTTTGGGATATTTTTATAAATAATCCCGAAAAACTATGGACTCCTATAGAATTAGTTGATATTTCATTCCTTCACGATTTGGATTTTATGCCCGGCGAAAAATTCCATTACTCAAATACCAACACAATTATTCTTGGAATGTTAATAGAAAAAATAACTGGCAATTCACTTGAAACTGAGATTCACAACAGAATAATCGTTCCATTAGGATTACAAAATACCGGATTTATAACATCTGGTTTGGTATTGCCGGGTACTCACGGAAAAAGTTATGCTGAAGATTCATCAGATAGTTTTCAGGATATATCAGATATTTATGATGTTTCCTGGTGCTGGGCAGCTGGCTCTGCATATTCGACTCCAAGAGAATTACAAAAATATGTAGAAACCTTAGTCGTCGGTGGTCTTTTAAACGATACACTTCAAAATACGCGTTTAAATCAACACTTCTCAATTCTTGATGATAAAAATTCTTATGGAATTGGTATTTTGAAAAGAGGAACATTTTATGGGCACAATGGCGGAATGCCCGGATATACTTCTTCGATGTATCATAGCAATTCAAAAAACTGCACAATAATTATTTACTTTAATTGTCAGGACGATGATTTGCATCCAGACTTCTTATTCCATAGATATGCTCATCTTCTCTATGGAAATAATTATTAAAGGTGGAGGGCAAAAATTGTCATTGGCAACCCCAGATAAAGGTCTTTCTTTTTCTTGAGGTTGCTAATGACATACTTTTTGTAATAATATTTGCATTATACTTTACAAAAAAATATCCTAACCCCTATGTTTTCGAGATGGAGCTTGGAGTTCTAAGTCTAATAAATAAATATAAATAAAAGACAAGAATATCTTTACTACTAAACATTTGATTTAAAGTAGCGCAGACATTCTTATCTGATAAAAAAACTTCTTGATTCTTACTAATATATAAGGTCGGTTATTCTATTTGCTATGAATTTTAATATCTTTTCCTATTAAAATCATCTCTTTCTTTTGCAATACTTACAGAAATCTGTCTGCCATCAATTTCTGTATTGTTTAATCCATCAATTGCTTTGCGTCCGGCATTATCGGACATTTCTACGAAACCGAAACCACGACTTCTGCCTGTTTCACGGTCATTGATAATTTTTAGAGAAATGACTTCTCCATATTCTTTAAATTTGGAAGATAATTCATCTTCACTCATAATGTTGGGTAAGTTTCCCACATATAATTTCATATTATTATATATTAAAATTAATAAAGTATCAGATAATAAATACCTGAATTGTAATTACAAATATAAGCATAAATTTTTAATTAATTCATTTTATTTTTATTTTAGTAAAAAAAATAAAGTTTTTAATTAATTTTGGGCATTCTCTACAACTGATATAATGTGAATTTAAGAATTTTTCAATAAATAGCTCAATCAATAATATGAAAACAAATAACATTTTCCAAAATTTACCTGATGATTTAAAAGATGAATTCTTCGAAAATCTTCTTTTAAACCCAAATTTCAAAATTGAACGAATTATTTCTCTCGGACACACTACTCCCAGAGGCGAATGGCTAATTCAGGAAGAAGCTGAATTTGTAATTCTTCTTTCAGGCGCTGCAAAGTTAGTTTTCTTTGAAAATAATGAATTAGTTGAAATGCAAGCTGGCGATTACATCTTAATTCCATCAAACACAAAGCACAGAGTAGAATGGACTGACGAAAACGAACATTCTGTTTGGCTGGCAGTTCATTTTAAATAGTTTTTTTAAAAGTAATAAAAATTATTTGCATTTTTAATAAAATTTCGTAATTTTGAACTATTAGGTTTAACCATTTGGTTAAATGTTTAGAAAGATTAGATTGTTTAGATAGGTTAGAAAGTTTAGATAGTATAAAAAGAGAAATGCCATACTATCAACTTGTTTTTCGTATGACTGCACGAGTAAGTCATTTAGACGGATGTCAGAATCCATATTTGTTTTTAAAAGAGTCAGAACTCCTGACCCCATAACGAAAATAAAGGAGTTAGGAGAATTGCCTCATAAATAATAATTGCGCAAATTATCCGAATAAAGTGTCATTCTGAACGAAGTGAAGAATCTCAAACTCTGTGGTAACAATGACTTGTGAGATTCTTCACTTCGTTCAGAATGACAAGACTGCGAAATAGCAAACTACGAGGAGTCAGGAGTTCTGAGAGTGTGGATAAAGAGAATTTTTGTCATTCGTTATTCGTCATTTGTCTTTCGATAAGGAAAAAATACCAATAACTAATGACCAATGACTAATGACCAATAACTAATGACCATAAACTATAAACCGATAGCTGAAAGCCAACAGCCGAAAGCTAACCATTCAGTTAAAACATAAAGTTAAAAATATGTATTCAATAATAGCAAAAAACATAGCAAAAAAATACAAAAGCACCACTGCTCTTGATGATATTTCATTTAATGTAGAGAGCGGGAAAATATTTGGCTTAATCGGTCCCGACGGTGCAGGAAAAACTACTCTTATTCGTATTCTGGCAACCTTGATTTTGCAGGATAGTGGAACAGCAACTGTTGAAAACCTTGATGTTGTAAAAGATTTTAAAAAGCTAAGAGATATAATCGGGTATATGCCGGGCAAGTTCTCGCTTTATCAGGATTTAACCGTTGAAGAGAATATTAATTTATTCGCTACTATTTTTGGGACAAGTTTGAAAGAGAATTATGATTTGGTGAAAGACATATATTCTCAAATAGAACCATTCAAGGACCGCCGGGCTGGAAAGCTTTCTGGCGGTATGAAGCAAAAGTTAGCTCTATCTTGTGCATTAATTCATAAACCAAAGGTGCTTTTTCTTGATGAGCCGACAACAGGAGTTGACCCTGTTTCCCGCAAAGAACTTTGGGCAATGCTAAAAAAACTTGCTCAATTCGGAATTACTATTCTTGTTTCCACTCCATATATGGACGAAGCTTCTCTTTGCGATGAAATCGGTTTAATCCAAGGTGGAAAATTGCTTGCTGTCGAAAAACCAAACGCAATTTCTGAAAAATTTTCAAAAAAGCTTTTTGCAATTAAGCATTGCAATCCCCATAAAGTTATTACAACTTTACGTGGGTACGAGTTTTGCGAAAATATTTATCCTTTTGGTGAAACGCTGCACTATATTGATAAACGGGAAAATTTCAATGAAAATGATATTTTGAATTATTTTGAGAAAAATGGAATTGAAGAGGCGAGCATTGAAGCGATTAAAGCCACTATTGAGGATTGTTTCATTGATTTGATGGTTGGAGGCAAATAAATGGAATACTCAATAAAAGCAGAAAAGCTAACAAAGAAATTCGGTAAGTTCATTGCTGTAAATGAAATAACTTTCGATGTGAAAAAAGGTGAAATTTTTGGTTTCCTCGGTGCAAATGGTGCGGGAAAATCCACTGCAATGCGAATGCTCTGCGGATTACTAAAACCAACAAGCGGAATTGCAACAGTAGCAGGTTTCGATGTTTATAAGGAAACTGAGAAAATAAAAAGAAGAATTGGATATATGAGCCAAAAATTTTCCCTTTACGATGATTTGACTATAATTGAAAATATTCAGTTCTATGGGGGGATTTACGGGCTTTCAAAAAAGCAGATTATTGAAAAATCAAATATTTTGATTGACAAACTAAAACTCGGTGATATAAAAAATGAATTAATAGCATCGCTGCCATTGGGTTGGAAACAAAAACTTGCTTTCTCTGTTGCTATTATTCACGAGCCGGAAATTGTTTTTTTAGATGAGCCGACCGGAGGAGTTGACCCTATTACCCGCCGTCAGTTCTGGGAATTGATTTATGAGACTGCTGCCCGGGGCATTACTGTTTTTGTTACAACGCATTATATGGACGAAGCCGAGTATTGCAACAGAATTTCAATAATGACAGCCGGAGTAATTGAAGCAATGGGCAGCCCAAGCGAGCTAAAGAAAAAGTATCATTCTGATTCAATAGACGATGTTTTTGTAAAAATAGCGAGGGGTTAATGAAAAGATTTTTTGCTTTCGTTTATAAAGAAATACTGCATATAAAAAGAGACCCACGCACTCTTTTAATACTTATTGGAATGCCGGCGGTGCAGTTGCTACTTTTCGGATACGCTATTACAAACGAAATACGCGATGCCAGAATTGCGATTCTTGATTTATCGAAAGATAGTGAAACTCAGAAAATAACAAACAAAATGCTATCTTCCGGCTATTTCATTTTATACGAATACCTGAATAGCTATGACGATATTGAAAAAGCATTCAAAAAAGGAAAAATCAAGAAAGCATTGGTTTTTGAAAATAATTTTGCTGAAAATTTAACTAAACAAGGGACAGCAAACATTCAACTGATTTCTGATGCAACAGACCCAAATACCGGCAGTTCGCTTCAAAACTATACTCAATCAATAATAAACAATTATTTGTTGGAAGAAAACAAGCTGGCTGCAATTCCATTAAGAGTAAATACTGATGTAAAAATGAGGTATAACGAGGAATTAAAAGGCACTTTTCTGTTTGTTCCCGGCTTAATTACAATGCTTTTAATGCTAATTTCAGCGATGATGACCTCCATTTCCTTAACACGCGAAAAGGAAATCGGAGCAATGGAACTGCTGCTTGTTTCGCCAATGAAACCAATTCAGGTGATTATTGCAAAAGTCGTTCCTTATTTAGTGCTTGGTTTCATTAATGGAGTAATCATTCTTGTTTTTGGCAATGTAGTGTTTGGAGTAGTTATTCGGGGCAGCTTGCTTTTGCTTTTCTTTGAAGGAATTTTATTTATTACATCTGCATTGACGCTTGGGATTCTGATTTCATCAATAGCAAATTCACAGCAGGTTGCACTAATCATTTCGTTAATGGGGCTAATGCTTCCAACTATGCTGCTTTCAGATTTCATTTATCCGATTGAAAATATGCCGGAATGGCTGCAAATTATTACAAACATTATTCCTGCGCGCTGGTTCAACGTTATTATCAAAGATATAATGCTAAAAGGTTCTTCTATTGAATATATTTACAAGGAAACACTGATTTTAATTGGGTTTACCTTGTTTTTCATAATTGTGAGTGTGAAAAAATATAAAGTGAGGTTGCAATGAGAGAGATTTTTTTAATTATACAAAAAGAGTTTAGGCAGATTTTCCGCAATAAGCAGATGGTAGGAGCTATGCTTTTTATGCCGCTAATTCAACTTTTGATTTTAGCAAACGCAGCTACTTTTGAGATGAAAAACTTAAAAATTTTCATAGTGGATAAGGATTTTTCTTCGTTTTCAAGAAATATTACTTCAAAATTTGGAGCAAGCAATTATTTCATTATCACCGGAAATAGCACCAATACAAAGGAAGCCGAAGAAAATCTACATAATCGCAATGCAGATTTATATTTAGAAATTCCACAGGATTTTGAAAAGAATTTATTTAGAAATAATTCTGCAAATGTGCAAATAACAATTAACGCAATTGATGGAGTAAAAGCTGCAATGGGTATGCAATATGCTGCCAACATTATTTTGGACGCCAACAAGGAACTGCTGCAAAAATATGCAAATCCCGGAACGATGGGCATTGGCTCAAATATTATAAAATCAATAAACATAAGCAATTTGAACTGGTTCAACGAAGAAATGGATTACAAAACTTTTATGGTGCCGGGAATACTTGTTGTGCTTATTTCTGTTGTTGGGCTTTTCCTTGCAAGTTTAAATATTGTTCGGGAAAAAGAAATCGGAACAATTGAGCAACTGAACGTTACACCAATCAAAAAGCATCAGCTAATTATCGGAAAGCTCGTTCCTTTTTGGGTTCTGGGACTTTTCTTGTTTGGGCTTGGTTTGATTTTTGCAAAGTTACTTTACAACATTCCTTTTCTTGGAAATCCATTTTTGCTTTTCACAATTGCTGGTATTTTCTTAACGCTTGTGCTTGGGATTGGGCTACTTATTTCTACATTCACAGAAACGCAGCAGCAAGCAATGTTTCTTACCTGGTTTTTCACAGTAATTTTTATTTTGATGAGCGGGCTTTTCACAGCAATAGAAAATATGCCAAATTGGGCGCAAAACATTACTTTATTTAATCCGTTGAGATATATGATTGAATCTGTTCGTATGGTAATGCTGAAAGGTTCGGGCTTTTCAGATGTAAAAACTCATATTTTAATTTTGATTGGATTTTCAGTATTAATGAATGGCTTAGCGGTGCTTAATTATCATAAGAGGGTGTAGGGGAAGTAATTTTTATTTTAAATTATGAAATATTTATTTATTTTTGTATTGTTTTTCAAAATTGAATGATTTACTTTGACAACAGACAATTATAATAGTACCGTTAATAAAATTAAAGATTTCTTGAAGGAAATGGATATCTTTATAGATAAATTTTATTTATTTGGTTCAAGAGCAAGGAATGATTTTAAACAGGACAGTGATTATGATTTTATGATTGTTGTAAAAAATGAACTGAATACAGCGGAAAAAAGGAAATTAACTGCTAATATTTATAGAAAGCTGATTCAAGCAAAGGAATTAATTTTAATGGATTTGATTATTAAGACATCTTCAAAATTCTATCAGGAATGTGTTGAGCCGGGATATTTAGCATATACAGTTTTTAATGAAGGAATTGAAATTTGAATGTAAACCCAATATATAAAACACTTTTAAAGAAAGGTAGAAGCGATTTAAAGGTTGCTGTTAGAGAATTATCAAACCAGGATGCTGAATTAGAAATAGTGTGTTTTCATTTGCAACAATTTGTAGAAAAATATCTAAAAGCATTTTTATTCTTCAATGGAAATGAGCCAAAGAGAACTCATAATATAGTATTTTTGCTAAATGAAAGCATTTTATTTGAAAAAGATTTTGAAAAATATATTGGTACTGAAATTATTGAGTTAAATGAATGTGGCGTTGAAATTAGGTATGATTATAACGAGTTGATTGAATTAGGATTTATTCAAAAAGTATTAGAAATTGCATTAAATCTAAAGAAAGAAATAGAAGATAAATTGTTATGTGATGATATGAATAAGTTATTTTAATTCATCAATAATTTCATCAGCAGTTTTGGAATCAACCCAAGCACCGAAGCAAGATGAAAAATCATTGTGTGGCTGATATTTACATTCTTTTTTTGTAATAATTTTGTCAATTAACATTTGTTTTGCATTAAAATTCCAGTTACTAATATATTTAGCATAATTTTCTATTATTTTGTTTGATACTATTGTTTCCATTATAATTCTCCTTAATAAAAACAGATGCAAATATAATCATATATTTGGATTTATAAAAAAGGATTTTCTATTTTAGAAAGAGTTAATTTGGTGCTGGATTATAAAGAGGGGGTTGGGAATATAATTTGGCTCTACAATAATTATTTACTAATTATTTTATAATTTACCACATTCCTCATTTTTAACAAAATTATTAATTTTTTTTTCAAATAAAATGAATCATTAAAAATTACTTAATAATTCTTTCAAATCAATATAAAGCTTTGGTAAATGGTTTTTAATTATCTCAAAAACTTCTTCTTCATCTATTCCAAAGTAATCATGAGCAATTATATTTCTAAAAGCGTATATTTTTTTCCAAGATATGTGTTTGTAATTATTTCTAAATTGTTTGCTTATTCTACCTACGGTTTCACCTAATACAACAAAATTCATTAGAGTAGCATCAAAAGCTTTATAATCAGCAACAAAATTTTCTGGATTATCGAAATCTTTATTATATTCAAAAATCCTTTTAATTGTCTGCAAAAGTTGTTTTACTAAAACTATATCTTTTTCTTGCTCATACATAAATAGCTTCTTTTAAAATTATTTCACGAAATAACGGTTTAATTGAGCGTTCCCTGCAAATATCTATGTCTCTATTGAATTGATTTTTAAGAATTTTTTTAAGTTCTCTTTTCTTTTCAAATATTTTCTCAGTTCCAACTGGCATTTCAATTATAATATCAATATCGCTATTTTCAGATTGCTCATTCCTTGAAAATGAACCGAATATACCGATTTTTGTTATATTCAATTTTTTATAAAATAAATCTTTATTATTCTTCAAATAATTTAATATATCTTCCTGTTTTATCATATTGTTATGTATTAATTAATTTTCTAATACCATATTCACAATAGAAGAATTTTTCAAACCTTCTTCAATATCTTTAATTAATAAATCATTATATCCATTTTCTTTTAAAGAAAATACTATATCAGAAATATCTAAAGTATTGTCAAATTCTTCAAGTTTCATTTCGTTTTTTCGAATAACAACTTCATTTATATTCTGCTTAAAAAGAGCATTTATTATTTCTACTAAACGTAAATTTAAGTCATTCATTCCTATTTCAATTACTGCTTTCATACTATTTTATATTTTATATTATTATTTTGATTTTTTTCCATTTTTTATTAATTTAAATTTACTACTTTTATTTGTTAATTGCAAAATATTATATTTTCTTGTAAAATTAAGAGCTATATTTATTGCTAAATGAATTTTTACAAAAGTTTGGAGTTCTGGATTTAATAGTATAAAGAAAGAACATAAAATTACTCTTGAAAAATTCTCATATTTTCAATAAATTGTATTATTTTAAAAAGCAAAACTATAAATATGAAAAATTATATTGATAAAAGTTTTCCGTTTTTTCTTTTTATAATTTCAATAGTCATTTATTTTACAACCGCTAATCCCGGGCTTGGCTTTACTGACAGCGGAGAGCTTGCTTCTGTTTGCGCACTGCTTGGAATAGCTCATCCGACAGGTTATCCCTTATTCACTCTTTTGGGACATATTTGGACATTTTTTCCTCATTCAGTCCCTCTTATACAAATTCTCAATTACTTTGCAGGTTTTCTAACCTCGCTTTCAGTAGTTTTCTTTTATTTTACTTTACTGGAACTGTTTAAAATCCTTGAATTAAATAATTTAAATCATGAAGAAAATCAAACTTCAAATAAATGGATTGCTTTAATATCAGGTTTTACTTATGCTTTTGCTTTGACAATCTGGGGACAAGCGAGCGCTATTGAAGTTTATCCTTTGCATATTCTTTTTATTAATATTATTCTTTTATTTTTCCTTAAGTCATTTTCTTTCAAGGAAAAAAAAGAAAGATACTTGCTCTTAACTGCTTTTCTTCTTGGTTTGAGTTTTACTAATCATCTGACTACTGTTTTACTTCTACCTGCTGTATTACTATTATTTTTATATCCACCTAACCAGGAATTTTCTCTTAATAAAAACAAATTTCAGTTTTTACTTTTGCTCATAATTCCATTTATTTTATCAATTTCCCTTTATTTATTTCTGCCGGTAAGGAGCAGCACTTTACCAGAAATGAACTGGGGCTGGGTGCATCGCGGAATAGATAAATTTCTTTATCACGTGCAAGGAAAGCAATATCAAATTTGGATGTTCAGTGGTGAAAATGTTAGTGAAAATATTGGTAAATATTTTGCTGCCCTACCAATGCAGCTTGGTATATTAGGTCTTATTCCAATGCTTATCGGTTTTTATTACACTTTTAAAAAAAGCAAACAAATTTTCTGGTTTCTCAATGCCTTAGTGCTGGTTTGTTTCTTCTATTCTATTAATTATTCTATCCACGATATAGAATCTTATTTCCTTACAAGTTATATTGGTTTGATAATCTTTGCTGCAATTGGATTTGTTTTTTTATATGAAAAAAATAAAAAGATACTTCCTTTTTTTGCTGTAATCCCAGTAATTTCTTTATTATTAAATTTTGAAGCAAACGATAATTCTGGTGATTATTTAGTTAATGACTACACTGAAATTGTGTATAACAATCTTGAAAGTGATGCAATAGTTATCTCGTCACAATGGGACTATTGGTGTTCTGCTTTTTGGTATAAGCAAAGAGTTGAGGGAATAAGAAAAGACATTACTTTAGTTGAAATGGAACTGCTTCGTCGCACTTGGTACGGTCACCAACTTAAGCAATGGTATCCGAAAGTTATTGATAAATCAGAGCCAGAATTAAAAGCATTTCTAAATGAATTGGAAGTCTTTGAATCTGGAGAAAATTATAATCCAAATCTTCTGCAGGCACGCTTTGAACAGTTTATTAATTCAATTATTGATAAAAATTACGATAATCATCCAATATATGTAACGCTTGATGTTATTGAAAAAGAGCCAAATATAGCTAAAAATTACGAAAAGGTGCCTGTTGGTTTCACTTTCAAATTGCAAAAAGATAAGCAAGTTAAGCAGATTGACCTGAGCAAAATTAAAATTGACAGGTTCGCAAATTCAATGAAATGGAATACTTCTAATCATCTTATTTCCGGAATAAAACATATTGCAGTTCTAAATCTTATAAATATTGCAAAGTATGGAATTTTTACTAATCAAACTGAAAAAGCAAAAGAAGCTATTAATTTAGCCAAAAGAATAAATCCAAAAAATGAACTGATATTACAAGCAGAACAACAACTGAAATAGATTTTATAAATAATTCATCAGATAACTTTAAGTTATCTGATGAATATATTATTTGTCTATACTTTTTCGGGTCGCAATAGAGGGAAAATGATTACATCTCGAATAGATTTTTGATTGGTAAGCAGCATAACCAAACGGTCAATTCCAATACCAAGTCCGGCAGTTGGAGGCATACCAATTTCAATTGCATTTAAGAAATCTTCGTCTAAAGTCATTGCTTCGTCGTCTCC
Source organism: uncultured Hyphomicrobiales bacterium (assembly GCA_964498585.1). GTDB lineage: Bacteria > Bacteroidota > Ignavibacteria > Kapaibacteriales > UBA2268 > JAAYJM01. Next base: position 42,022 of record CAZCHH010000010.1, read on the forward strand.
GGCAGCACGTATTTTTGATTGCTCTTCGAGACGTTGCCTTTGGTCGCGAGGGTCGTTAAGTTCAGAAAAAGCATTTGTTAGTTCAAAGCCGGCAACGAACATTTCAAAACGCTCAACCAATCCCTTTTCGCTGCGGTGTGATTTTGCAAGTGGCGACATTTCAAGCGGATAATCAATTACGAAAGTCGGCTGAATCAAATTAGGTTGCACAACAGCACCAAACAGCTCATCAAGAATTTTCATTCTGCTTGCATTTGCCGGAAGCTCAACTTCATTTTTCTCACATATTTTTACCAACTCGGCATCAGAAAAATTCCTAATATTTTCTCCCAGATATTGCTCAAATAAATCGAACATTTTGGCACGCCTGAAAGGAGGAGTGAAATCAATTTCCAAATCACCAAATTGCGTTAAAAAGGAGCCATTTACTTTTTTGCAGACAGCAGAAATAAGATTTTCTGTAGTTTCCATCATCCAGTTGTAGTCTTTGTAGGCAACATAAAGTTCCAAACTTGTATATTCAGGGTTGTGCATCCTGTCCATACCTTCGTTGCGAAAGTTTTTGCTTATTTCATAAACTGCTTCAAAGCCACCGACTATTAGCTTTTTCAAATAAAGTTCATCTGCAATGCGAAGGTATAAATCGAAATCAAGCGCATTGTGGTGGGTAATGAAAGGACGGGCAGTAGCACCGCCATAGATTGGCTGCAAAATAGGTGTTTCAACTTCGAGCCAGCCCTTTTCATTGAAAATATTTCTAATTTCGTTGATAATAGCAGCGCGTTTTTTGAAAACCTCTTTAATGTCCGGATTTACAATTAAATCAATATATCTTTTTCTATATCTTAGTTCTTTATCGGCGAATTCATCGAAAACAACTTTATTTCCTTGTTCATCAACAACTTCTTTAGCAATAGGGAGAATTTTTGTGGATTTACAAAGCAATACAACATTTTTAGAATGGACGGAAATTTCGCCCATTTTAGTTCGGAAAACGTAGCCATTTACTCCGATAAAATCACCAATATCAAGCAATTTTAAATTTTCATAGAAATCTGGGATTTCATCTTTTTTAAAATAAATCTGGAGTTTTTTCTCTTCGTCTTGAATGTGGCAAAAAGTAGCTTTGCCCATACGACGTATGCTCATAATTCTACCTGCAACCGCAACATCAGCAAGAGGCGATGGGTCGTCGTCGGAAAAGTTTTCTAAAATGAAGCTGTTGCTGTGAGTTTTTTCAAAACTACAAGGATAAGCATTTACACCAGCTTCTTCGAGAAGATTTAGTTCTTCAATTCTTCTTAATTCCTGGTCGTTTTTTGATAGTTCTTGCATCTTTTTTTCAGAGTATTGTTAAAATATAATGCAAATTACGAAAAACTTGCTGTTTAATAAATATATTTTTTTTATTTCAACAATTTAAGTTAATTTTGTAATCTTATAAAATAAGGTTTTATATAATTATTAAGGAGAATAATTGAAATTAATGAGTTTTGAAGAAAGGTCGGCAGCAGCCCTTGCTCTTAGACAAAGAGAGAAACAAAGAAAACATCGAATAAATAATGAAATCAGCGCAAAAGAAATTCGCGTTGTAGATGAAGAAGGTAAAATGCTCGGCGTAATGTCAAAATTTAATGCTTTAAAAATTGCAGAGGAGCGGGAGCTTGATTTAGTAGAAATAGCACCTCAGGCAACTCCACCTGTTTGCAAAATAATTAATTATGGTAAATTTCAATTTGAACTCCATAAGAAAGAAAAGCATCAACGCAAGCAGCAACAGCAAATGCAAATGAAGGAAATTCGCTTTAAATGGCGAACCGATTTGCATGATTTTAATTTTAAAACAAGGCATGCTCGTAATTTCCTTGAAGATGGGTTTAAAGTAAAAGCATCTATTATGTTTAGAGGTCGCGAAATCACTCATCAGGAAATTGGTAAAGAACTATTAGAACGTTTTGTCGCTGCTCTCGAAGATATTGCTAAAGTTGACCAGCCAATCAAATTTGAAGGTAGAAATATGATTGTCGTTCTTTCACCTGAGAAAACAAAGAAAAAATAAATTTTAGAGGATTAGAAATGCCAAAGATGAAGACAAAAGCTTCCGCTAAAAAACGATTTATGCTTACTGGAAGCGGAAAAATTAAAAGAGAAAAGGCATATAAAAGCCACATTCTTACAAAAAAATCAAGAAAAACCAAACGCAACCTGCGACAATCTACTTTAGTCCATCCTACTGACGAGAGAAGAGTAAAAGCAATGCTTGCTTTGGGTTAAGATTTCACCTTACGCATTCCCCTCTTGAGAGGGGCAGGGGTGTGTTCTTTTTCCTTTTCCAATAATAAATCTGGGAACAAGAACTAATGCTTTAAACTATGATTTATAAGATAAATTTAATTTAATACTATAAGAATTATACTCATCAAAGCAATCACAGTTTAGAACAGAATTGATTAAGTTTAAAAAAAACAAGGACACACCCCTGCCCCTCTCAAGAGGGGAATAAGAAAGTGGATTAAAAATTATATCTAACCTACATTATGTGGGTTAAAAAGTTTTTTTAAGAAACATTTCTTGAACGAACTAATAATTCTGGTTATACAGAAAATTAAAAATTTTTATTAACTGCAAAAGGGGAAGAAGCTCCCCCTCAGCTTATTTTAGACATACAGGAGATTTAAAATGCCAAGAGCAAAAAACAAAGTAGCTTCGCACAGACGTAAAAGAAAATTTATTAAACTCGCGAAAGGTTACTGGGGCGAGAGGAAAAATGTCTGGACGATAGCAAAACATCACATTGAAAAAGGTCTTCAACACGCTTACGTTGGAAGAAAATTAAAGAAACGTTCTTTCCGCAGTTTGTGGATTATTAGAATTAACGCTGCTGCACGTATGCACGGAACCACTTATTCACGACTTATGTTTGCTTTAAAACAAAATAATATAGAGATGAACCGCAAAATACTTGCTGATATCGCTATGAATCAACCTGAAGTATTTGCTGCGATTGTAAAAAAAGCGATGAATCATTGATCATTTTGATTCTTATGAAATTAAAGGAATGTTTTTCTATTGAGAAGCATTCCTTTTTTACATTACACACATAATAAATGATTAAAAGAAAAGTTTTTCTCCTTCCCAAGTTGAACTTGAGAAAGAGAGGGAAATATCACCTCACTACCACAAAACTTTTCGTAACTCTTTCAACTTGATTTACAAAAGAGCAATGATATAAGCCAACAGGTAAATCTGCTGTTGAAATAGTTATTTTGCTATTTCCAATTAATTCAGTTTTTTCTATTCGCTTTACTTCCATTCCGAGAGAATTGAAAATAGAAATTGATTTTATATTTTCATTATCAGGAACGGAAAGAGTGATTTCGTTTGTTGAAGGATTGGGGAATATTTGGAAATCGGTGCTTTCGGAAAAGGGGAGAGCATCTTCTACGCTTGTTTGCTCACAGTTGTATTCGATTACAAGTCCATTTTTACCGAAAGCCCTGCATTTTTCTTCGTTAATTATATGTAAAAATGATAAATATTTATTTGTAGCAGAAGGAAGTTTTTCCCAGTTGTTGCCTCCGTCTGTGGTTTTAAAAGTGTATCCTTGCTCTGTGATAATCCACCCATAGTTCTCGTTTAAAAATTGCATATTTGTATATGTTCCTTCTGCATAAAGCTGAAGCACCCAACTTTCGCCTCCATCTGTCGTTTTTTGAACAACAATTGAATCAAAGCGAACCCAATTTGAATCATGATAATAAAGGTTTGTAACAAACCAACCTGTATTTTCATCAATAAAATAAACTTGATTATACTTTAAAGTAGAATCTATTATTTTTGTAGTCCAATTTTTTCCGCCATCTGTTGTTTTTATAAAAATACCATTTGTACCGGCTGCATAACCAAGATTTTCATTTAAGAAATGCAATTTGTCAATTGAAGTGTCGGCAAATGCTTTGCAATGGTTCCAGTAATTTCCTCTTTCGGTTGTTTTTTTTACAAAGAATTCATTTACTGATGATGACCAATAGGCAACATAGCCAACTTGTTCATTAACGAAATATATATCGTGGATTGAAACATCTGAAATTTCGCTTATTTGAGTCCATTCCGCTCCAGCATTTGTTGTTTTATAAAAATAGCCGGCTCTATCTGATAAAATTCCCGTATTTTCATTAAAAAAATGAATATCAATAAAATAATCTCTTGCTTTATTCTTATATTTTTGATTTACCCAAGTGGTTCCGGCATCAGTAGTTTTTAAAATCAATTTATTTTTTGAAATTGCCCAGCCGGTCGTGTCATTAATAAAATGAACATCAGACATTTCGTATAGTGTTCCAGTGCTTATAGAATCCCATGAATATCCGTTGCTAACTGTCCTTTTTATTACGCCATCATTTTCAACACCAATTATTACTCTTTCATCAGAAATGCTAAGAGAATTCTGTTCTCCTCCCATTAGCTCTTTTAAAGTCTGCATTTCCCAGTTTTCGCCACCATCAGTTGTCCTGTAAAGATAATAATCCCAACCAAAAACGTAGCCATTGTTTTCATCAAAAAATTTATAGTAAAATAAAAACAAAGATATTTTATTAAGAAATTGTTCAGTCCAGTTTTCACCGCCATCAGTGGTCTTATACAAATCACCTGAATAATAATCACTTACCCAACCAATATTATCATTTAAAAAGAAAAGAGTAAAGAATGTAGAATCTGGCAAAGTATTTTTATACACCCAGCTTTTTCCACTATTTGTTGATTTATAAAGATTGTGATTATCGGTAAAAACTATATTGTCTTCACTTAAAAAAAAGAACTCACTTCTAAAATAGTCAATTGGAGGTAATTTTATTGTGTCCCAGCTATCTCCGCAATTTGTAGTTTTAAGCATAATGCTATCAGTTCGAGAATAGCAATACCCTTTGTTCAAATTAAAAAAATGAAAACTACTATATTCAAAATTTGGAATAATTATAGATTTTTCATACCAAACCTCGTTTCCATCTTGATATTTTGCTATTCTATTATTTGTATCAATTAATAATAATTTGTTATCATCAAAGAAAAAAGTGAAATCAATTGATACCATTTCAGTTTTGATTAAATTCCAGGAAAGCCCTTTGTCAATGGATTTTAGCAAAGTGCCATTATCACCTGTAGCATAGCAAACGTCATTGTTTACAAATTGAATGTAATTTAAATTATTACCTTGGGGAAGTGGATTGACCCATTTCCAACTGCAATCTTCTGCAAAAGCGAGATTTGAGATTAATAGAATAAAAAGGAAAATTTGTTTCATAGAGTTGCCTTATGGTTTATGGTTTATGGTTTATGGTTTATGGTTTATGGTTTATGGTTTATGGTTTATGG
>CAZCHH010000010.1:47494-67176 GCA_964498585.1 uncultured Hyphomicrobiales bacterium
ATGGTTTATGGTTTATGGTTTATGGTTTATGGTTTATGGTTTATGGTTTATGGTTATTGAGTTATTCGTTATTAGTCATTAGTCATTAGTCATTAGTATTTTAACAAAAAACAAATGACAAATGACGAATTCCCAACTCCTAATTCCTAATTCCCAGTCCCCAGCCCCCAATTCCTAATCCCCAATAACAATTAACAATTAATAATTAAAATCCTACTAACAGCAGACGGCACTGCTTTGTGCTTCCTGCTTTCATTGCTACAATATATCCGCCTCTCGGAAGACCGGAAACAGAAAAAGTTACTTTTGAGTTCATAGTACTGCTATTGAAATCCACTTCTTCTTTTATATCTTTTATTTTCATACCCAATACGTTGTATAAAGTCATCTCAAAACTGCCAATTTCTTTTTTATTAAGGAAAAATTCAAGTGTAACCAAATTTTCTGCCGGGTTTGGATAAAGTTTTCTAATCCATACGTCTGGCAAACCATTTGCCTGAATTGTAGGTTGCTCCTTTTCAACTGAGGTTGGATTGGGATTAAAAACGTAAATTCCAAATCCATAACCAAAACCGTTGCTTGCTGGTATCCATAGTTTTCCGTTTTTGTCTGCTTCTATGGTTAATTTATAACACCATTCATCTGGAATGGTTGTGAATTGAGGGACATCGTATCTGAACCAGTTTTTCTCTGAATCAAATTTATATAAGTTGCATGTATGAGTTCCAGTTACCCAGACATTATCTGAGCTATCAATGCACATTTTATAATTGGACAAATTGCCGCCGGCAAAATCAATTTTTTCTATATCCCAAATATAGTCATAGCTATATAAACTATCTCCATCAATAACATACATTGTGCAGGTATGATTTAGCAGATAAACCCTGTTCTTGCTGTCAATTACCATTCGGTTTAAATAACCAAAACCATTTGGAAAATCATAAGAAGCAATTTTTTTTGTTACTTTTTCATTCTCAATCAAATAAACAGAATCAATTATTGAACACCAAATCCTGTTAAGATTATCTACAGCTAAGTCCATACCAGCTTCTTTTATGTATTTTTGTTCAATACAATAAACTGATTCGAAAACTCCATCTTTCAATATACATATATTTTTACAATTTTTTTTGGTCTCTGAATCTCTGTTAGAAATAATTGCCCATATATTGTTATTCTTATCATTTATCAAATTAGAAGCATCGCTTATTTCGTAATATTTATCTTGATTTCTATTATATATTTTATCATAAATCATTATGGTGTCTTGCATTATTTTAAGAATAGATTTACACCACATATTACCGTTTAAATCATAAATTACGTTTCTGAGTGAATTATCTTTATACATATTATATAAAGAATCATTTTTAAACCTTTTCCAAATATCATCTTTTGTTACAAAAGACCAATTTTTATTAGAATAATTAAATATAAGAAATAAAGAACTGCTGCCATTTTCTCTTATAATTATTATAGAGTCATTTCTGATAACCAAACCGGTGCAAAAATTTGTGTGTTCATTAGCAGTTGAATCATGATATAGATAATCCTCTTTATACATCAGTTCCCAAGTTTGAGAAATTAATTCACTTGAAAATAAGATTAAAAAGAGTATGATTATTTTTTTCATAGTAACTCCGTGTTTGGTTAATGGTTTATGGTTTATGGTTATAACGTTATTGAGTTATTAAAACTTTCGCAAAGTTAAGAAACTTTACGAAAGTAAGAAACCGTCATTCTGGCGTATGTCAGAATCCATATTTTTCGGTCTTTCTGAACGAAGTGAAGAATCCAGTGAGTAGTGGTTTTATTAATGATTTTCTGGATTCTTCGCTATGATACTAATGACTAGCTTTTCGCTTTCGTAAATTTGTAGGAAACAGGCATGCCTGTTTCCTACTTAACACTAATATTTTCATATTTATATAAGCAAATTATATGCTTACTCTTCGCAATTCCATTTGCAATCAAGTGGACAATCAGGACCTTGCTGGTAGCCATTTTTATACAGTTGTAAAATTAGATTACCATCATCGTCTTCTTCCCAACAAAAGTATATTGCACTATGGCAGGTTCTAATATTCCCGTCATAACATATTTTCATTGCCCATACGTAATCATATGGAGGGGCACAAGCAACAGGGTGTGGCTTTTCAAAATTACTATAGTATCTTTTTTCCCAGCCATTATAACAAAATCCATCGTCAACCCTTAACAAACATAAAGTTCCATCTGGACATTCTGGAATATAGTCTGGATTTCCTGGAAATAAACTCCTAATTTAATCGCTTTGAGCAATCTCTTTTAATATTTGGTCAGTTAATGCTTCTTTATTGTTTTCATAAACATCTTGAGTGCAGGGCGGATATACAATGATTTGTTGTAATGAAAATCCTTGTAAACCATTGTCATCTTCACCAAAACAAAAAAGATAACCAATTTTACATCCGTTAAAATAAGTATAATACCAGGGTGAGAGGTCATAACCTGGAGGGCAATATGCAGCCCTTACTTCTACATTAGCAAACACTATTGCTAAAGCCGCAAATAGAAGAATTAATTTTCTCATGTCAAGAAAATCCTTTAAATTTGTGTAACAATTATTGATTGTTGCATCCTCCGCAAAAAAGGTATCGGAATTCCTCGCGGAGGATGTTTTTTTTATTAATTTATCTTGTGTTTCCGCCTACTTTGCAAGTTTTTCTTTTAATTTAGGGAAACAAACTAAACAAAAGCCAAAACTTACTCACTTAAGCCAAGATATTTTTTTCTATTTTTTCCTCTTTTTTTTAACCAAAAGCAAATTAAAACATTTTTTAATAAAAAACAAACAAAAATTTTATTTTTTTTTTTTTTGATAAATTTGTTTTTGAACATATATCTGAAAAGGAATATATCCTAAATATATTATTGGCTGCTAAGTTAGAGTGGAAGTGAGTTTTTAAGTATTAATAAAATAAAAGAAATGCAAAAAAGTGAATATTATCTTGTCATGCTATCAGCTTGCTGATAGTATGACTTCTTTTATTTATATCAACTCTTTTTATCTTTATCCCGTTAGGGATTGAATATTTGTAACATACAAGCTACTTTTCTGCTGTTATCCCGTTAGGGATTAAATAGTAATATTCTATATATAATCCCTACGGGATAAGCACAGGAGCGGATTTCACTTGTTACAAATATATAATCCCTATCGGGATATTTTTTCAGATGGACTCCACTTAGGAAAGTGAAGTCCATCTTTTTTATGCAGATGTGCCTCAGCGGTATATCTTTTTAATTTCTTTTGTCTTTGAACCGTGATTAATCTGATTTAATGATTACCTGATAATTTTTTTCTTTATTAATCAAGAAATCCTTTAATCTTTCTAATCAAGGTTCTGACTTTTTTTTGTCATGCGAACAGCTTGTTGCTCGTATAACTTTTAATGTTACTTTTGTAAAGTTTCTTGAACTTTGCAAAAGTTTACAGACTTGAGAGATTCATCGCTGCGCTCAGAATTACAGTGTTAAATTTGGTCTGTTTTTTTTCAATTTTGACGTTTCTTAATGGGAATAATATAAGAAAGTAAAGAGCATTAAAATCAATTATTAGAAATATTAGTAATTCCCAGAACTTCACTAATTGCTTTTTCGATAGAATCTTTAGGTAAAGCACCCACACTCATCTGTGGCTTGTCATTTATTGGGCAGAAAAGCATTGATGGAATACTTCTAATACCGAATATTGCTGCAAGTTCTTGCTCTTCTTCTGTATTTATTTTATAAATATCTATTTTACCTTCATAATCCTTTGAGATTTCTTCAAGAATTGGAGATAGCATCTTGCAAGGACCGCACCAGTCAGCATAAAAATCTATAATGCAGGGCTTATCTCCTTGAAATTGCCACTCTTTATTATTTTCATAATCGAAAACTTTTTCGAGGAATGTTTCTTTTGTTAAATGTTGCATTTTAACTCCTTTTTATTATTTTAAAATTGCTGTATTAACGAAATAAAAACAACAATATTGTTACAGAATATTCCTGAAGAGGAATATTTGAGAATATATTACTTATTAATTTTTATAAAGATAAGAAAATAAGATATTAAAGAAATTGCAATATAAAGTATTGAAAGAAAAATAAAAATATTCTTTAAAAATTCAATATCTAAAATAAAAACTGAAACAGTAATACAAAGGATAAACATAGTAATTTTGCCATAAATATTTGATGGAGTAACATTCTTAATTTTTGCTGATAATAATAGTCCGCCAGTTAAAATCAATAAATCTCTTCCAATTATAATAGCTGCGAGCCATAGAGGAAATTCACCTTTGAAAAATAATGTTAAAATAATAGCAGCAATAAGTATTTTGTCGGCTAAAGGGTCTAATATTTTTCCAAGTTCACTTTCCTGATGCAGTTTTCTGGCAAAATAACCGTCAAAATAATCAGTAGAAATTGCAACTAAGGATACAAAGAAAGCAATTAAATTGAACTCATTTCCCAAAAGATATACTATTGGAAAAACAAGAATAATCCTTAATAAACTTAAGCTGTTTGATATGTTAAGCCAATTCATTTTTTTTAATAAATAAAATTGTCAAAAAAATTGACATAATCAAACCGGGTAGCATCGGTTCAATTATTACAAAAATAGTTGAATTATTTAAGAAAATTGGAAATAAAATCCAAATAAGTGATATACCAGAAGAAAAGAGCATTATCTGAATAATTTTTCTTTCTGAAATTTTGTATTTCTGAGTAAATGTAAGCAGAACTGGTATAATAAGTCCGGGAATTGCAATGGAAGCTGTCTTATAAATTAAATCAATTACTGAAGGGAGAACTACTGCTCCTACAATTGAAAAAATTGCTGTTAAAACTAATCCGATTTGCGTCAACTTTTGGACATTTAAATTTTGAAAAATATTTCTTTTTTTAAAAAACGGATAAAGTAAATCATTTCCTATTGTTACTGATGAAATGAATGAATAGCTGTCTAATGTTGACATAATAGCAGCAAGGAGAGCAACAAGATAAATTCCTTTCCAAAAGTGTGGTAGAATTTGCTCGGCAAGTACCGGATATGCCATTATCGGCTCATTTAAGTTCAAAAATGCAGCTGCATATAAACCGCAAAGAATAGTAAGCGAATCGAAAACAAGCCAGCAGAGGACAGAGAGCAAGACACCGCGCTGAGCAGTTTTGGGCGTTTTGGCTGCTGCTGCCCGCTGATGAAAACTTGGGTCAATAAATGTTTGAAATGCAATTATATACCACATTAGTATATATTGCCAGGTATGATTGCCCGGTGCAGTTCTATGCGTTTCAGGCAATTCGTTAAACATTGTATTAATACCACCAAAAGTTGAGATTGCATAAAATAATAAAACAGCAAATCCGATATACATTAGGAAAAATTGAGCTGTATTAGTTAAAATATCTGCTTTAAAACCACCAGAATAAAGATAGGAAAGCGAAACAGCAGCACCAAAAATTACACAAATCCATAAGTCCCAGCCGGAAAAGAGTTGTATGATAACTCCTAACATTAATAAGTAAGAAGCTGGTATTGTTATTATTAATATAATTAAAGAAGATATTTTTCCTGCTCCGCTTCCGTATTTGTTCGTGATTAGTTCAGGTATAGTCCTAACGTTAGAAGTTCTTATTTTTTTTGCAAAAAAGCCACCGAAAATAGCTCCTGCAATATAATATGGTACGCAAAAGCAGAGCCATGCAACAATTCCGTCATTATAAGCGAATTCACCAACTCCGAGAATGCTTCCATACCAAGTTGCTACTAAGGAAGCAATAAATATTGGTAAAGTTACTTTTCTGCCAGCTAAAATAAAGTCTTCAACAGTTGATTCAATTTTTTTATTTCTTGATACAAAAAAACCTATATATAAAATAATAAGGAAGTATATAATTATAACTATAATATCTATAAAATTTAAGGTCATTTTTTATTATATTAATATATTTCAAAATTATAAAAGTAGTTATTTTTAAATAAAAACAACCTGCAAATTTACAAAATTTTAATATTAGGATTTGCGGAGAAGGCGAGATTCGAACTCGCGGTAAGTTTGACCCTACGCCGGTTTAGCAAACCGGTGCCTTCAGCCACTCGGCCACCTCTCCTCTTACAAAATGCAAATTAACACTTTTTTTTCAAACAATCAAGTAAAAATTAATTATTTTATAAATTAGAATTATTTTTGTTATTTAAAATGAACTTAATTTGTAATTAATGAGTTTTATTAATAAATTTGAAATTTTAACAAATGAAATAAATAAAATGAACAAAGATATTGAATTATGCGGAATAGGAAATGGATTAGTTGATTTACAGTATAAAATCAGTGAGCAAGAGCTTCTAAATATAAGAATTGCCAAGGGACTAATGACACTTGTTTCTGAGGAAGAGCAGGCAAATTTTCTTAATTTTTTGAAAGATAAAAAAGAGCATAAGTGCTCTGGCGGTTCTGCTGCAAATACTATAATTGGTTTTACTCAGTTCGGTGCTAAAGCTGCTTATAAAACTGTGCTTGGAAATGATAAATACGGCTTGTTTTATGCTTCAGAATTTAAAGAATTAGGAATTGAACTGCAAGCCGAGCATTTAAACGATAGCCCAACCGGCACTTGTCTGATTTTAATAACTCCGGACTCTGAACGAACTATGCTAACCTCGCTCGGTGCTTCTGCTAAATTTGAAATTAAAAATTTGAATGAAGAAGTAATTAGTCGTTCGAAGTGGATTTATTTAGAAGGATATAAATTATCTCAAGAATCTAGTGCAGAAGCTATGTTTAAATCTATTGAACTTGCTAAAAAGTATGACACAAAAATTGCTTTTACTTTTTCCGATGCTTTTATAATAAACTGCTTTTATGATGGAGTAAAACAAATTACAGAGCAATGCGACTTGATTTTCTGTAATGAGCAGGAAGCCATTGCATATACAAAACAAAACGACTACAACAAAGCAGTTAGTGAACTGAATAATTCCTGTCCGAATATTGTTGTTACCCGCGGTGCTTTAGGTTCGGTTGTATTGTTTAATGGGAAAAAATATGATATTCCCGCATATAAAGTTCAAGCAATAGATAGTACTGGTGCTGGTGATATGTATGCTGCCGGCTTCCTTTGGGGAATAATTAAATTGAATAATCCTGAAAAAGCCGGGTATCTCGGGTCAATTGCTTCTTCACAGGTAGTTACTCAATTAGGTCCCAGATTAAAGGATTCTTTTTTCAAATCTTTTAAAGAAAAAGTTGGAGTAATTGGATTTTCTTTATCTGGAGCAGAATGACATATTTTGATAGTGGTTTAGCATTATCATAATTGATAATCAAAAAAATATTAAATATAAATTAACGTCATATTTCAATATTAATTTTTTAATATTTTAAAAGGAAAAAATATGATAAGCAAAACAATAGTAAATGCAATAAACGAACAAATTGCAAAAGAAATGTATTCTTCAAATTTATACTTATCAATGGCAAGTTATTTTCATTCTATCAACTTAAATGGTTTAGCCAATTGGATGAGAGTGCAGGCACAAGAAGAAACTTTTCATGCAATGAAATTTTTTGATTATGTAATTTCAAGAGGCGGTGAAGTAAAAATTGCTGCAATTCCTGAGCCACAGGCAAAATGGAAATCCCCAATTGATGTATTGAAAGCAACATTCGAACACGAAAAAGCCGTTACTGCTTCTATAAATGCTTTAGCTAATTTATCTAATAAAGAAAATGACCTTGCTACTTCCATTATGCTACAATGGTTTATTACTGAACAAATTGAAGAAGAAGCAAGCGTTGAAGACATTTTGAGAAGAATGGAAATGATGGGTGATTTCAAAGGCGGTTTATTTATGATTGATAATGATTTAAAGGGCAGAGTTTTTACTCCTCCTACAAATGCCTAAATGATTGATGAAAAATTATTGTTTTTCAAAATATAATCAATTATGCTATTGAAAGAGAAGTTGAATCTGCTTATTTTTATGCTGATTTACAATTAAAAACGAATTCACTTCTTTGAAAAATTTTATATTTTTAATAAAATTATTTCTTATGAATAAAATAAAGATGTACTCCACTATAAATGAGGAGTACATTTTTATTTATAGAATATCTTTCTTTTATAAATAGCAATTTTCATTTACAATGGATTATCCCCTTTTTCCCATTAAAATAAAACATACCTTCATTTCCTTCTTATTAAATAACTTATCTCTAATGTTAATAACAAGTTATATTACAGAAAATATTATGTCCCAATAAATCTATTTTTAATTAATTGTTTACTTATTTTATATCCAATCAATTTATCCGATAACTAAAAGCAATCATTTGAATTATTTAATTCAGATTTTTTCAAAAAATTCATATTTTTTTGAGACAGAATTGTTTTTTTTGTGTTTTATATATAAAAAAGTAAATATTATTTGAAATTTTTTGTTAATTTTAATCATTATGAAAATTCAGATAAAAAACGAAAAAAAGAATATTCAATTTTATTAGAAAAGAATCAATAATTATTTTAATAAAAAAATAAAAACTTTTTTAAACTAAAATCGGAGTGAATATGAAAAAGATTACTTATTCTTTTACCTTTGTATCTTTCTTTTTGCTATTTAATTTACATTCAAGCTCACAGCCAAAATGCGAGTGGGCGCAAAAGATTGCTTGTTCATACACTACCCCTGTTACCTGCGTAGAGATAGACAAATTAGGAAATATTTATATTGGAGGTTGGTATTTTTCTTCAACTGTGGAATTTAACAATGGTATATCGCTTGAAAATCTTAGTGATTATGATGCTTTTATAGCAAAATATAATTCAGAAGGGATTTGCCAATGGGCCGAAAGGATTTATGGTAACTACGATGTTTTTATTTTAAGTTTAGAAGTTGATAATAATAACAATGTTTATTTAGCAGGTCAAAGTTTATCATCAATACTTTATTTTAACAATGGAATTTCACTAACATCAAATTCTTATCAGCAAGGATTTTTAGCGAAATATAATTCAGAAGGGATTTGCCAGTGGGCACAATTCGTTGCTGATGATTCTTCTGTAACAACAGCATTTAAAATAAAAGTTGATTCCGATGGTAATTTAATTCTCGCCGGTGAATTCTATGAATCAACAATTCATTTTAACAACAATATTTCATTAAATGTAAACGGACAAAATAATGCTTATATAGCAAAATATAATTCAGATGGAATTTGCCAGTGGGCACAATCAGTTACCGGGGACTCGGTGAACTTATTAAGAGATTTAGATATAGACAATGATAATAATGTTTATACCTTAGGACTATTTATGTCAGACACTATTATTTTTAACAATAATAAATTTTTAGTCAATTCTGAAAAATATAATCCAGATGGATTTCTTGCAAAATATAATTCAGATGGAATTTGCCAGTGGGCTGAAAGAATTGGAGGAACTAATATTGATTATACCTGGTATTTAGCTGTTGAAAATTTAGAATCAGGTAATAAAAAAACTAAATCCTGTGAATATCTTCTTCAAAACATATATATTAGTGGTCGCTCCAATTCTGATAAACTTAATTTTAATAATAATATATCTTTAACAGGTGATGGTGTAGAAGATGCTTATATTGCAAAATACAATTCAGATGGAATTTGTCAGTGGGCTGATAGAATTATTGGTGTTGGCGAAATAGCTGCTTTAACTATTGCTGTTGATAACAAAAGTAATATATATTTTTCTGATGAATTTTTTGGTGATACTGTTTATTTTAATAACGGTATTTCTTTAGTTAATTTGAGTTTACCCGATTATCACAGAGATGTATTCTTTGCTAAATATAATTCAGAAGGGATATGCCAGTGGGCTGAAAGAATTTCCGGTGATTTGTGTGAAGAAAATCTTGATATAGCAGCTGATGACAATGGACATATATATATTGTAGGTGATTCAGAATCAAGTACACTAAATTTTAACAATGGCATTTCACTTCCGTTAAAAGGTATATGGGATGGATATTTGGTAAAATATTCAACAGAAGCAACAAGTGTCGAAGATAAACTAACGAACAATTCCTTTTCTGTTTATCCAAACCCAGTTCAGGATATTGCAACTATAAGCTGCAATTTTCCTAATTTAGCTAATTTGAAACTCACAATTACAAATTTAGTTAGTGAAAAAGTAAAAGAAGTATTGTTCAATTCAACTAACAACCAGGTAAATCTTTCAGATTTATCAAGCGGTGTTTACATTTTTACAATTAGTGGAAAAGGAAATTCGGAAAGTAAGATTGTAAGTGTAATTAAATAGATTTACATTTTGAAAATTTGATATACAAAAAAATAATAATTATAGAAGGGGAGTACTAAAAATTCAATTTTACCTGTGTTTACGGTGCGAAGTGATGAATCTTAAGTTCTTTGATAATAAGGATTTGATTTCATCCTCACTATACTCAAAACTACAATTTTTAGAACTCTTATAAATTTCTTTAATTTTAGGAGTTATTATGAAAAACAAAATAATTACGTTTATTGGTTTATTTCTATTATTATCATTGTGTATGCAATTAAATGCACAAAGGAGCTGCCAGTGGGCAGAAAAAATAGATTATTCTAATAATGGGGTATCTTATAGTTTAGCAGTTGATAAAAATGGAAACGTTTATGTATCTGGTCATTTTTTTGAAGATACTGTTTCATTTAATAATGATATTAAACTTATAAGTTCTGGAGGCTTTGATGCTTATATAGCAAAATATAATTCTGAAGGGAACTGCCAGTGGGCAGAAAAAATTGCAGGTTCTGCTCCAGATTTCGTATGGAGTATTGCAGTTGATGATTACGAAAATGTTTTTGTAACCGGGTATTTCGAATCACAGGAATTATATTTTAATAATGGAATAATGCTAAATAAGATTGATTCTACATTTTATGAAGCTTATTATGCAAAGTTTAATTCTGATGGGATTTGTCAATGGGCTAAAATAATTACTGGTATTGGCTCAGAATCTACACATAGTATTGCGGTTGATGTAAATGGATTTATATATATTGCAGGCAGTTTCACTTGTCCATTATTAAGCATTAATAATAATATCGAAATAACAAATAGTGGCTTTGAAGATTCATTTATTGCTAAATTCGATTCAGAAGGGATTTGTCTTTGGGCAGAAAAAATAGCAGGTACTGGTTATGATATTACAAAAAAAATTATTTTAGACAGATTAGCTAATATTTATATTGCAGGATTTTTTGATAGTATCAGTCTTGATTTTAATAACAATATTACTTTAGAAAATAATAGTAGCAATACAGATGGTTTTATTGCAAAATATAATCCTGAAGGGACTTGCCTTTGGGCAGAAAAAATTGCAGGAAATAATAGAGACATTACTTGGAGTTTAGCTTTAGAAGAAAATAATTTTTCAAACTTTTATAATAATATTTCTAATTATTTAGAACCAAATATTTGGGTTATTGGATCTTTCAAGTCAACAATACTTCATTTTAACAACGGTATAACATTGAATAATAGAGGATCTGAAGACGCTTTCTTTGCTAAATATAATCCAAGTGGCGATTGTATATTAGCTGAAAAAATTGCTGGCTCTCTTGATGATTTTACAACCGGAATAATGATTGATAACGAAAAAAATGTTTTTATTGCTGGCGATTTCTCTTCCCCAATTTTATATTTTAATAATGATATTTCTTTAAATAATTTTGGCTCTGATAATACTTCTGATATATTTTTTGCAAAGTATGATATTAATGGTAATTGTAAGTGGGCAGAACGGATTTCTGGTTCTCTAAATGATAATGCTAATGGTCTTACAATAGATGAATATTCAAATATTTATCTATCAGGTGATTTTCAATCAAATCTCCTGAATTTTAACAATGGTATTTCACTTTCTTTAAACTCTTCAGAATATTACTACGATGGATATATTGCAAAATATTCTACTGAAAGCTCAATTGTAGATATAAATTCCACAAACAACTCTTTTTCTGTTTATCCAAACCCAGTTCAGGATATTGCAACTATAAGCTGCAATTTTCCTAATTTAGCTAATTTGAAACTCACAATTACAAATTTAGTTAGTGAAAAAGTAAAAGAAGTATTGTTCAATTCAACTAACAACCAGGTAAATCTTTCAGATTTATCAAGCGGAGTTTACATTTTTACAATTTCTGGAAATGTTTATTCAGAAAGCAAGATTGTAATTGTAATTAAATAAAGTGGAATTCTAATACTAAAAGTGTCATTCTGACGAATGTCTGAATCTTTCTTATGATTATTCAGTCACTATTCGATAATAGCTTTTTTAAGGATGCATTTGGGCTTGCTCCAATGAAACAAGTGAGCAAGCTCTCTTGCTATCCCAAGATGGATGCTGGCATACGCTAAAATGACAAGTAGTGATGTCATTGGAAACAAAGCGAAGAATCTCACAAATCATTGCAAAAAATAATTTGGGATTCTTCGCTTATGCTTATGAATATACATTATAGTGTTTGCTTTCCAACTTTCAGAAAATTAGTCAGCTTACAAAAATTTTTCTAAACCATCTAAGCTTTCTAAACCATCTAAGCTTTCTAAACTAATCAATACCTGTAAGTTAATTGCAATCCAATATCAAGTGGATTATTTTTAAAAGTATAGCTAGAAAGAGATTCTGCACTATTGCCGTAATTAGTTCTTAGTTCAGAAAGAGAATTCCAGCGGAAAACGCCGTCTAATCTAATATTGGGTGCAAGATAAACACCACCGCCCAATGCAACAGTTTGTAAAGAAGCACCGGGAATGTCAAATACATAAGGCGAAGTAGTAGAAGAAAAACTGGCACGGGCAACAACTGGAGCAATAGGAATTTCATATTCAATACCAAATCCCCAGGTAGTTTGTCCAACTAAATCCTGAACTATTGCTAAATTCAAATCTTCAATTTCGTCTATTGCATCAGAAAACTTAGTTTGTGTTACATCTTTATATTCAATTCCGAAAGCAAAAGTTATGTCGAGAGCATGAAAAGAAACGCCGGCAGAATAAACAAATGGTGTTCTTAGTTTATAAGAAGATTCATAATCTTTGTCAAAAGCGAAATTATCTCCATTTTCAAAAAAAGATTTTGCTTTAATTGAAGAAACATCTTCTATTTCGTAAAAAGTAGGAAAACGAATATTTGCACCGAATCTAAGTAAATCTTCAAATCTTGCCTGAATACCCAGAGAGCCACTTATTCCAGTTATTTTCTGTTCAATTTTCTCGTCAACTTCAAGCAAATCGAAGTCTATATTTGTCCAGTTAATGTCATCATAATAATTATATTTGTTGTAAATGTCCTGTTCAGAATATCTTCTTCTATAATCATAAGTTCCCCACTTGCCCTGAATAGCAACTCCCAGCGAAACATATTCAGTCAAATCGAAAGCAATTCCACCGATTATATTATGAAGGCCTCCAGATTCCTGAATAAATGCTTTTTGCAGTAAGCTATCAACGATTGGAGTAACTAACATTGAATCTGTAAGATAGAGCTGATAAGCTAAATTATTAGCTCGAACTCTTGTTCCATTAGTTGCATAATAATCAGTCATAGTAGAATATGGATTGAAAGCTTCATATTTCATATTGTTATCGAAATTGCTTTCCATAAAGTATGCTAAACCAACAGCGCCATTTCCTTGTTTTGTTTTAAAAGGAACTGCTAAACCAGCGTGGGTGATATACTCATCATTAGAATTAAACGGAATTTTATTATCTAAAAATTTAGTCTCAGTAGAAAAAGTGCTGAAGCCAAAGCCAAAAGAAAGTTCTGTTTTTCCAATAAAAGATAGTCCGGCCGGATTGTATGCCAAAGCAGCTAAATCATCACTAATTCCATAATAAGAAACGTTCAAGCCGGCTGCACGAGGAGTAATATATCCATTTGTTTTTGTATAGCGTAAAGCGTCTTCAATGGATTGAGCGTTTGCAGAAATTGCTAAAGTTATAAAAGAAATTAGCAATACTATAAATTTTGTAGATTTCATAAATTACCTCTTTCCCCGTGAATTAGTTTCACCAGAACCAGAACTTCCAGAACTTCCACCAGAGCTTCCACTGCTACCGGAACTTCTTGAACCACCACTACTTCTTGAACCACTGCTTGAAGGAGTGGAATAGCTGCCAGAACCACTGCTTGAAGGAGTGGAATAGCTGCCAGAGTTTCCAGAAGAGCGTGATGATGCTTCTCTTGAACTTCCTCTTGATGGGCTTTCAGATGGAGTACTTTTTGATTTCTCTCTTGGAGTATAAGTGCTACCAGAAGTTTCTCTGCTCTTTGTTTTTTCCTCAGTTGCAGGATTTGACGTATTTACTCCTCTAAAAGTAGGATTAGTAGAATTTTCTTCATTCGTGTTGCTTGGACTGCTTGGAGTAACTGTTGATGAAGTTCTGGGAATATAACTGTTTCCTTTTTCCTCAGTTGCAGGATTTGACGTATTTACTCCTCTTAAAGTAGGATTAGTGGAGCTTCCACTATTATTACTACCAGAGTTGTTACCAGTTGGGGTCAATGAAGTAGAAGTATTTGGATTAACACTTTTTTCAACATTAGGAATACTATAAGCTCTTTCGTTTGCAGCAGGATTTGAAGTATTCACTTTTGGCAGTGAATTAGAAGAACCTGATGAAAAGCCAGTATTAGTTGTTGGTGTTAAAGCATTACTTGGAATAGTAACACCTCTTTCATTTGTTAAAGTGCGGTATCCGGTACTTGTCAATCCTCTTCTACCTGTAGATTCGTCTCTTACATTAGAATAGTTTCCACGGCTGGGTCCGAAATCACGATATGTTTCTTCCTTTTTTGGTTTTGAATCATAATAGTCTGGAACAATAACATACCTGTGATGGCTATGCCACCAGTTATAATGATAAGGATGATAGTCAAAACGATAAGGAGACCAGTATGAGCTGTAGAATGGGTAGTCATACCAGTATGAATAATATACCGGATGCCAGCGCCATCTCCAATTATCATAATATTCAACTACATACACTCTTGAATGAGGGTAATAGAAACCGTCATAATAGACTTCCCACCAAGGTACATAAACAGGAACATAACGTGTTTCTCTTGCTATGTAATAATTTGTATATTCCTGTTCTTCGTTTTGTGTATTAGTCGTGCCGGTATCCTGCAAGTATTGTTCTTCCTGAATGCTATATTGAGTTTGCTCAGTATTTTTTTCTTCTGTAACTTCGGTTTTTACTTCGCTATTTGGTTTGCTATAACCGAAATAATCTTGCCTTGAACCAGTGTTTGAAGCACAACTACTTAAAATAATTGTTATGCTTGCTAAAATCCCTGTTATAATTAATTTTTTCATTGTTAATCTCCCTTATTTATATATTCTAACGTATATATTCAAAAAATGTTACAAAAGAATTCAAAATTGTTATACTGATATACTATTTATGTCTTTATTATTCATTCCATTTTTAATTGTAAAATATACGAAATATAGAACAGCACTAATATATTTCCACTAACTCCCTTTTTCAAAAGGGGGAATTATTACTCGTTTTCTTCTCACCCTTTAAAAAATGGGGTAGGGTAGATTCTGTAAATCTTTTTTTCACAAGTTTTTATTTATTTGCTTATTTTAATTTGTATTAAGTCCTTGCTTAATAATGATATACAATGTAATAACCAAAATTCAGCTATAGAACATAAGACAAATGAAAAATGGGAAAAAATGCTAATAATTCAGTATATTTACATTTTTATTTTTCACATATTACAAAATTTTATTGAATAATGAATGAAAAAAAAATTATAATAAAAAAAGCAAAAGAAAACAATTTAAAAAGTATTGACATTGAAATTCCTCACAATACATTAACAGTGATTACCGGAGTGAGTGGTTCAGGGAAATCAACTCTTGCTTTCGATACAATTTATGCAGAAGGTTATCGTAGATTTGTAGAATCACTTTCCGCTTACGTCAGACAATTTTTAGAAAGACAGAACAAACCAGATGTTGAAGTAATTAAAGGACTTCCTCCTGCTGTAGCTATTGAACAAAAAAAATTTTCACGGAATCCTCGTTCGACCGTTGGCACTACTACTGAGATTTACGATTATATTCGTTTGCTATACGGAAAAATCGGAACTACAATTTGCAAATGTGGTAGAACTATAGAAAAATCTTCTCCAAGCTCTGTTACAAAACATCTTATTGAACACTTTATCAATGAAAAAATATATATTCTATTTTGTATTTCATCAAAAGTCCTTGATTTTCAAGAAGAATTAGAAAGATTAAAGAAATTGGGCTTTTTCCGTGTTTATCATTCTATAAATAATGAAGTTATTGATTTTGATGCAATTACTTCAATACATAAAGAAGAAATTGCTTCAATCTATGTTTTAGTTGACAGATTAACAATAAGTAACGAAGAAGATTCACGTACCCGTTTAAGTGATTCAATTGAACAAGCATTCAAAGTTGGTGAAGGCAGAATTTATATATACAATTTAAATCAAAATCATATTTTTAGTTTTAGTAGCTTTTATGAATGTCCCTATTGTGAAATAGTATATCAGGAGCCAGATGCCCGGCTTTTTTCTTTCAATAATCCTTATGGTGCTTGTCCTCAATGCCAGGGTTTCGGCAGAACGATGGGGGTTGATGAAGAATTGGTCATACCAAATCCCAATCTAACTCTTTTAAATGGAGCAATTCATCCATTCCGCACCTCTGCTTATGTTAAATATCAAACTAAATTATTAAGTGAAGCCACAAAAAAGCATATACCTGTTGACAAACCAATTAATCAGTTTACTCAGGAACAAAGGGACTTTCTTTGGGATGGTAGTAGTTCTTTCGAAGGTATCAATGGTTTTTTTAAGCAATTAGAATTAGCCAGCTATAAAATTCAAAACCGTTTAATGATAAACCGATATCGCGGTTATACTAAATGCAGGGCTTGCGGTGGCTCCCGGCTTAGAACTTCAGCCCGCAGAGTATTTGTTAGTGGGAAATCTATTCCAGATTTGATTTTTCTACCATTTAACGAATTAGCTAAGTTTTTTAATAATTTGCAATTAACTGAGCATCAAATTGATATTGTCGGGCAGGTTGTAAAAGAAATAAAATTGAGAATTCAGCTTCTTTTAGATATTGGATTAGAATATTTAACTTTAGACCGAATGACTCAAACTCTTTCCGGAGGTGAAGCTCAACGCATTAATCTTTCTTCTGCTCTTGGTTCTTCACTGGTCGGAACAGTATATATTCTTGATGAACCAAGCATTGGAATGCATTCAGTTGATACTAAAAGGTTGCTTAATATTTTAAATAAATTAAAAAATATTGGCAATACTGTAATTGTTGTTGAACACGACCCTGAAATAATCGAAAATGCTGAATTTTTGATTGATATGGGACCCGGTGCAGGTGAAAAAGGTGGGGAAATTGTGTATTCCGGTGATGTAAAAGGTATTTTTAAAGAAAAAAATTCTGTTACCGGACAATATCTTTCCGGAAAAAAGAAAATTCCTATTCCAGATAAACGCTTGCAGGGTGATGGAAAAAAAATCGTTTTGAAGAATCCAAGAGCAAATAATCTTAAAATTGATACTGTCGAATTCCCTCTTGGCTGTATAGTATCGGTAACCGGCGTGTCGGGTTCAGGAAAAAGCACATTGATTAATGAAGTTCTTTTCAATGGATTAGCAAAAATGCACAGTGGCTATGAAGATTATATCAAGAATTTTGAAAAGCTTACTGGTTATCATTATATTAGCAAAGTCGAGATGATAGACCAAAGTTCAATTGGTAAATCCTCCCGCTCTACTCCTGTTACTTATACCGGCGTTTTTGACTATATTCGCGACCTTTTCGCAAATACTCAGCAAGCAAAGCAGCTTGGACTTTCTTCTTCATATTTTTCTTTTAATATTCCCGGCGGAAGATGTGAAGCTTGCGAAGGCGAAGGAACCCAAGTGATTGATATGCAGTTCCTTTCTGACGTTAGATTGGAATGTGAAGTATGCCATGGCACTCGTTATAAAAAAGAAGCAAGAAGCATTCTTTTCAAAGATAAATCAATTGTTGATGTCCTTAAAATGACAATTAACGAGGCAATAGATTTTTTTGACGGAGAGAAAAAAATTACACGCCGTTTAGAAGTGCTCCGAGATGTGGGTTTGGATTACTTACGTTTGGGGCAGTCCAGTTCTATGCTTTCCGGAGGTGAAGCTCAAAGAATCAAACTTGCTAATCAATTAGAACTTACAAGAAATTCAGATGTCCTTTTTATTTTTGATGAACCTACTACCGGCTTGCATTTAGACGATATTTTAAAATTAATGAAATGTTTTTATAAGTTAATCGAAAATGGCAATTCTGTGCTAATTATCGAACACAATCTTCACGTCATTGCATCTTCGGATTGGATTATTGATTTAGGCCCCGGTGCAGGTGAAAAAGGTGGACTGGTGGTTGCTACAGGAACTCCGGAAGACGTAATGAAAGTAAAAGAATCTTTAACTGGAAAAGCTTTAATAAAATTCTTTGATAGATGGAAATAATGTAGTAATTTTGTATAATGGTCGTTTAGCTCAGCTGGTCCAGAGCGTTCGCCTCACACGCGAAAGGTCGCAGGTTCAAATCCCGCAACGACCACAAACTTTGAAATAATGTATACTTCAAGCCATACCATCAACTTCGTTGATAGTATGACTGAAAAAATAGCAACATAGTTGCATTTTCGTAATAGATACAAAAATCACGCATACAGAAAATCTCGTAGAGATGATATCACTCCTACGGAGTTATTTCGTTCATTGTTTTCCTTTGCTATTAAGATAACACATCTACGATGTTTTTTCCTTCCCAAGTTGAACTTGGGAAGGAGGTGAAAAGGTTTTATCTCAGAACCACAAAGCTCTTCGTTACTCTTCCAGTTTGATATACAAAAGAGCAATGATAAAAGCCATTTGGTAAAACAGCAGTTGAAATTGTTATTTTGCTTTTTCCGATTAATTCAGTTTGCTCTATTCGCTTTACTTCTATTCCTAGAGAATTGAAAATAGAAATCGAATTTATATTTTCATTTTCTGATAAAGAAATGGTGATTTCGTTTGATGAGGGATTTGGGAAGATTTGGAAATCGTTGTTTTCAGAAAAGGGGAGAGCATTTTCTACGCTTGTTTCGGTGCAGGAGTATTTTAATATAGCACCGCTTGCATCTTCTGACCAACCTGCAAGTCCGACAATCCAACCAGTATTATCATTTATAAAAAATATGTCATTAATATCCCCGTAAAATAGCGTATCTTCTGTTATCCAGTTTTCTCCACTATCAGTAGTATGTAAAATATTTATAATACCATTCAGTCCATAAATAATAGCCCAGCCATTATTTAAATCTGTAAAATGAATATTAAAATTTAAAAAAAAGTCATTTGAATTTTTATATTGAGTAATTAAATTTTGACCTCCATCAGTTGTTTTGTAAATTATACCATAACCAGTAATCCAGCCAGTATTCTCATCAATAAACTGAATATGAGAAATATTAACGCTATCGCCTAAAGGTATAATGTTCCATGTTTCGCCACAATCGGTTGTAGTGAGCAAAGTATCGTTTTTGCCACGAGCAAATCC
>CAZCHH010000011.1:0-64046 GCA_964498585.1 uncultured Hyphomicrobiales bacterium
AAAAAACAATAATTATAAAGAACGTATCAGCCCTGGGGGCAGGGGTGTGTTCTTGGTTTTTCATACTTAATCAATTCTGTTCAAAACTGTGATTGTTGTGATTAGAATGGTTCTTATGATAATAAATTCATTTTAATCTATACATCATAGATAAAGAATTACTTCTTGTTCCCAGATTCATTAATGGAAAAAGGAAAAAGAACACACCCCCGCCCCTCTCAAGAGTAATGTCACGGAGATAAGAAATTAATTATTATGGATAATTGCTTAAATTCCAAGTAGTCGTCATTATTTGTAATATAATAATAAAAATTTAAAGAATTAAAGTGTTAAAAGGTCTTATTATTAAAGTTATTATAGTTTATATTTAAGATTGTATAAGTTAAATAAATATTTGTGTATATAAAAAATTTGAATTATTCGCTTATCTACGTGCCATTAATCTCAAGAGGGGAATGGTTCTTGTGTAAAAACAAAAATAGCGCATCAACTTAACTTTTTTAAATCTTAAGATGAAATTGCATAAGGTGAGTTACTATTTTTTAATTTTTATAAGCAATTTCTTTATAGTCTCAATATTGCTTTTTTCATCTTGCTTATAGCTTTGTATAAATTGCTCAAGCGGAATATTTATTGCTGGTGAACTATCATCATTGAAAGTAGCTTCATTTTCAGGGGATAATTCAAGCTTAGCAGTATCATAAAATAAGGAATTAACAACATCATAATCAGTTAAGTCGTCTTTGTTTTCATAATCATTTAAAATAGGTTCATGTTTTGAAATTAGGTCAAGGTTTTCTTTCCCAAAAATGCTAAGCAGCTTCTCATAAATTGTAGTTCGAGTGAATGGTTTTGTAATAATTCCGGCACTGCCATATTTTACTGCTAATCTAAGATTGTCAGAATCAGACAGAGCCGAAACCATAATAACAGGAATATCTTTAGTTAAATGTATTTGTTTTAGAACTTTTAAAGTAAGATGACCGGACATTTCTGGCATCAATATATCCATAATAATTATATTAGGTTGATGTTCTACCGCAAGAGCGATACCTTCAAAACCATTAGAAGCAAGAATAGTTTTTGAAAAGCCATAGCTTTGTAATGCTTTTGATAGGATACGCTGCATCCAGATATCATTATCAACAATCAGAGCTGAATATTCAACAATCATTTTCTTAAATATTATTTCCTACATTCAATGCCATAAAGTCATTATAAACTTGCTTTAAAATAAAAATCAAAAAACGAATCTTTAGATTCTTTTAAACATAAATATTTATAATTTATTTTACAATCACCAATTTTTTTGTTAATTCGACTTTATCATTAATTGAAAAAGTAAGGAAATAAATACCAGAACTAAGCAATTGAGTATCAAAACTTATAGACTGCTGAGTATCTTCAATGACATTTTTTTCATAAATCACATTGATATTTTCGCCGAACACAGTATTTAAAGTTATTTTCAACCTGCTATTGCCTTCATTATTTAATTTGAATAAAATAGTGGCAAAATCACTGGCAGGATTAGGGAAAATATCAGCATTAATTATTTCATTATTAGATAATTTAAAATTGTTTTCGACAGACACAATAGGAGCAAATCCGGCAACTTTATAGATATTTCCATTATAATCAGTTACCCAAAAATTATTATCACGTGGGTCAAATTCTATACCGCGGGCATTTATCATACCATCATTGCTTTGCAGTAGCATCCTGTCAATTTCATTAGACATATCGTTTTTATCGAATTTAATAGCAACAGCTTCAGTTAAACTGCCACCACCGGGGAAAAAGGTACATACTTGATATAAGTATTGTTGTCCATCATAGCAGAGCCCTCGTGGACCATAAGTTTTTTGATATGGATTTTTATATTCACTTAAAACCTCGCCTGTTTCCGGATTAGTAATTTTTAGCATTCTTTCGCCATCTCTGTCGCCTACAATTAAATTACCGTCAACAAATTCAATACCAATTGGATAAATAGGTGCAGGGCTTTTGTATTGCTTAATTTTTGTCCCATTTGTATCATAAACAAAAATATAGCCACCGCCGCCGCCAGTGCTGTTCATCCTGTGGAAATACAGGAGTCCGTTGTTTCTGTTAACTGTAATATCAGTAAATAAGCTATCAATATCGCTATCAATAATTATTACTTTTTCCATAGAAAAGTTTTCAGAGTTGAGCTTCAGCAATTCTTTTGAACCAAAGCTAGTAACCCAAAGCCCATCGCTTCCGTCATAAGCAATTCCATAAGGAATAACATTAACTCCGGTTTGCTTTAAAATTGCTCCTTTTTCTATCATAGAAATAGTAAAAGAATTTGAAACAACTACCTGATTATCAGCAGCAAGCGAGCTTACACGTACACGAGCTAAATAAGTAGAAACATTATTTACTTTCCAAAGAAGATAATTCCCTTGGACATTATCAGCAATAATTTTCCAATTTTCGCCATCATCAGAAGAAAATTCTACTCTAACCGGATTAGTAAATCCCCACCAGGAAATTCGCTGATTTGTTCCTCCGGTAAAAAACTCTCCACCAGCGGGGGAAGTGATTTCCTGAGTAACTATTAATTCATCAGGCACATCAACTTCAAGCATTGACCTGCCGTGAGTTGCTGCTCTTAAAGTAAGTTGAGGTAATACTAATTGATTCTTATGAAAAGATAAATCAACCACAGGGCTTCGGGGAAGATTTCTACCGAATGGGAACCAATTTTGGCCTCCGTCGATAGTGCAAAATATTCCTACATCAGTTGCTACAAAAAGAGTATTGTCATTGTTTTGATATGGATGAATCACAAGTGAATTGCAGGGTGCGTCCGGCAGTCCGTCTGAAATATTATGCCACACATCGCCGTTGTTTGTTGTTCTAAAAACATGAGGCGTACCAAAGCCAGAGTAAGTAATAAACGCAGTATTTGGGTCGTTTTCGGAACAAACAATGCTTGTAACATAGCGATTAATCAATCCATTGCTTGAAACATTGACCCAACTTTCACCACCATTTGTTGTTATAATTACATCACCGTTTTCATATCCACAATAAACTATTAGGTCATCAATTTGTGAAACTCCAATAGCCGATATATTGTTCGAAGCCATCTTTGTCATAGCATCCCAAGACTCTCCTTTGTCAATAGAAATATACAGTGCTGTTCGACCATGATAAAGATACCTTTGACTTTTCTGAATTTCCAAAGGGGAATGCCATAAGCCCGCATCATTGGAAGGTATTCCTCTTGTAATTGATTTGTATAATCCGGTATTTAAATTAATTTTGAAAAGAGAGCCATTATAGTATTCGCCATAAATAATATCGGGATTGTCTGGGTCAACAATAACGCTAAATCCATCTCCACCTGCAATTGCCCCCCAATTTGAACTACTATAATTTCCGACAGTTCCATTGTCCTGAGTACCACCATAATTCACATTGCTTTTGCTTTCATCAATAGCCATAGCATAAAATTGAGTAATTTCCAAACCATTATTAATAACGCTCCAAGTTGCTCCGGCATTATCAGATACATACATACCACCATCGTTACCGAGAAAAACTATATTTGGATTTTGCAGATAAAAGCAGGCAGAATGCTGGTCAACATGAACAGTTCCGCCACTGTATCCGTTAGTAGTATTATTCCAGCTTGTTCCTCCGTTAGAAGTTCGGAACACATCAATACCGCCAGCGAGAACAATATCCGGATTAGTAGGATGCACTTCTATAAAATTATCAAACCAACCCTGCCCGTTAAAAAAAGATTCTGCACCAGAGTATGATAAATTCCAGCTAGCTCCATAATTTGTTGATTTATAGATTCTTGCAATTGTATTTACTTCCATCAATGCATAAATTATAGTAGGCGAAGATGGGGCTAATTGCACTGAAATTCTTCCTAATCCAGACGGCAATCCAGTACTCTTTTCAACCCAGCTTTCTCCTGAGTCGCTGGAAAAAAATATTCCAGTTCCATTTACACCAATAAAAATTTCGTTTATATTATTTGGATTAATTGAAACGTCAGTAACAGAGCCGATATAAGTACTGTACCACGAATTTCCGGCATCAGTAGATTTATAAAATCCCTGTCCTCTTTTTGTTGCACCTGCAAAAACTACATTGGAATTTAATGGATGCACATAAACTTTTGAGAATGCACCGACTTTAGAAAGTCCAATCAGATTCCAAGAATTTCCTGCATCAGTAGATTTATACATACCAGAGCCAAGATAGGCATCTGTATTTGAAGAAGCTTCACCAGTGCCGGCATATAAAATATCCGGATTGTTCATATCGATGCCAATAGCACCCATTGAAAGAGAGTTTTCTTTGTCGAACAAAGGTATCCAGGTAGAGCCGGAATTTGTAGTTTTCCAAATCCCACCAGCAGCAGCACCAATATATACTGTTCCTTGAACAGTGGGATGATGAACAACGGTTTTCACTCTACCACCGACCTGGGTGGGACCGATATTTCTCCATTCAGGTTGTGAAGCTAACAATTGAACTTTATTCTTGCTGTTACTTTCCATTTTCCTTACTTGCTGAATAGCTCTTACTCTTGCACCTTCCGGTATTGATTCAAATGGATAAGTCCTCGGTTTTAAAAACTCCAATTCACGAACCAATGGTTTATTCTTTATTTTTGTTTTTAGTGATTTTGAAGTTAACTTATTCCAATCAGGTTTTTCATCATTTTGAGAGTATATGCTAAAAGAAAATAACATTCCAAGAATAATGATTAGTAATGTTTTTTTCATTTTTTTCCCTATTTTTTTGTCACAATAATTTTTCTCAATATAATATTTATTTTCCTTATTTTCAATAACAATATATCATTTTTTATATTTATTTTTGAATTATAATTAAATAAAAAAATAATTTAATTGTTTTTAAAAAATTTAAAGAGATTGATGATAAAAAATAAAATAAAATTAGAAACTTACGAATATAAAAAGACTGAATTAGAAAATGGACTGAAAGTAATTAGCGAATTTATACCTAACGTTGAATCATTTGCATTAGGAATCAGTATCAATGCTGGCTCTCGGAAAGACCCACAGGGATTATCAGGATTAGCTCATTTTTTTGAGCATATTTGTTTCCGCGATACTGAACATAGAAGTTCTAAGCAAATTGCTTATCAATTTGAAAACATTGGAGCTAATTCTAATGCTTTCACTACTAAAGAAATAATTTGCTTTTATGCCCGTGCATTAAAGCAGCATTTTAATCCTACTTTAAAAATCCTTGCTGACTTAGTTCTTTATCCGAAATTCAATGTTAAAGACATCGAAAAGGAAAGAAATATAATTATCGAAGAAATTAAGAGCATTGAAGATGACCCTGAAGAATTAATTTTCGATATTACTGATAATATATTATTTAAAAACTCTGGACTTGCACCAACAATAGCTGGAACAATCAACAGCGTTAAATGTATTTCTCAGGAGAATATAATTGATTTTCATAAAAGATATGCTAGTCCTGAAAATATTATTATTTCCTTTACTGGCAATATCAATCATGACAAAGCCGTTGATGAAATTAGCAAGCTATTTTCTCATTTAAAAAAGAATAGTGTTTCCAATGATTCAATTAAAATTCTGACTCATAAAACAAAAACTCAGTTTGTTAAGCCGTATCACCAAAATCATATAGTGATTTGCAGAAAAATTCCCGGTATAAAACATAAAGACAGAATAAAATTAATAATCCTTGCATCTCTTCTTGGCGAGGGAACTAGTTCTCGTCTTTATCAGAAATTAAGGGAACAAAGAAGCTTGGCTTATTCAATTTTTTCTAATGTTCACTTTTTTTCTGATATCGGTGCATTTTATATATACATAGCAACCGATAAAAAAAATTCATCGAAATCTAAAGTCCTTATTTTCGACGAATTAGAAAATTTTATAGCAAAAAAAATCCATACTACTGAACTAAAACGTGCAAAGGAATTAACAAAAACTAACATAACTATAGAAATGGAAAGCTTATCTGCCCGTATGCAAAAATTAGCTAAAAATGATTTTATTTTCGGTTTTAATGAAGATTCTTCTGATATTATCCAACAAATTGATTCTATTCAGGTAGATGACATTAAGCAAACTGCTATAAAATATTTTGATTCAAGCAGTTGGCAAACAATTGAATTCATTTCAAATGCAAATTAAATTTTATGCAATTTCTTTTTTGAAATTAGAAATATCAATAAGTGGAACAAATTATTTGCCACTGAAATAATACATTATTATATTGTTATTCAGAATCCCCTGATAAGGCAAATTCTTTATTATAATGGAGATGACATAACTAAAAGCGCCATTCTGAGAGACGTCAGAATCCATAATATTTTTATTCAGTTGCTATTCTATATTAGCTATTACAAGGAAGCATTTGAGCTTGCCCAAATGATACAAGTGAGCAAACTCACTTGCTTTCCCAAGATGGATTTTGACATACTCCAGAATGACATTGCTATTCTTACTTACTAACTTTACGAATGGTTGGGAAACTTTCGGAAAGTAAAAAGAATTAATACTTTCGTAATGTTTCTTAACTTTGTGATAGTATTAATTCTAAACAATTTAATCTTTCTAAACTTTCTAAGCATTATATCATTTCCTTTTAAATTAATCAATTGCTTTATCGTGAAATGGAGAATGATACTTCTAATAATATATTACTTTTTATTGGTTAGGTTTACCTGAATCATTATTTCAACAAAAATTATTTTATTTTTCATAATAAAATATTAAATTGCATTTTTAATATAATAGGTTGAAAATATGCTTTTAGAATATATTCCTTTATTTTTGATGGTAATAATCGGATTTGGTACTGCATTCATTTTCTTACTATTTTCTGAGTGGCTAGGAGCAAAACGTAATACCTACGAAAAGCAATCTACTTATGAAAGCGGTATGCTTCCAGTGAGGCAAGCACGAGAGAGATTTTCTGTAAAATTTTATCTTATTGCAATGAGTTTCATTGTTTTCGATATTGAAGTAGTCTTTCTTTATCCATGGGCAGTTCAGTTTAAAGAACTTGCTCCTGCTGGAATTATTGCAATGCTAATTTTTATTATTATTCTTTTCGTTGGTTATTTTTACGAACTGTTAAAAGGGGGATTAGATTGGGATTAGATAAACAAATAGAAAAGCAGGGATTTATCACAACAACAATAGAAGAAGTTGTTCGTTGGGCGCAAAGAAGTTCCGTCTGGCCTATGCCGCTTGGAATCTCCTGCTGTGGAATAGAAATGATGGCTTTTGCTGGTCCTCGCTTTGACGTTGCTCGCTTCGGTTCTGAAGTTTTTCGTATGACGCCAAGACAATCGGATATGCTGCTCGTTGCCGGAACCGTTACATACAAAATGGCTTGGGTGGTTCGCAAGATTTATGACCAAATGCCAGACCCCAAATGGGTTGTTTCTATGGGAGTTTGCGCTTCTACCGGCGGTATGTTCCGTAGTTATTCTGTTGTCCAAGGTATTGACCAGTTTCTTCCTGTGGATTGCTATATTTCCGGCTGCCCTCCCCGCCCGGAATCAGTTATTCTTGCTCTTATGAAAATACAGGACAAAATTAAGAAATATAAGCCAAATGCTTTCAATTTCGGTAAAGACGTAAGCCCAACTCCTCGTCAAGAGCAAATCCCCATTATTTCAAATGCAAGATAATTTTTTAATTGATAAAAAGAAATGGTTAAGCAAGCCGCGAATTGTTTGCGGCTTGATGACTGGCACATCTCTTGACGGCATTGATGTTGCTTTCTGTAAATTTTCAAATTCTGAAAAAAAGCATTCTTTCGAACTTATTTGTTTCAATACATATCCTTTTTCTGAAGAAACAAAAAACATTTTAAAAGAAATTATTTCTAAAAATAGATTTATTGATGATATTTCTTTTATTCATTTTGCTTTATCTAAACTTTATGCTGATGCAATAATTGATTTATGTAAAAAAAATTCAATAGAATTAAAAGATATTGACGCAATAGGAATGCATGGACAAACAGTTTGGCATCAGCCACATCAATTGGAATTTGAAAATTTAAAAATCAGTTCAACATTTCAGCTAGGATCTGGCTCAAGTTTAGCTAAATTGCTTAATATTCCTGTAGTTTTTGATTTCCGCTCTGCCGATATTGCTCTCGGTGGTCAGGGTGCGCCTCTTGTTCCAATTTTTGATTATAATTTCTTAAAAAGTAGTAAAGAAAACCTAGTATGTCTAAATATAGGAGGTATTTCAAATATAACTTTTCTGCCAAAGAATTGCACTGAAAGTAATGTAATTGCTTTTGATACCGGTCCCGGAAACGTATGGATTGATTTAATTGCTAAAGAGTATTTTAATTTAAATTATGATAAAGATGGGGATTTAGCAAGACAAGGAATAATAAACTCATCACTTTTAAATAAACTACAGAGTATTGATTTTATTAAGCAAAAACCACCTAAAACTACTGGTAGGGAACTCTTTAATATGCAAACACTATTTGATTTGATAAGTGATGAACCCAAAAATGATTTGATAACAACAATTACTTACTTTTGCGCGTGGAGCATAGCAAAAAATATCTCATTATTCATAAACCAAGTTGAAAAAATCATTATTTCCGGCGGAGGTGCGAAAAATAAATTCTTAATCGAATTGCTGATGAATGAATTGCCAGGAATTATTTTTAAAACAAGCGATGAGTTGGGAATTAATTCAGATGCAAAGGAGGCAATTTGCTTTGCCTATTTAGCATATCGTACTTTAGCTGGATTACCGGGCAATATAATGTCAGTAACAGGAGCAAGCAAAGAAACTATTCTTGGAGTATTTGCGATATAGTAAATTTTATTTAAAGGTGGATTTAAAAAAATGTCATTCTGACATTCGTCAGAATGACAGATTGAAGATTTAGTCATTTCTATTAAAAAAATTTACTTATATTTTTAAGAAGATTCGCTCTGGCAGTTAGGTATAACCAAACTTAACGCGAAAACATTGGTAAGTATTCGTAATTATCTTCTTCAAGATTCTTTTTTTTAGGTATCTTTATTGTAAAAGAAGTGCCATAGTGTAATTGACTTTTTATATCAATTTTTCCTTTGTGAACGTCGATAATCCATTTTACAATAGAAAGTCCTAATCCGGTGCCGCGGGTTTCCTGTGAGCGTGCCTTATCAACGCGATAAAATCTGTCGAAAATGTATGGAAGTTGATTTTTTGGAATTCCAATTCCGGTATCACTAACTTTTAAAATAGCATATTTCTCATCTTCAGTCAATTCAATAGAAATTTTGCCATTTTCGTTAGTGTATTTAATTGCATTATCAACTATATTCAATATTGCCTGGTGCAGGCGAGCAGAATCAAAAGTCGCAGTAACAGTTTGAGGAATTCTTTTTTCAACCCAAATTTTTTTTTGTTCTGCAAGAATTTCGGCATCTTCGGAAATATCCATTATAAGTTTAGCAATATTTTGTTCCTGGAAAGTCATTTTCACCTGACCTGCATCAGCGCGCGAAAGCTCCAATAAAGTTTCAACAACATTTGAAAGACGCTCTGCTTCTTCAAGGGCACTTGCTAAAATAATTTGATACTGTTCCGGCTTCTTTTGAGTTTGCAATGCAATTTCTATTTCACCACGCAAAATTGTTAGTGGAGTTTTAAGTTCGTGAGAAGCATCAGAAGTGAATCGCCTTATTTGATTAAAAGACTCTTCCAAGCGTTCAATCATTTTATTTAAAGTGTTAGTAAGATGACCAACTTCATCGTTTGTAAGTGGTTCAGGCAGTCGGCGGCTTAAATTGCTCGCTGTTATTTCTTCGGCATTAACAGCAATTTCGTCAATTGCCCGTAACGATAACTTTGATAGAATTAATCCTCCAATTGTAGATACAATCAAAATTATTGGGAAAGCATAGAGCAAAATTGAGAATAATCCATTCAGAGTGTTTTCTATGTCTTCTATTGAATAGCCCACAGAAATTATTGCCTGATTTGTATTTTTTACAAACAACCTTACTTTTTGGTTATCAATATAAATATTATCGAAATTTCCTTCGAGATGCTCCTGAAAAACAGTTTTTACAAATTGAATTACAGAATCGGGTATAGCTTCGCTTTCATCTTTAAGAATATCATTTTTTGGAAGGAATGGAAGAGTATTGCTTTTTAAGTTTTTTGTTTTCCAAACAATTTGAAGATTAGTATCAGCAATTTGTATAAAATAATTTTTAGTATTCAAAAGAATATGTTCATATACTGCTGTTAGAACAGGATTATTTTCATCAAAAAAGCCAATCTGACTGTCAAAGTCTATGGATTGAGGGCGCAATGGTCCAACAAATTCACGTTTTCCACTTTCAGTAAATACAGCAAACTTATCTTTTTTACTTGATTTTTTAGTTTTTTGAGGTTTTTCCTTTTGTTTTTCAGTATCTTCCTGACTTTGTTTTAAAATGAAGTTTAAAGATTCAGATACTTTTTTTAAAGAGCTGTCCAAACTCTGATTTAATTCATTTGAAACAGAAAAGTAAGTAAATAAGCCGAAAGCAGAAAGTGATATTCCTACAATCAAGCTGTACCAAAATGCTAATTTAACTTTTAAAGATATTTTCAAATTTTTAACAAAAAAATTGTAAATTTACTTTTTTCAAATATATTATTTTTGTAGTTAATTTTATTATATTTAAATGAAAATATTTAGAGAAAAAAATCAAACGGCGTTAATTATCATCTTTATTCTTTTATCTCTTGTTAGAATTTTTGGTGATATATTTTTTATTGGTATTTTATCATTGCCAGAAACAGTAGAATATATATGGAAAACACTCACTGCCTTAGCAATTATTACTTCTTTTACGTATTATATTTTCCATCATATTTTAAATGAGCAAACTAATGAAAGTGAAGAGTCTGTAAATGAATTTTTTAAGGATTTAACCCGCTGGATGATTTTGTCTTTAATATTTTTAATCATTCTTGCAATTATTCCAATTTTCGTTGGAAATGATTCTGAAAAAACTCATGGCTATATCACATACATACCGATAATACTATTAATACCAGGAATATTTTCTGTATATTTTATAATAAAATGGCTTTTAATCAGAAGACATAAAAAAACAAGAATATATATTCGTGTCTTGCTTATAGTATTATTTATATCTTTGTTTTTCAATCATTTAGCAGGACTTATCGGAATTTATTCATTAAAGAGTTTAGCCCAAACATTTTTATTTATCTCAATAATTATATCATATTTGGCAACCAAACGAAATTCATGGCTTGTAATAATACCCAGAAAAGATAAAATGCATTTGCTGTGGCAGTCATTTTTCGGAATGTTTTGTTCAATAATTTTTATTACTTTTTTACTAAACAACGATAATGCTTTCAATTATGTGATGAACGATTTTGCTTATGGTGCAAATGCAGTTGTTGTTGCTCCGTATTATTTTGCAATAGGATATTTTTTCAGATTGTTTTTTGCTACTTTAATGTCTTTGCCAACTTCTCAGGTGCTCGAATTGCAAAATTATGAAATACGCTCTTTGTCATACATAAATAGCATAGTTGCTGATTCTGTTAATATAGATAAATTGTTATCTACAGTTTTAGATGCAGCCCAGTATTCCAGCGAAGCCAACTGCTCCTGGATTGAACTTTATCCGAACAAGAGTAATGATGAAATTATTTTTACAAAAAATATCTCAAAAGATGCGATTAATCAAATATATAAACAGGGAACCTTAAAAAAGTATTTCAAAGACTTAAACAAATCTTTACTTATTCCTTCAATTCCTGAAGGAGCCAAAAATTTTAATAATGATTTATTATATATTTTTTTCGGCAAATCACTAATAGCAGTTCCATTAAAAGCAAATAACGAAAAAATTGGTATGTTATTTGTATTGCATATAGATGAGTATTGGTTCGAGTTGAACAAAGTATATGTGCTCGAAGCATTTTGTAATCAGGTAAGTATAGCATTGGTAAATGCGCAGCTTCTTCACGATTCATTAGAAAAGGAGCGTTACAGAAAAGAACTACTTCTTGCTAAGGAAATGGAAGAAAAGTTACTTCCCCAGAAATTGCCTAAATTTAACAATTATACAATTTCTGCTTTTTCCTTACCTGCAATCGTTGTTGGCGGAGATTATTACGATATTGTTATTTTAAAGAATAATAATCCATGCATTCTAATTGGTGATGTATCCGGCAAAGGAATGAGTGCAGCTTTCTATATGGCACTCTTGAAAGGGGTTGTTCTTGCCGTAGCTTCAGAATCTACCGGAGCATCAGATATATTAAGAAGAATTAATTCAACGCTTTTTGGAGCAATGGAAAAGCATACTTACATTACTCTTGCGGCATTGGTGCTTGAAAATTCTCAGGGTGATATAACTTATTCAAGGGCTGGGCATATCCCGGCTATATTGAAAATCAACAATGAAATAGTAACTGCTACTCCAAAAGGATTGGGAGTTGGTTTAGCTCAAAAAAATACTTTCGATTTGGTTTTGGAAGAGCAACATTTTAAGCTGAACAATAACGATGCCTGTGTGCTTTTTACTGATGGTTTAACTGAACTTAACAATGAAAATAATGAAGAATTCGGATATGAACACTTGAAACAAATATTGAGTTCAGGTGTATTAAAAAATAGTGAAGATTTGATTGAAGAAATCAAAGATGAGTTAAATAATTTTAGCAGGAAAGAAATTGAGCATGATGATTTAACAATAATTACAATTGTATTTAATGATTAAAAGAATAAAAATTTTTATTAATTTTGAAAAAAATAAAAAAAATAGGTTTATAAAATGATAGAACAAAGTAATAAATTTTCTGTAAGCAGTTTAGAAAAGCAAGGTGTGAGCTGTTTGTATTTGAGTGGTTATCTTGATGCTCACACAGCACCTGAACTTGAGTCTGCAATAGAACATATAATTAAACAGGGAAAGAATAAAATATTAGTAAATTTCCGTGATTTAGATTATATAAGCAGTGCAGGTCTTGGTGTTTTTATGGCTTTTATCGAAGATGTACGCGAAAAAGGAGGCGATATTAAATTAGCAGATATGAAACCGAAAGTATTTTCTGTTTTTGATTTACTCGGATTCCCTTTGCTTTTTGACGTTGAGAAAGAAGAATTTAGCGCCATAATGAAATTTATGAAATAAAATATATGAACTTTAATAATAATACATATCAAACTGCAGTACGCTTCAAATGTGATTCAAACGAATTAGCTAAAATACGGGAATTCGTTATTTCTCAAGCAATTTTCTTAGGTCTTTCTGAAGATGAAGCTTTTAAGGTTTCTCTTGCTGTTGATGAAGCTTGCTCAAATTTAGTAAAACATGGAAAAAAACGCACTTCAATCGAAAATAATTGTTACATTTATCTTGATGTTTATTCTAACCAAAATCAATTTATTGTTGAAATTCACGACAAATCAGAATCATTTAACCCAAACTCTGTTCCTTCACCAGACATGCAGGAATATTTCAAGCTATTAAAACGTGGAGGGCTTGGTATTCATATTATGCGTTCCCTTATTGACGACATTGCTTATATTCCCGCAACAAACGAAAATGCCTACAATACTCTACAGTTAAAAAAAGCAATTATAAAATAGCAATAATACTTAAATCTTCCTTTGAAGGAGTTCTAAGTTTATAGTAATAATGAAACAATTTAATTTGGCGAATAAAATGACAGACAACACAAAACAAGAGTTCCCTAATCTATTTCATACTGTTGCTTCAATTTTTTTAACTTAGCTTCTTTTGCCACCATATTCGGTTTTAAATTAATATATTTTTTTTGAAGTATTAAAATATTTATATGAAAGAGATAGATAAAATAGCATTAGAATTCTTAAAATATGATGATTATAGTGATTTTAAAAAAGCAATGATTGAATCATATACCAATATGCCTGAAACAATTTGGAAAGAAAATCATATTAAAACATTAGTAAATAATTTCCCTGATGGACAAGTCGTTATTAAAATAAATAATGAGTTTGCGGGTTGCGCTCTTTCAATAATTGTTGATTACAAACAATTTGACAATAAGCATACATATAAGGAGATAACAGGTAATTATACTTTTCACACTCACACTTCAAAGGGGAATATTCTTTACGGTATTGATATTTTTATACGCCCTAAATTTCGTGGATTAAGACTTGGAAGAAGATTATATGATTATCGAAAAGAACTTTGTGAACGATTAAATCTGAAAGGAATTGTATTTGGAGGGAGAATACCAAACTATCACAAATATTCTAAGGATATTACACCAAAAGAATATATTGAGAAAGTAAGGAAAAAAGAAATCCATGACCCTGTTCTTGATTTCCAATTGTCTAATGATTTTCATCCAGTTAAAATATTGCAAGGTTACTTGGAAAACGATAAAGAATCTAAAGAATATGCAGTACTCTTGGAATGGAATAATGTATATTTCGAACAACAAACAAAGAAAGCAGCGCTAAATAAAACAGTTGTTCGATTAGGTTTAATACAATGGCAGATGAGATTATATAAAAATTTTGATGAAGTAATGCAGCAAGCTGAGTACTTTGTTGATGCCGTTTCTGGTTACAGAGCAGACTTTGCTTTATTTCCAGAGTTTTTTAATGCTCCTTTGATGGCAGAAAACAATCATCTTTCTGAACCTGATGCTATTCGAGAATTAGCAAAGCATACTTCTAATATTGTTTCAAAGTTTTCTGAACTAGCAATTTCATATAACATTAATATTATCACCGGCAGCATGCCTGAAGTGGTTAACAATGAACTCTATAATGCTGGCTATCTATGTAAAAGAGATGGTAGGGTTGAACGGTTTGAAAAGCTTCATATAACACCAGATGAATCGAAGATATGGGGCTTACAAGGTGGAAATACACTTAAAACTTACGATACTGATTGTGGGAAAATTGGTATTTTAATTTGTTATGATGTAGAATTCCCTGAATTAAGCCGCTTATTAGCTGATCAGGGAATGGATATTTTATTTGTTCCTTTTTTGACAGATACTCAAAATGGATATTCAAGAGTTCGTAATTGTGCACAAGCAAGGGCAATCGAAAATGAATGTTTTGTTGCTATTGCAGGTAGTGTAGGTAATTTACCTAAAGTTCATAATATGGATATTCAATACGCACAGTCAATGGTATTTACACCTTGTGATTTTGCATTTCCAACTAATGGAATAAAAGCAGAAGCCACACCAAACACAGAAATGATTTTACTTGCTGATGTTGATATTGATATGCTTAGGGAATTAAATCAGTTTGGAAGTGTGAGAAATTTACGAGACAGAAGAACAGACATTTATAGGTTGAATAATATTCAGGAACAATAGCACTTTTGTACTATTTCATAGAAAAACTGACTATAACTGCTTATCTTTAATATCACAGTGAGGAATCTCAGTCCATTGCTACCACAGAGCTTGAGATTCTTCACTGTGCTTGGAAGGATAGAGTAAAATTATGTCTTCTCCATTTAAATAAAGTTCTTACTTCATTTTGGGATTCGGAATGATATATTGATATTGATATTGTTGTTGGTCTAGTGTTATTCTGCTATTTTCCACGTTTAGCTAATTCAACATTAAATTTCAGAAGTTTCCCATCGCGAAGCAGTTCAACAACAACAATATCACCGGGGCTGTGGTCACGAATAGCATAAGTTAAATCATAAAGATTATTGATAACTTTCTCGCCAAATTTAGTAATAATATCACCATTTTTTAAACCAGCTTTTTCAGCTGGACTTCCAGTACTTGTCCCTGAAATTTTAAAACCAAGATGATTGTCTTCAAAATTTGGAACTATCCCAAACCAAGCGCCGTTGCCTGCACCTGCTTTAGCTCCCATCTCCATCTGGTCCATTTTTACAAGTATGTATTCCGGTTTAATTTCATTATTTCCGATATAATCTAATAATTTTGCAGAAAAATCAGCTACTTTAAGCATACCATCAAAATTTATTTT
Source organism: uncultured Hyphomicrobiales bacterium (assembly GCA_964498585.1). Classification (GTDB taxonomy): domain Bacteria; phylum Bacteroidota; class Ignavibacteria; order Kapaibacteriales; family UBA2268; genus JAAYJM01. The sequence continues at coordinate 16,033 of CAZCHH010000011.1, forward strand.
TTCAAAATCATCACTTGGAAGATGATAATCAGAATGAAGCCCGGTAAAGAAAAAAAGCACCGGCACGTTATTAGAATAAAAGGAGGTATGGTCGCTTGCTCCATAAGGGTCCGTAGATTTAGATAATATAAGATTATCAATCGCAGCTATCGAATCGACAAGCTGGCTAAAATAAGGTGAAGAGCCAGTGCCGATAATATTCATTTTATTATCCTGCATCCTCCCTACCATATCTAAATTAAGCATAAAAACAGTCTTTTCTAAGGGAACCAAAGGATTTCGGACATAATAGTTTGAGCCGAGCAATCCCATCTCTTCGCAGTTAATAGCAAAAAATATAACAGAACGTTTTAACGGATTTTTTGAAATTCTATCAGCCAATTCTAAAAGGACAGATGTTCCCGAAGCATTATCATCTGCGCCATTATGGATTTGAGGCGATTTTCCACGATACAAAGAATTTACCCCACCCCAGCCCAAATGGTCGAAATGCGCTCCTACTACAATATATTCATCAGATAATACTTTGTCAGTACCTTTCACCATTGCCAGAACATTAGGGACATTTGTTTCAATAATTTCAAGGTCAACATTTATACTGATTGAAGAATTTGGAATTAGAAAGCTATTTGGTTCCAAATTCTTAATAATTTTTTGTTCGACCACATAAAGCTGCTTATCTCTTGGAAAAAATTTTGAAATACTAGTCCTTGAAGCTTGAATTACTGGGATATTGTTACTTTTAAAGAAACGAACCATATTAAGTGGAAGGAAAACATCAGCAGAATCGCCCTGGTCTTTTACAAAAATAACAGCAGCGGCACCTTTTGATTTCGCGTTCGATACTTTATACTTTAATTCACTATATTCTTTAAACTGACTGATTTTCGGTCGTCCTTCTGCAGAATCAATTAATATTATTACAGCTTTCCCAGTCACATCTATATCTTTATAATCATCATAATCAATATTTTTAGCACTAATTCCATAGCCAACAAAAACTATTTCACCTGAAAAACTCGCATTGTCAGAAAAACTAATTGGATACCAATCTTGTTTAAGCGTCCATTTTTTTTCTATTGGTTTAATTTTATCCAAAGGAACGCCAGGTTTTTCAATTTTAACTGAATATGAAACATAATTCTTATCAGTTATCCTAACACCTGATGAAATGGAAAAATATTGAAAATAGTCGCCTGCTAATGTTGAAAGGCCGAATTGTTTATAATTGTCTGCAATGAAATTAGCAGCATCAACATTTCCATTTTTTGCTGGCTCTCTTCCTTCCAGCTCATCAGAGGAAAGGAAGCGAATATATTCCTTCATTTTATCTGCTGCGGGTTCTTCCGCAGCAGTATAAAATAAATTTGAAAATAGAAAAAATATTACTAAAAAGCAAAGGAATACTTGGCTATTATTTCTATTTATTGTTTTCATATCTTTGTTATTTTACTAAAACAATTTTGTTTATTGCAGAGCTTTCTCCGTTAGAGATTCGAATGAAATAATCTCCTGATGGAATTTTTTCAAATGTTAACAGATAATTATAATCTCCTGTTTCCAAATAACCGTTAAATACATTGAATTGAACATTACCAAATTTATCAATTATATCAATTGTATATTGAGAAGCTTTTGGAATAGTAAGTTCAAAATTAGCTTGGTCAGTAATTGGATTAGGAGTAATTTTTGCAGAATAAATCCTCTGAAAATCTTCAACTGAAGACGCTTCTTTACCTACTCCTTTTAAATTTACCATAAGGACTTCAGGAGTGCCATCATTTGTAATACTTAGTTTTGCAGTCCTCATTCCAACAATATCAGGTTTAAAGCGGACTCTTAAAGTAGCTGTATTATCTGGCTCAATAGAAGTAGGAGCAGTATTTGACAGCTCAAATATTCCATTTGGAACACCTTCATCTGGAATAATTCCAACATTAGATATGTTTACAGCTAATGTTCCAGTATTTTTAATTTGAATGCTTTTTGTAGAATTTGAGTTCACTACGACTGAATCATAATCAATTGTTTCGCCACTAACACTGGTAAGTTCTTTCTTAGCACTGGCAGGAGTATAGTCGAACTGTAATGTTGAAATTATTGGTTTACCTACTTGCCATAATCTTACTTTTCCGAACTGATAAGAAAATCCAGTTGCACGGTGAATATCGGCTTGCATATTATTAAGAACTGGTTCCCAATTTACTCCATTGTCAGCAGAGCGAAATACCTGCCCAAAAGAACCAATAACATAAATTTCTTTTGAATCTGGAGGAGCATAAACTGCAACAGGGGTAATACCATTACTGGAAAAGTTGAAACGATTTGGAACCCAGGTTAATCCGCCATTTGTCGAAGAAGCCACTAATGCGTCTGAACTATTTGATTCATTGTAAATAGCAATACCATTAAAAGCATCTTTAAATCCAATTAAATATATATTTTCTGCTTTTAAAATGGAGACAACGTCCCAATTCTTTCCTTTATTAGTAGAGTATAAAAGTCGTCCCTTATTAGTTCCGAACCATCCCTTATTTTCAAACCATGCAGCCCCGTTAATAAAAACACTTTCATTCGCTAAGGGAGGAGGAGCACTTGTAACAAGAGACCAACTTATGCCACCATTAGAAGTATATCCAATTCCTAATTTTCCTGCTTTTTGTGTCCCTATTAGACAACCAATGTTCTCATCAAAAAATTTAATACTGGTAATAAAATTTGTTATCGCTTCAACAGAAACAGATGCCCAATCTTCGCCAGCATTATTTGTTTTGAATACCTCACATACACCTGTTTGAACTCCAGTACCGCAAAATGCAGTTTGGTCATTTAAAGCATATAAACTATAAAAGCTTTTTGGGGTTCCAGTAATTTTAAAATTATTATCATTAATCCAAAATAAACTGGAACCATTTATCCCAGCATTCCCTATAGCCCAAAAATTATTTGCTGAAGGAGCAATAGCACTATAACAATCAAAAGCTAATGCTTCAGGAATATTGTAAACTACTGAATATTTATTTTTTGAATTAAGATGAATTGGTACCTGAATTATTTGATAATCAACATATTCGTCGTGAGCAACAGTCAGGAATAATTCAGCAACTCCAACCATCCAGGGATTATTAGGTTTTAACTGGATTTCAACTTCAAAATCTTTAGTTTCTAATTCATTTAATCTTCCGAGGTCTTTTTCAAATTCAGTAAAAGTAACAAAATTTGAAATTGGAGTAATCCTTAAAAAAACGTTATCTGCATTTCCGAGATAGTTTTTCATTGTTAAAATTAATCTTGTCTTTTCATAACTTGTAATAGCATCAGCATCATAAAATTTTAATCCGGAAACGACTAAACCAGCAATTTTTTTTGTTGAGCCAGTTCTGTTATAATCAACTGCCTTAAAAGCATTAGCCCTCCCATAATAAAGGTGTCTGTCGTTTTTATTGACTCCGGGGATATTATCGCTTGTACTTCTAATTTGGTGAATTACTCTTTGTACTCTATCAGCCGGGGTAGGAGAATTTGTAATCCAGTCCTGATGAGAGCTAAGAACTAATCCGGCAATACCGGCAACAATTGGCGAAGCCATAGAAGTACCACTTTCTTTTCCGTATAAATGCCCGGGTAAAGTAGAAAGAATTTGCTCGCCGGGAGCATATACCGTAACTAATCTGCCTCTGTTTGAAAAATATGCTAATGTATCCGCCTGGGTTGTGGCACCAACGCATAAAACATTTTGATAGCAAGCAGGAAAAGTAATTCTATTGTCAATATTATTGCCATCATTTCCAGCAGCAACAACAACAACAGAACCTTTATTAACAGCATAATTGATTACTTCCTGCTCAACAGGACTTGAGCCAGAACCACCCCAACTGCAATTAATAATATGGGCGCCGTTATCAGCAGCATATACAATACCATCGTAACCACGCCAAATTCCGTTGACATTACCTTTATCAGATGCGCATTTTATAGACATAATTTTGCAATTATAACCGGTTCCAGCTATCCCCTTTTGATTATTTGTAACAGCAGATGCACAGCCAGCAACGTGAGTACCATGAGTTTGATTTGCATTTCTTGGGTCTGCATCTTCATTCCATTGCTTATTTATTGCATCCATTAATGTAATGTCTCCTACGAAATCCCAGCCATACACATCGTCTATATAGCCATTTCCTTCATCATCAACACCGTTATTTGGAATTTCACCCGGATTTAACCAATCATTAGCTCCAATATCTTCATGAAAATAATCCACTCCAGTATCTACAATACCAATTACAATGTCAGTACTGCCTTTTGTAATGTCCCAAGCATCTTTTGCATTAATATTCGCCATAGCATACTGGTACGGGAATTGAATATCGTCTGGTATATGTAAAGTATAACGCTTATAAATAGGAACAGCATATTCAACTTCCGGATTGTCCAATAATTCGTAACAAACTTTATATACATCTTCACCAGAATTAAAAGTTATTTCATAAATTCTGCTTAATTCTTCTTCTTTTGTTCCTTTTTGCTTACTCCTTTTTGGAAAATTTATTGCCTGTTTAATATTCTCTATTTGTAAACCTTTTAAGGAAGACATTAGTGTTGAAGAATTTAATGTAACATTACCATCACCGATATCTTCAACTTCTTTGGTTTTCAAATGAAATGCATTGGGTATAAATTCAGATTCAGGTACCCGATAAACGTTGTGTATTTTAGCAGCAGAATACTTGCCATCAGCAAGTTTTTTTCCCGGTACATAAATCTTATATACAACATCTCCAAAAGATTTTTCTTCAACCTGTTTCATATATGGCGGCAAAACCGAATATACATTAATTATACAAATAAAGAAACAAGCAGTTAAAATTAGTAATTTTTTCATATAAATGCCTTTTAAATTAATTTGTTTATTTATTAGTTATTAAATTATGAAAAATGATAATAAAAAATAATTAATTATCATTTTTCATAACAAACACTTCATAAAAAAAAGGCGAGCAGCATCAATACTGCTCGCCTTGAAATTAACATTTAAAGTTATTCCAAAAAATTATGGCATAACAATAAATGATTGAATTGCGAATTCACTGCTGCCAGTTGAGACTTTAAGAATATAGAGGCCAGCTGAAATATTTCCAGTTGGAATTGAGAAGCTGTGTTCTCCTATACTCATTGTTGTACCTTCCTGAACTGTGAGAACTCTAACGCCATCAGAGTTATATACTTCGATTGACATTGGAAGAGCATCATAAACGTTCATATTGAAGTTAATAACGTCTTTTACTGGGTTTGGAGCAATGCTACTTAAATTAAATAATGAATTACCTTCGTAACCATCATATTCATCGCCAGCAACTGCTTCTCTTGAACCAGCAACTTTTTCTCTTGGATTGAAGACTGCACTGTTTAAGTTGTAGTTTTCTGTTCCGGGTTCTGTTGAGTTATAAGCAAATACTCTGAAATGGTATGTAGAACCGGTATTTAAGCCAGTAACTGTTAATGGATTTGGTATAGTTGGCACTGGAGCAGCATTATAGATAACATAAGCACTTCCGATTTGGTCACCTAAACCAAATGTAGAATTTGCAGTATAAGTCATTCCATCAATTGGGAAGTCATTAATGTCTAAAGCTGCACCTTCTTTAACTAAAGCAATACGATAAGAGCCAGCATTGCTTGTTGGCAATATCCAAGTTAAGCTTACCTGGGTTGCCTGAGAATTTCTAAATGAAATAACTCTGTCTTGTCCAAGTGGCTCTGGTGCTGGTGCTTTTGTTGTTTCATTTCCAAGAGCTGGAATATCAAGATATACTGTACCATTATCAATACCATTGAAGGTGTAAACTGCAAAGTAATAAGCTGTACCTTCGGTTAAACCGGTAACTGTAATATTTGATTCAATTCCAACATAGACTACATAAGCATCACCAATTACGTCACCTAAGCCGTATTGAGCATTTGCATTGTAGCTTTCTCCATTTGCTGGTGCAAGGAATGGTGCTGAATTGTTCTTAGCAAGGACAATTGAATATGTACCATCGCCAGGAGTCCAGGCAACATTCATTTGTGTAGTTCCAATTATTGGGAAGTTCACATTTGTTGGAGCAACTGTTGGAGGTGCAACTGTTGTTTGTAATTCGCCTAATAATGGTTCAACGACATTATAGTTAAATGAATTTAAGATATCATCGCCTAAAATACCTTCGCCATTATATGCATATAATTCAAAGTAATAAACTCCGCTTGGAATTAAATTAGTAAATTCAAATGAGTTTCCAGTACCGTTATAAACGATGAATGAACCATCAATCATTTGAGTGTCATCGCCATAAGCTGGATTTCCTGCAGGATATCCAAAGTTATCGACTGGTTCCCCTGTTAAACCTAATTGATGAGCTAAAACTAAAGTCTTTTCTGCATCAATAGCTTTTGTCCAAGTTAAGGTTGCTGATACATCGGTAATATTTGAAAATACCAAGTTTGTTGGTTGAGCGGGTTCTACTGCTAATGTTCTGATTTGTTCAATATTTGACCAGTCAGAAACAACATCTGAATAGATTGCTCTAATTTTTACATCATATATTGTATTTGGAGTTAAACCATCTACATCAAAATCACGTAAATCGTATGGTAAGTCAAATAATTCGCCATTTACATCTAATTCAAAGTAATCAATTTCAACATCATAAGTCCAGTAAGTTGAGAATCCTTCTTCCCACTTATTGTCTGGTGTTAAGAGAACTGGAGCTGGTAATACTATGTTCCAGATATCTGCTGCTCCATAAGCTTCTGTGTTGTAATTGTGTGTATTTAAAGGATAGGTATCCTGATAAATAACTCCACCATTAAATGCATATACTCTAAAGTAATAATGTTCAAGTAGTTCAATTCCGGTTACAGTTGTAAAGTTATCTGTACCAATATAAACAATTTTGCCATCACCAAGAGCTGGTGCTAATGAATAATCAGTATTAAATAAATATTCAGTAGCGTCTAATGGTAATTCTGTTGGGTCACTTGTATATGCAACTACTAATGAAAGTTCTGCATCGGCTGGTTTTTCCCAGGTCAAATCAATTGTATTTTCTAATAAACCAATTTGAGCAACAGTATTCATTGGACCAGTTAATGGCTCAACATCTAATGTTAAAACTGGTTCTACATCTGAGAAACTATATGAACCGCCATAATTTGCAATAACTGCATAATAATATAATGTTGCAGGAGTTAATTCATCGATAAATGATGAGGTTGCATCACCAACATCATAAATTTCAATTAAATTACCTTCATCATTATACAAGTAAAGTTCAAACCAATCTACTTCACCATTATAGGTCCAAACTGCTTCAAAACCAGTATCGGTCTTGTAGGTAGTTGGAATAATAACTGGTTCTGGTGGTAATGTCGATTTATTTCTTGGATTATTAGCAGCATTGTTTAAGTTATATGCAATACATTCAGTATAGTTATATTCATATACTTTAAATGTATATGAATGTCCGCCAAGTAATCCTGTAACAGTTACTCTGTCGCCGACACCAGAATAAACAACGTAACCAGTTCCTATCATAGAACCTTGTCCGTATTCACTGTTTGCAATATAGCCAGTTAATTGTTCCGGAGTAGCATCAACGCCATTTGGATAAGCAACGACTAATGCATTTTCACCATTTCCGCGGGTCCATCTTACTTTAATGCTGTTATCTGTAACATTTGAAAATACAAGATTTCTTGCTTGAATACTTGGTGGTTCGCATGGAAGTGCTGTTGTAAAGCTCCAAACTTCAGACCATTCACCTGTGTAATTATCATTGAAGCCATTTACTCTCCAATAATACACTGTATTTTCTTCTAAACCGGGAACTTCAATACCTGTTTCTGCTGTCTGTAAAGCAATTGTATATGAGAAACTCGGGTCTGTTGATAATTCAAAATTATACATATCAGCATTATCAGCTGCCTGCCATACAAATTCAGCTACTGGGTCAATTGCTACATTTACTTCGCCATCGTATGGTGATGTAAGGAGAACAGGTGGCACATAGTTACTGTCTGTGTAAGACATTTCACTAATTACATAATAACCATTTACGGCATAAATACCATTACCTTCTGAATAAGCAACATTATTTACTGGATAGTAAGTTTCTGTTTCGGCTTTGTATAGTTGATAATTAATAGTTTGACCAACAATCATACCATCAGTAATAGTTGTTTGGTCATTATCGCCCCAAACTGTAATACCATTTCCAGTTTGTGGTGGTGGTTGAACTATCCATTCTATTGCACCAACGCAGAATCCGAGTGGTGAGTAAGCACCGACCCAGTCGCCATCAGTAAGAGGAATTGTGTTGATTGTAGGTGTTGCTGTATATGGAACCATCACTGTTGCATTGTTGCCAGTATTGATTGTCCAAATAAATGGATTTGGTTCCGAAGTAGTAAACATCCAAACTTCAGACCAATCACTTGTACCACCTAAATTATTTGTTGCTTTTACTCTCCAGTAATGTGGTGTTAGACCTTCAATATTATAGAAAGTATATTCTGTTAATACTGTTGTTACACTATATCCTATATCAGTAAAGTCAGCATCATGAGCTAATTCAATACTGTAAAGAATTGTGTCGCCAACTTCTTCCCAGGTTAGTTCAACTACTGCTGGTGGAACGTCAATTGTTCCATTAACTGGTGAAACTAAAACTGGTGGTTCTGGAACTGGAATTTCTTGAGTAATGAATGACCATACTTCTGACCAATCACTTTCGTTCATTAATTCACTCTTTGCTTTTACGCGCCAAAAATATTCTGTTTCCCATTGAAGTTCACCAACGAACACTGTTGTTAGTTCTGTCCAGCCAGAGAATTCAATATTAGTAAAGTTATTATCTGTTGCTACTTCATAGTAAGATTCAATTGCTGGTAACTCTATAGTCCAACTTAAATCTGTTCCTGTATACAAAATACCTGTTGCGCCGTTAAGAGGAGCAACTAATACTGGTGCCGGAATATCTTCAGCTTGAGTGGTAAATGACCATACTTCTGACCAAACGCTGTTAAATTCACCAGCTATTGCTTTTACTCTCCAGTAATAAGTTCCTAAGTAATCTTCAAACTCTTGTTGATAAGTAGTTGTGGTTACTGGAGCTCCCCATACTGGGTCTGTAAAGTCAGAATTGTGAGCAAATTCGATATAATAGCTATCGGCTCCATCACTAGCATTCCAAGAGAAGTCAACAACCAAAGGTAAATCAATAGAGCCATCAGCTGGAGCAATTAATACTGGTGCTGGTGGAATAAATGGAGCTGTTGTAAACATCCATACTTCAGACCAATCGCCTGTACCATTTTGGTTTGTTGCATTAACTCGCCAGTAATATGTTGTTAAGTATTCTAAATTATAAATGTCAATTGATGTTTCTGCTGTTTCTAATTCGACAGCATTATCGAAAGTTGCATTAGTTGCATATTCAATATTATAGTAATCTGCACCAATTGATGCATTCCAATCTAATGTTAAAACGTCAACTGGAATATCAATGGTTTCATTTAAAGGAGAAACTAATACTGGTGGTGCTGGTGGAACTGGGGTTTCGCCAGTAGTGAAGTCCCATACTTCTGACCATTCGCTTGTATATTCAGTATTAAAGCCATTTACTCTCCAATAATATGTTGTTTCCCATGATAAACCAGGTACTTGAATTGTGGTTTCACTTGTTTGTAAAGCTATTGTTGTTGCAAATGTTGGGTCATCAGATACCTCAATATTATATGTAGTAGCATTTTCTGCTGCCTGCCATACAAAATCTATATCATTTACATCAATTGCAGCACCATCAAGTGGTGAAACAAGTACTGGTGGAAGAATTGGAACATTTACTGTTGTAAACATCCAAACTGTTGACCATTCGCCTGTTTGATATTCATCATAAGCATTTACTCTCCAGTAATATGTGGTTAAATATTCCAGAGGGTCAATTTGAATTGAAGTTGCTTGTGATTGATAAGGCATTGCAGAAGCAAATGTTGGGTCTGTAGATACTTCAATATTATAGCCATCTGCTTCAAGAACTGTTTCCCAAGATAATGTTGGAATAAGTTCAATTCCTATTGTTTCGTTAACTGGAGAAGCAAGGGTAGGAACGCCAAATTCATTAATTGTAACATCCCATACTTCTGACCAATCGCTTTCGAGACCGTTTGAAGCTTTCACTCTCCAATAGTAAGTTGTTCCAAAGTACCAGAAATCTTCTAAATAAGAGGTTTCAGTTGTCCATTCGCCCCATGCATTTGAAAAATCTTCTACATCAGAAAATTCAATGTAGTAGTTTGTTGCACCTTCTGAAGCCATCCAAGTAAATTCGAGTGGATTTGGCATATCGACTGAACCGTCAATAGGTGAAACGAGGACTGGTGGAAGTGGTGGCTCTGGTGGGTTTGATGGGGAAACAAAACCATCGATATAAGTAACAACGATTTCATCTAAATTGTCATTAGTAAACAAGCATTGTGGAATATTCCATGTTAAATCTGCCTGAGTTGCACCAATATAAGTAAACTGTAAATTAAAAATAAGTGTACCAGGAGGAACATCAACTGCAGCACCACCGGTTGACCAAATATAAGCCATAACACCGGGATTTCCTGTTTCAGATATTCCACCGGGGAACAATGTTGAATTAACATCTGTAAATGATGGATTGCTTAGTTTAGTAACATCGTAATTAATAAACATAGTAATGCCATTTACAGCATAATCAACACCAGTGAAATTGTACATTTGAACTGGAATAACAACTACATCACCAGTATTAGCGTAAACCTCACCAATTGTAACAGTTGGTCCTGTAAATTGCTGTCCGGTTGTAAACATCCAAACAGTTGACCATTCACTGGTACCACTGGCATTATAAGCATTTACTCTCCAATAATAAGTTGTTTGACTGTTTAATCCCAAAACATCTATTGAAGTTCCTGTTTCTTCTAATGCAATAGTAGTAGCAAAAGTTGGGTCAGTAGAAACATTAATATTGTAGCCTGTTGCATTTGCACTTGCTTCCCAAGTTAATGTTGGATTAATTGAAACATTTATAGTTTCATTTATTGGTGAAACAAGAACTGGTGGAAGTGGTGGTTCAATTAAAGGAATAACACTACCATCAACATAAGTAACAACGATTTCATCTAAATTGTCATTAGTAAACAAGCATTGTGGAATATTCCATGTTAAATCTGCTTGAGTTGTGCCAATATAAGTGAACTGTAAATTAAAAATAAGTGTTCCATTTGGAACATCAACTGCGGCTCCTCCGGTTGACCAAATATAAGCCATAACACCGGGATTACCTGTTTCAGATATTCCACCTGGGAATAATGTCGTATTAACATTTGTAAATGAAGGATTACTTAATTTAGTAATATCGTAATTAATAAACATTGTAATACCATTTACTGCATAATCAATCCCTGTAAATCCATCCATTGTAACTGGAATTACAACAACATCACCAGGAGTTGCTTCAACTGAACCGATTGTAACAGTAGGTTCTAAAGTTGGGCCTTGAATTGTTGTGAAATGCCATACTTCTGACCATACACTTATATTAGTTCCATCAGTAGCGTTAGCACGCCAATAATAATCTGTTAAATAATCTAATCCATTTAAATCAAAATTTGTATTTGTAATTCCACTTTCGTTAACAACAAACGTTGAAAAATCACTTAATGTAGATACTTGTAGTGTATAAGAAGTAGCACCTGCAGAAGCATTCCAACTAAGGTTTGGATTTGTTGGTACGTTTATTTGATTATTTATTGGTAAAGCTAAAACTGGTGGTAAAATGCTTACGATAGGAGAAACACTACCATCAACATAAGTAACAACAATTTCATCTAAATTATCGTTTGTAAATAAACATTGAGCTGAATTCCAAGTAAGTTCTGTTGCAGAAGTTCCAATATAAGTAAGTTGTAAATTGAATATTAATGTACCATCTGGAACATCTACTGCAGCACCGCCAGTTGACCATATATAAGCCATAACACCTGGATTACCGACTTCAGATATTCCACCTGGAAACAATGTTGAATTTATATTTGTAAATGATGGGTTACTAAATTGAGTAACATCATAATTAATAAACATAGTAATTCCATTTACGGCATAATCAATGCCTGTAAATCCATCCATTGTAACAGGTACTGAAACAACATCTCCAGTATTTGCTTCTTCATTTCCTATGGTTACTGTAGGTAATGAATAAGATATATAGCTGCAAAATAACATTGCTAAAGCTAATATAAATATTTTTTTCATATTGTATTTCCTTATTAGTTATTAAAATTCCACTAATAGTAATTATTACTATCTTTTATGTTGATAAATTAAATTATAGTGGAGGAGTATAACTACCGTTTACATCACCACCACATAATGCTTTAATGTTCACATCTGTTTCATCAGCATTATCAATAACAACACTTGGTATTTCAAAAACCCAATCAGGAAGCGTCCATGCAGTAATATTGCCGCCTACTACTCTACGACCGATAAGAATAGCATCTGTATTGTTAACAATATTATTGAATTGAACATCAGCAGCTTTTAACTGAATTCCGACAAGTTGAAATCCTTGATATGCAACAATATGTCTTTTTATAAAAATACCATCAGTATTATTTGAACCTCCCCAAGCTTTGTCTGTTGTAGCAACAATAGTATAAGAACCATTTTCTACATTTGCAAAACTATATGAACCATCAGCTTCAGTTGTAGTTTCAGCAATTACTAATTCGCCAGATACCAAAGCAACGTTTGTATTTGTCATAGGAGTATTTGCTGTATTTGCATAAGTGATAATACCACTGATAGTGTATCCTGTGATGCCACCCTCGAAAGTCATAGAGCCGACAATCCAAATACCATTAAATAAATATTCACCAGTAGTATTGCTGCTACCACTTGCATAAACTACAGCAGTTGCATCATATACTTGTCCATCTTCTTGTCTCCAAAGACGATATTGAATAACTTCACCGCCGACTAATCCGTCAACAACTGGAGTTTGTTCATCATCGCCCCATACAGTCAATCCGTTTGCTAATTGTGGTGGCTGATTAAGCTCCCAAGCAACAGCACCAACACAAAAATCATTATCTGCGCCAAAACCACCAATCCAATCGCCTACTGCAATTGGTTCGTCATTGAAAGTTGGTGTATTAGCATAAGGGAAAATTACAGTACCGTTGTTAGCGGTAATAGAAGTCCATGTCCAATCCGGACTTTGAGCATCTGCTTGTGCAAAGACAAACAATAATGCTACACACAATGTTGCGATTCGTAAGTAACGCATATTTAAATACCTCATAATAGTGAGAAAAAAGTTAATTATTATTTATTTACATTATATATCATTAATTTTTTTTATCAAAATACATTTTTGTAAAAATATATATTTTTTTGCAAAAATGCAAATATATTTTATATTTTTATTTATTTCCTTCCTATTATGCTAAATCAAATATAAAAAAATTTCTAAAAATAAAAAAAAAATTGATAATTTATTAAATTTTATTTCTCTATTCGTTTTCAGGATAATAGAAATCTACTGGATTTGTTATATATATTAAGTATCCCTCCCCAACTGATAAATATTCAATTTTATTTAAAAATAGAGATGGAAAATACATTTTACCTTCATTATCCTTTACAATTAAAATATTATTATAAATAGAAGCAAAAGCTTCGTCAAGGTTCATTACGCTATTTCTAAGATAAGGAATATAGTTCCAACCTTGTTCTAAATGTATAAGAAAATTTTCTGGTAAAATTTTATCTCCCGTAATTTGTAAATCGACTGGTTGATTAAGAAAAACCTGATAAGCTTCATCACATTTCCATATCCCAATTTCATCGATACCCAAACTCGGATTATAAACAAAACCATTTGAGTTTTTAACAACAACAGTATTTTGTCTGATTGGGAAAAATACCGCAGCTATAGCATTATTTCGTGGGAATATATTGCTCGAAATAGTATTCCACCCACTTTGTAAAGAAATTGTTAATGTATCAAATTCTTGAATATTGTTATAAAATTTTGCTACAAATCCATCAAGATAACCTTCAGCAAATTCCGGCTGACTCGAATAATTAAATGATATTCCATCAGCACTTTGAGAACTACCAACAATTATAATATTATTCAATATATCTCTACATCCTGAATATACATATTCATCGAAATCACCGCCGTAATAAGTTCCCCAAGCCCTGTTGCCATTTGAAGTTAACTTAGCAATGAATCCATCGGTATTCAGCCCAAAACCAGCTAAATTTTCCTGATGAACTAAAGGAGTAGAAATATTATTTTGACTTAATGTAAATCCACTAATAAATAGATCATTCAATGAATCATTACAAACAGAATATATACCGTCATAATCATTTCCACCATAATATGTTCCCCAAAGTCGCTCTCCTTCATTGCTAAATTTCGCAACAAAACCATCTTCAACGCCTGCTAATTCATCTTGAAAAGCTTCGCTTGAAGCAATACCAATTTCACTGTTTGTTGTACCTGCAATTAATATATAATTCAAATCATCAACTTTGACAGAATTGCAAACATCATCAATTTCACCTCCATAATAAGTTGCCCAAATCCTGCTTCCACTGGGATTAAATTTAGTTAAAAAACCATCAGAAAAACCACCAAATTCTTCCTGAAAAGAAGTTTCTGTGGCAATATTCATATAGCTGTTAGTTTGACCAGTAATAAAAATATTATTAAAAGAATCAGAAGCTATAGAAAGCCCTGAATCATAATCTTCATAGCCAAAATATGTTGACCAGTTTAATTGTCCATTTAAATTGAATTTAGCAATAAAAGCATCGCCATATCCCTGATATGTAGTTAAAAAAGCGTTGGGTGTTGCAATTGAATCAGTGCTGGCTGTATGACCTGTAATTATTATGTTATTTGAAAAATCACATGCAACACCATTAGAGCAGTCATAATCAGAGCCACCGAAATAAGTTCCCCACAAGAAATCGCCATCAGAAGTAAATTTAGCCACATAAGCATCACCAAATCCACCATTATTTATTTCTTGCCAAACGCCGGGGGTAGCAATCCCATTTTCGCTCATCGTATAGCCAGTAATAACTACATTATTATTTGAATCGCAAGCTATACCATAGGCGCTATCGTGCTCTTCACCACCAAAATACGTTGACCAAATCAATTGTCCATTGCAGTCGAATTTCCTAATAAAAGCGTCAATAAATCCATTTATCTCACCTTGATAAGCACCTTGAGTCGCTATGTAATCTACGCTCGATGTTTCGCCAGCAGCATAAATATTTCCGTTGCTATCAATTGTAACACCATAAGTATTATCTATATCGCTTCCACCAAGATAAGTTCCCCAAATTATTTGAGGGTCTATTACTAAATTCTTGCTTTTATCATAATTACTTACGATAAATCCGAAAGTATTTTGATTTATTCTCTTAAAATGTCCTTTAACTTTTGTTTTATTATCAGATAATAGATTATCAGTTATGTATGCTTCGGGAATTTCCTCTTGTATTGCACCAAGATAAGTATTAAAACTTACAGTTTTGTTATCTTTATTTAAAGTTATGTCTTCAATACCATTTACTTTAATGATAATATCAGAAGGATTTCCGCCCGGCTTTACAATAAAATCATATTTTGGTTTGCCTTCATTATTGAAAGAAAATTTGATGTCAATATTGTTATATACATTTTTATAAATAATTTCAGAATATTTCGGTATTCTACTATAATTATTTTGTGAAATTGAATATACGATTTCTTCCGGATAATTAGAAGCATCTTTATTTTCTAATGTAGGATAATTAGCACCGACCAATTCTAAATCAACTCTTGCGAATTGAATTGATTTTGTTATAAACTTATTATTTTTCAATGGCTTTTCAGTGTAATACTTATTACGAATTTTATTCTTTTCGAAAATATTGTCGATATCATTTATTACTTTGTAAAGTTCGAAGCTAATGCTGTTTTTCTTTAATTGCAGTTTAAAATTATTAGATGAAAAATAATACAGAACATCCTCATTACAAGTATAGTTTTGGTTTTTCAATTGTCCTATATTCTTAGAATATTGAAATGAGAAAGCATTAATATTTATGACAAATGCCGTAAACAACAGAATAATTAGATACTTATATAATTTTAACATATAAATAAACCATAGAGTAAAATAAAATATTGACAAATTTAAAAAAAAACGATAAAATATCAAAGAAACACTGATTAAATATATATATTTTTTTAAGGGGAAAAAAGGCAGTCCTATAATAGACTGCCTTTATTCATTATAATTCAAATTACTTAACAATAAGCATTATTTGATTAACCTGTTGTGAACCGGAACGTAGAATTAAATTGTATGTTCCTGAAGTCAGATTAGAAGCATCGAAATTCAATGTATGAGTTCCGGCTTTAAAGTTTGCATCAGTAATATGAGCAACTTTTTGGCCATTCAAAGAATACAAGCTAATTTCGATAAATCCTTCATTTGGCAAGCTAAATTCAATAGTAGTATTAGTTGCGCAAGGATTTGGAAGATTCTTAATTGACATTTCACCGGTTGCTGCTTCATTTGCAATATCAGCTTTAGCAAAATAAATAGCATTTTGAGCAAAAGTTACAAATTCTGGATGATTACCACTAACAAGCTCGTTAATCTGATTTAGATGAATATCAGAATATTGATTGTTCTCTGGATTGTAACTCTTCACTGTTAAGAATTCACCTTCATACGCACCATCATTTTGTTCAGATATATTGTTATTTCCCCAAATGTTAATAGCAGCAGAGCCATTTTCAATAACAGCAGAGCCAACTAATTCAGCTCTTGAGTTCCAAACACCAATTTCCTGTCCGTTAAAGCTAGTACTTAATTCAAGAATAAGAGTAGCATCGCTTCCAGTATTGTTTACACTTGGAACCAAGTATTTTGGTGATGGTGTAATATCATTAATTCCAGCTCTTGATTGAATAACATTACTTGGATAAATCAATTCTTCAGTTGCAGAAAGGTAAAGATTATAACCACTTCCGGGAACCAAGTTGCCAATTGTATTGATATTGAACTGTGGAACATAAATTCCACCTGTTCCATTTTTAGCAATAACAAGATTGTCATTAATAGTAGCAAATCCTGTTTGAGGTGCTATCGGATTATCTCGAATGTATGAGGTTAGGCGCCAACCCTGTTGCAAATATATTGAAGTGCTTGAAGGTTGAATCTTGGCACCTGTTAATTCAAGTTGTTGTGAAGATAGCATATAAACAAAGTAACCATGCCTAATATTCCAGTTATTAATTGTATTAATGTTCCATTGTGGTATATATTGCTGCCCTTGTCCATTTTTAACAATTTTTACATCTGTTACTATTGGAGCAAAAACATCTACCATATTTGGAGCAGCTGGATTAACATAGCTTGAAATCAGATTCCACCCATTAGCCAATGTTATTGTTTGAGTTGTAGTATTAATAACATTTAAATTAGCAACAAGAGAAACTGCAGCAATTTGATAGTTATCTGGTCCTGAAGCAAAAGTTGCTTCGGCATAATAATAGTCTTTTGCTGTATTGTCCCATACTTTAAAGTAATATGGTTCGCCAACAGTATAGCCATCTTTATTTGGAGTAGCTAAGTCATCGCCATAAACTGTTATTGGTAGTTCATAACCATCCCAAATGCCATAGCCAGCGCAATTAAGAACTCCGTTATCATCGTAGAATAGACCAATTGCATCACCAGTTGCAATAGAACGTCCAGCTATTAACGACACTACACCTGTTGGTATAATAACAGTTGAACTATTACCGGTTTCGGTAACTTCCCAAGGTGTTTCATCTTTGGCTAAGGTTCTGAATGTGAAAACATCTGACCAATCGCCAATAAATTCACCTTGCATCGCTCTTACTTTCCAATAATAATTCTGATTATTTAAAAGTATATTTTCAACGAAGTAATTATTAGTCGTTAATCCACTTTCGTTCACTATGGTATAACCAAAGTGTGAATATGGTGAAACCTGTAATTGATAAGTAACTCCATCGATTGCTTCCCAAACCAGCTCTGGATTGGTTAATTGTCTAATTGAGTTGTTTTCCGGACTAACTAATACAACTGGTCCAACAACTGTACTGAAACTAAATACTTCAGACCAGCCACTGAAATTAATATTATCATCGTCGAATGCCATTACTTTCCAGAAATATTCTGTATAAGGTTCTAAGACGCCTACATTATATTGGTTTCCATAAACATAACTATCGTCAACTAAAATATTATTAAAGTTTGCATCAGTAGCCAATACTAAATTATATCTTGTTCCACTGGGTACTAAATCCCAAATTAAATCTGCATTGGGATAACTAACCCCTATTGCTCCGTTTTCTGGAGTAACAAGAGTTGGTTCATCAAGTTGAGTTAAAAATGTCCATGGAGTTGACCATTCGCTTATATTTCCATTTCCAGTATTCCTTGACCTAACTCTCCACATATACCAGGTGTTGTTTTCTAATTGAACGTTAGCACTTGTTAGAGCAGTACTTAAATCAAATACAGTTGTTTGGAATTCGTCAGAAGAAACCTGAATCTGATATTGATTAGCATTGATTGAAGTATTCCAACTAAAATCAGCATTGACAGGTATTCCAATAGAACCGTCCATAGGAGTAGCTAAGGTAGGAGGAATCAATACTGTTGTAAAGTTCCATGTTTCTGACCAGTTTGTGAGATTTCCCCACATATCAGTTGCTCTAACTCTCCAATAATACTTTGTATTTAATAAAAGTTCCGGTAATAAATATTCCAACTCAACAATCCCGTCTTGGTTAACTATTGTTGTTGTAAAGTCATTAGTTAATGATACTTGTATATTATAATAAGCAGCTCCATTTGTTTCAAGCCATGATAACAATGGGATTGTTGGAATACCAACAGCATTATTTTCAGGTTGAGCTAAAACTGGACTTGCAATTTGAGTTGTAAATGACCATATTTCAGACCATTCAGAAATATATTCTTCGTCTAATGATTCAGTAATAACTTTCCAATAATAAATAGTATTATTATTTAAAGCAAAAGACATTTGATGTGAAGTTTGTTGAATATCATCAACAAATAATACTGGGTCAGTAAACTCTGGATTATCTGCTACCATTAAATCATATTGAACTAAATCAGCAGGACCAGCTGGCTGCCAGCTAAATGTCGGATAAAGAGGAACATTGACAGATAAATCTGTTGGTGCAACCAGAACTGGAGCTTGCAATGATTCAAATCCGATAAATGCAATATTTGGACGATACATAGAAACAGTGTTCGGAGAAGTAGCTTCACATATATTTGCATTACCATTTTGATACTTAACAGCAACGCTATTATAATTAGTTTGAGTATATTTGGTTGAAGCATTAAATGTTACTTCCGGTGTATAGAAGCAGGTTTGGATTAAAACGTTCGAAATACCATCCCAAACGAACGGAATATCGAAACGATGCATATTCCAACCTTCATAAGGAGTATAATCAGAAGGAGCAATCACATCGATCCAGCCAGTTCCAGTATTATCGAAAGTAGTAAGTGCATTTTGTGTTACTGCTTTCATCTTAATATAGAAGTTATTTAATACTCCGCAGTTATTAACCTGAGCGACATCAAATGCAAGCCCTCTAATTTCACCGGGGATAAAACCGGCAGCAGCAAAATCAGCAGCTTTGAATAAAATTTGATGTTTGGCGCCCATATATTTATTTCCATAAGGAGCCGGGTAAGTTGTTGATGTATTGAAGTTTGCACCATCGCCAACATAGAATACTTTTTCAGTTTCGAATTCGCCGACGGCTGACCATTCAGTTAATCCAAGTCCTGTTAATGCCCTTGCCCTCCAATAGTATGTAGTACTAAAGTCTAAGTTAAGTTCAAACATACTTTCAATTGTTGTTTCTTCATAAACAATTTCAGTTTCAAAATTCTCTAAAGAAGTAGAAATTTGGTAATCATAATATAATTCATAACCATTATTTGATACTTCAAAAGTTACAGGAACCTGAACCGCTATTTCACCATTTTCTGGATTTAATAATACAACTCCGGGGTCATTAATAAATCTTATATTTGCTCGATAAGTAGATGTATTCGTACTAGCCGGTGCAATACATAAATCAGGATTGGAATCCGACCTGTCATACACAACACTAGTAAAAGAAGTAACAGTATAATAAGTAGAAGCATTATTTGTATAGCCATTTGGATAATTATTAAAACATACATCAATAAGTATATTTGATACTCCGTCCCAGATAAATGGAGCATCAAAACTATGCAGATTCCAACCGTTAAATGGTTGATATGATGCTGCTGTAAATACAGTTGTCCAACCTTCTAAATCAAATGCAGATAAATTATTTACGGTTGTATGCTTAATTTTTAGAGTATAGTTTAATAATGGACCGCATGTATTAACATTAGCAACATTAAAGCCAAGTCCATAAATAGGACCAGCTGATAATCCGACTTCAGCTAATTCGCTTGCTGTATAAAGCATTTGATGAAAAGCACCATTGTAAAATTGTCCAAAAGGAGCCGGATAGCCAGTAGAAGTATTATATGAAGTTCCTGTGCCCAATGTCGTAAATGCTCCTGTTGAGAATGTCCAAGTATCAGACCATTCACTTACATTTACACCGTTTGTTGCATTGACTCTCCAATAATATGGCATAGCCATCATCAGTCCATTAATTAATTGGTTTGTATTTGTTAAGCCAGTAAATTCATATTCTATTTCTGAAAAATCTGCTAATTGGGAAACTTGCAATGTATATTGATTTGCACCAAAAACTGGTTCCCAAATAAAGTTAATATCAATCGGCATATTAGCTAATTCGTTTCCGGGTGAAACTTGAACTGGTGTTGTAAGTGTTCCCTGAGTAATAAAGTTCCAGGTTTGAGACCAATTACCCTCTTCTTCAGTTGATTCACCTCTTGCACGCCAATACAACAAAGTAGTTTCAGTTAATGGCTCTGCTGGAATAAAGCTTGTTACTAATATTCCTGTTTGGTCAAGGATTAAATTAACAAAATCAACATCTGTTGCTATTTGAATTTGATAGCTTTCAGCGTCATTAACTGGTTGCCAGATAAACTCAGGTTGATTTGGCACAGCTATTGAATTCTTTAAAGGAGCAACTAAAACTGGTGGTAGTAAACCAATAACTTCAACTTCATAAGCTCCAATTGTAGGTATTACTCCTCTTTGATTACCTAAAATATCAACTGTTACTCCAGGTATTGCTATTCCGGATAGAACTAGAGGAGAAGCAAAAGAAGATGGTAATAAATTGTCATTTGCTGTATATAACGGGTCTTCTGCTTTTGATGCCAAATCCTTTGTCGTTGCAGCTTGCCAGGCAGCTAATGTAGTTTTGCTGTTGCTTGTTGCATTATATGAAGTGCCTAAATGACCAAGAACTCCATAAGGACCACTTCCATAATAATCATTATTGTCAATATTTGCAAATGATGTTGCTGAACCAATAACACAAATTGCATAAGAATTTGAGCCGGCTAAACCTTCCAATGAATTTGAAAATACATTGTTTCTAATATCCAAGCTGTTAACACTTGCAGATGTAATAAGAAGTGCTGATGATAATGAAGGATTACCACCTGCAGTTCCTTGGACACCATAAAGATTCACACTGTTATAGTATAACTTATGTCCGGTTCCGCCAGTTATTCTTATACCGAAAGGATTATATGTTGTGCTTGATGCATTGTAATTCATAGTAGATATTTCTGTAATTGCATTATTTGCAATTAAGAAATTAGTATTGCCGGTTCCTGAAGAAATATTGATACCATAAGCTCCCCAGCCACTACTGCTTGCTTGAACTATACCATGAATTCTGTTCTGAGTGATAACTGCACCAGCGCTATTTTGTCCGATATCAATAGCAGCAATATTTGAACCATCAGTTCTTCTCATATTATTCACATAATTTTGAGAAATAAGTGGAGCAGCTGCGTTGGTTACATCAATTCCTCTGTATAAAACATATTCTGTTGGGTCTTCTGAACCAATAATATTTCCAACAATTTGTAAATTATCATTTAGAACAGTTGAAGAAAGGCCTCTAACAAAAATACCATAATAAGCTCTTTTAATATGGTTATTATGTATTGTCAGATTATCGTTATCAGCACCTGTCCCTGATGTAGAAACAGTAGCACCGGCAGCATAAATACCGAGTGTAGTAGTAACAGTTGTTGCAGTTGCAGCACCGAATACATTAGTATTTTTAATTGTAACATCAGAACAACCTAAACCAGTTCCGGCACTTTTGAGCCAAATCGCAGCATTAGTTCCGCTTGTTGCATTATTTCTGATAGTAAGGTTTCTTTCTCCTACATTAAATTCACCGTCAATAATAACGCGGTCAGCACCGTTAAGAACTAAGACAGCATCTGTTGTTGCAGTTCCTTCGAGGACTACATTAGGAGCACCAGCTTTAATGGTTAAAAAGTAACCACCAGCACCGGCTTCAGTCCATGGATTGATTACAAATGGGACTGCTAATGTCTGATTTTCAATAATATTTAGCTGAGTATTGCCTGATAATCCAAGAATATTAATATCATTGAAGATAGCAGCTAATGTAGGATAATCCCCACCAGTTCCGATTGTATATTCACCAGCAATCGGGCTTTGGATTTGTCTTGCTCCTCCGGGCTCGGTTTCAGTTGGAACATAATTCTCTCCAGCAACAGTAACTTGCAAGCAACCGGCATCCACCCAGTTGCCATTTGTTGCGATCGCTGGTATATCGAATGTTAGCCAGAAATAATTCGTTCCTGTTGCTAAAACTTGATTGCCGGAAATATCAAATGTTGCTGTTGGGACTGCAAATGGCTCGCCAAATTGTGTTGTAGTTGCAAAAATATTGCTTGTTCCGGTATACCAAACTTTTGCATTTTGTATATCAGTTAAGTTGCTAGTTCCATTAGTTGTAAAATTGAAATTAGTTATACTAAGTGGTTCAAGGACACCATTAGTAACAACTTCAATTCCAATAATACCTTGATTTACAACACCACGACTAAGTGGTCCTGTTATTTGAGTAGTAGTGCTTGAAACATATTCCATTGGTGATGGGAAAGTTGCAATACTAATATCATCAATAAAGAAATTGTTCCCGTAAGCACTAAATGCTTTAAACATAACAACTGCATTTCCATTAAAAGCAATCGGAATATTAAATGTATATTCATACCAGCCATCAGCTGTTTCGATTGGCTCTAAACTCCTTGAACGATAAATACGACCAATTTGAGTAGCACCGTCTAAAGTAGCTGTTGTATTGACCAATACATCTACACCTTCTAAATAAGCCGAATATCCATTATCACGATACATCCAGAAAGTTACAGGGCAATCTTCATTCCCTCGGTTTGAAAAATCTAAAGTAGGTGAAAAAAGAGTTGCATAACTGCCAGAAGTAGCACCATAAGCATTATAACGCGCCATTGCCGGAAGTGAATGTGGACTACAGGTTGGACTTGTTCCACTTGTTACTCTGTCCCAATTTTTTGTACCACTTCCAATAACAGCTGTCCAGCCAGCAGGCGGGAATGATTCAGAAGTAAAGTCTTCAAAAACTATTGTTGGGTCAGGCCCTGCTTCTTGAATAACTCTTCCGGGACCGGGAGCAGTAATATCTGGAACATAATCTTCTGCTCCTACCTGAACAAACAAGCAAGAAGCATTAACTACATTCCCTGGTGTTGCATCAGGTGCAATATCATAAGTAAGCCAGAAATAATTAGTCCCTTCTGCAAGAGGAATATTACCGGCGATATTAAATTCACCTGTAGGATTATTAAACGTTTCACCATATTGAACGTCAGTCGCAAAAATATTATTTACTCCTGTATAAAATACTTTAGCATTTAATATATCAGTTACAACTGTTGTTCCTGTAGTTGAAAATACAAGATTTGCAAGAACAAGTGGATTTAATGGATTTTCAGTAACTATTTCGATTCCAATAATGTGTTGATTTCCATCACCTTGCTCAACAACTTCAGTAAAAGCAGTTGTTGTGCTGGAAACATATTCCATTTCATTAGGAACTACATTAACTGTATAGTCTTCCACTTCGCCCTGAGTTGCCAAAACTTCAGGTCCGCAAGGTTGTAAGATTGGATTGATATCGCCATCTTGCATCCTTACTCTCATTTGAGTATTATCAAGAATTGCATCAGCTGGAACTAAAATATCACCAGTAAAAACTCCTCCATTAAGAGTTAATTGGAAATATTCCCCTGCATCAGTAAAATCGTAATTTTTATTCCAATCAAACCATACTCCGCAAATAAGAGATGTGCTAGTTGAGTTTGGAGTTACGGCTATTGGAATTGTTGCACCTAATGTAACATCAGTTGAAATTAGTGTATAATCCGAATAACCTCCATCACAAAGCGATGGATTATTAATTGTTCCAAAAGCAACATTTGTAATCCAGTTTACTGAGCAATCTGATAAAGTAGCGCAGTAAGAAGGTGGCAATGAAGCATATACAACAATATCATCAAGCTGAACTCCGTATCCGTAATTAGCAACACCTTCAAAAGCAAGATAAAATGTATTGCTTACTTCGGGAAGAGCTATATTTGCTTCAGTCCAATCAGGTATATCTCCAAGATATTCTTCTATAAGTATCCACGGATCAACATCAGAAAGACGATAGTAAATTCTCAGATAATCTTGGTCGCCAGACCAAACCTTTTGAGTATGCCAAAAATTAAGTGTTGGATTATTTGTATAGTCCCCAAAACTAATAGCTGAAGTTATTAATTTTGTTGAATATCCATCACTACTTGCATAATAGAATCGTGCTTTATTTGTTCCACCGTGAACTGTAGATGGAGTTCCAACACCGGCTAAAGGAAAAGTCCAGTCAACAGCACCAGAAACATATTGCTGAGACCATCCAGCAGGAAGAGTTCCATCATCGAAACCTTCGTATAACATTAACTCTTCTTGTGCTTTTAAAGAGTTAAAAGAAAAAACAATAGCCAATAAAAATGCTATTGGTAAAATTTTTAGCATTTTATGGCTTTTAAAATAGCAATAATACATAATCCCTCCATTTTGAGAAAAACATTAGTTATTTATTTATATATATAAACTATTCAATTTTTCATATTATACCTTTTTAAAAAAAGTAAAATAATCAAAAAAATTTAAAATCAAAAAAAATATTGACTTTTATGTAAAATTTTTTACATAAATGATTATTTTTTAAAAAAATAATTTCTTATATATTTTTATTAATATTACCTAAATTCCAATGAAAAATATTGTATATCTATATTTTTCATCTATATAAAACATTCCAATATTTTAAAATAATAAATAATATTTATTTAATAAATTTCATAATATTTTCATAATATTAATTATATTTTTTAATACCAAACCGCTAACAATAAATTCAATATAATATGTCATTCAGCCCCACCTTGATAAAGCAAATACTTATTATAATGGAGATGACATCACTAAATGTGCCATTCTGACGGATGTCAGAATCCATCTTATTATTATTCAACGCTATTCAATTTTAGCTATTTCAATGAAGCATTTGGGCTTGCCCAAATGTATCGTGAGCAAGCTCACTTGCTTTCCCAAGATGGATTCTGGCATACGCCAGAATGACAAGAAAAAATGTCACAGGTAAGCGAATATAAACGAAGACATTTACTTTTGAGAAAATGAACTTTTTTAGTCATCGTATGGCTACCAGTCATCCGATTACTTCCTTTTACAAGCTAATGTTGTTCGTTAGGAACGCAGTGAGGATTCTCACAATTCCTTGTTATCAAAATACTTAAAATCCCTCACTTCGTACAGGAATTTCAGAATTATATTAATTATTACATACATCTATATCTATTAGTTCAAATAGGAAATGATATAATAACTCAGCTTACGCAATTTCTCTTTTGAGAAATTTATATCGTAGGAATTATGGATTTGTAAAAGGAATAATCCATGACTGTGCTTATCTCGTAGAGATGATATATTAAAAAAGCAATTAAATATATAATTCCAATGGAATAAAAAAATTCAAAAAAGTAATTTTTCAAATATTTTATAACTGCTGAATAAGTGGAATATCAGCATAATTTAAAGATATAAGTAAATAAAAGAAATTGATAGTAAGGAATTTTTACAATTATACGTTTATTATTACTGAGAAAATTGAATTATTAGAACTCACCAAAAAAAATACTACAATTTTATAATGATTAAAACATCTTATATATTTTGTGTTTTATTAAAGTAATGAATAAATGAAACGATTTTTATTTATAATTGCGTTGTTCAGTATATTCTTTAATATTGAGAATATGGCAGAATATAAATTTAAATATAATTTAAATAAGCCGGATATAAAGCAACAACTACCACCAGTTTTAAATGAAGTATCCGGTTTAACTGATATTGATTCTAAGCACGTTGCTTTAGTCCAAGATGAATTAGGAATTGTCTTCATCTACGATTTTATTAATGGAAAAATTGTTTCGCAATATGAATTTGAAGAAAGTGGTGATTTTGAAGGACTCACTTATACCGGTGAATCATTATATATTCTAAGAAGCGATGGGCGGCTTAGTGAATGTAAAAATTTTCTTAATGATGATGCAAAATTCATTCATCATCAATTAAATTTAAAAACAGCAAATAATGAAGGTCTTTGCTACGACCAAAAGAATAACAGAATCTTAATAGCTGCTAAAAGTAAACCAATAAATCATAATGAAAAAGAAAAAAGATATATTTATTCTTATAATATTAAAACTGAAGAACTACTTGAAAAACCAGTTTATTCTATTAATACTAACGAAATACAAAAATTTGCTTCTAAATACGATATTATTCAAACACAAACTACATCAAAGGGAAAAATTAAACCTTTTAATTTTCGACCTGCAAGTTTAGCTATTCATCCTATTACCGATGAAATCTATATAATCTCAGCAGCAGATAAACTTATTTTAATTATGAATAGAAAAGGTGAAATGGTTCATATTGAAAGACTTAATGACGAACTATTCCTTAAAGCTGAAGGTATCACTTTCATTCCGGACGGAACAATGATAATTACTAATGAAGCAGTAACTAAATTTCCTACTTTGTTAGTTTTTAATATGAATAAATAATTTAACAAATAAATCATAAATAAATGAAATGAAATCAATCATTATTTTAATCACAATTATAATTTTTAATATTATGGAATTAAAAACAGAAGAAATTATTAAATTAAATGCTCCTGATAAAACACGTGGTTTACCAGTTATGACTGCTTTATCACAGCGAGCTTCTGTAAGAGAATTCGATACTACATCACTTAATATGCAAGACCTGTCCGATATACTTTGGGCTGCAAACGGAATAAACAGACCTGAAGAAAGCAAAAAAACTGCACCCTCGGCAATTAATTCACAGGATATTGATGTTTTTGCTTTCTTAAAAGATGGAGTATATCTTTACAATGCTTTAAACCATACTGTGGAAAGAAAAGCAAGCGGTGATTATCGCTCACTGATTTCAGCTAATCAGGAAGAATTTGCTAATGCACCTGCATTTTTCCTAATTGTATCTGATAATTCAAAATTCAAATATGGTGATGATACTCAAAAATTAGTCTGGGGCGGAATTGATGCCGGTTTGGTTGCTCAGAATATCTGTATCTTTGCCTCTTCTGTCGGTTTGCTGTCAAGACCACGAGCTTCGATGGAACAAGATAAAATAAAAGAGTTGCTCAAACTCAAGGATTCACAAAAACTTATGTTGAATGTAATTGTGTCTTATAAGAAATAAGCAGAATAAATCTAATCTAGCTCCATTTCAATAATTTTTTCAAAAAAATAAAAACTTTTTATTAATTTAGTTTTTATTTTATTTTTATTTGTAAAATCAATAAAGAAAATTCTACATATTTATTGAAAAAATCTTGACAAGGAAATGGGACACATAGAAGAATTTCATAAGAGGCGAACAGCTGGTAACAAGAGAGTATTAGAGCAGGATTTTCTTCCTTTTAAAAGATTTTTTGCTCTTGACTCCAGATGCTATGAAGATGGGGTTATACCTGCAAAATGTAAAGAGCTAATGGGACTTGCCTGCTCTCTTGTTCTGAGATGTAACGACTGTGTGATATATCATATTGAACGTTCAATTGCTGAAGGAGCTTCCCGAAATGAACTTAATGAAACTATGAATATTGCGCTGGTTATTGGTGGTTCTATAGTTATTCCACATCTGCGTTTCGCTTGCGAGGTTATTGATGAAATTCTAAATTAAATGATATTATTAAACAAATATATTAATCTTGACAATAATGAACAATATTATCAATAATACTAAAGAAATAAACGAACTAAAAAAAAGATTATTCGACCTTCGTGATGAACTACTTTTAATATTAGATAAATGGTTCGAACTAATTAACATAGTCCAGCCACAAATTGCATTTCAATATGACAGCATTTTCGGAGACTTGGAAAGTGAAATTGACAATAAATTGAAATTAGCCCATAAACTCGAGAGAAAGTCTCAATTAATTCTTACTAAAATAAAAAATGGTGAAAAAGTAACAAAAAATACTATTGAATTTATCAATAAAATTGTTGAAAGAGAAATTGAAATTGTTAGCAGACATAATTCAGATGAAAACAAATCAAATTTATTTTCAAATAATCATTATCAATATCAGAAGGACAAAAATAATTCTTTGAAAAAAGAATGTATATCTACTTGTTATCGTATGATTGTAAAGAAATTGCATCCTGATGTTTCTGATTCAAAGGAACTTTTTGAAAAATATTGGGACAACATTCAAACTGCCTATAAATTAAAAGATGAAAATAAGATAAATTTGTATTACTGGTCTCTTTGTGTAATTGACGAGTTAGTTACAAAACATAATAACGCCGAATCCATCAAAACAACAATTAAAAAAATTGAAAATGAAGTTTTCAAGGAAAGGAATAATTTAGAAATTACTTCTAAGCAAAATCCATATAATCTTGAAGAAAAGCTAAATGATGCTTCATGGATTATTCGTAGAAAACGTCTGTTAAGAGATAAAATATTCCAAATAGACAGGAATATTATTCAGAATAAGCACCTTCTACAAAATATGATTGGCTCTAATTCGTTAAATTTCTGCGTTGCTTAAACCAATTTTCATTCGGGAAAGATTTGAAATTACAAGATAATATAGGACTGGTTTCCTGGACTGCATTTGACAAAATCACTTATATTTTATACGGAGTTGTTTCTCTTTTACAAATGAAGTATCTTGAGCCAGACCACCTCGGTTTATTTGCTCTTCTTATCAATTTGCATACCTGGATTTTTATCATATCTGATTCTTTAGCTTTGCAAAATATTATTCAATTTGGTGTAGAGCGTGAAAATCGAAAAATTGTAAATCTTTATTCTCTAATTCTTTTAATAATCTTAACTTTAGGTAGTTCATTAATTTTTTATTTATTTCGCCATCCTCTTTCTGATTTATTTGAAGAAGGAAGGATTGTAAATATTGCTGAATTCCTCCCTGTTCTTGTTTTATTAACGATACCAAGAATGTACTGCTTAAAATTCCTTTTCCGTGACCATAGAATGAGTGGAGTTTTTGCTGTTAATGCATCATTTTTTGGTGTAATGATAATACAAACGATTTACTACATATTAGTTTTTAAAAAATTAGATTTCCATGATATGACGGTAATTTATTTGACCGGAACAATTATTAGTTCTGTTCATTCATTAATTATAACGCGAAAAGAACTCATTCTTGGTTTCGTAGGAAAAATAAAGTTAAAAGAAATGCTTAATTTTAGTTTTCCCTTAATGCTAAGTGCAACTGTATATTCATTACCAAAACAATTAGATATTTTTGTAATTCAATATTTTTTCTCAACAAGTTCAGTTGGGATTTACTTTTCTGCAAAAAATTTATTCCGTTTTTTCGATGAAGCTATTGCTGCTGCGCAAAGTTTAGTTTATCCTGCAGCTGTGCGTCATATTAGCCAAAATAATTTTGACCAGTTAAATGACTTATATACTAAAGCTATTTCATTTATATTTATTTCCTTTATAGTTGTTGCCTGTGCCCTTGAATTTGGTTTATCTGAATTTTTAATTAAACTGTTTTTACCAGAAAAATACAATTTATCAATAACCCATTTTAACTTATTGCTTTTTGCAACTCCTTTCCTTCCATTCCTCATCCTTTCTTCTGTAATAAATGCCTTTGGAAAACCAAAGTCACTATTGAAAATAGTTAATATATCCACATTTTGTTCTTTTGTAGTTCTCTTTTTAGTTGGTTTAAGTGCTAATGATTTATTTATACCACTAGGGCTTATGACAAATTATATTGTCTTTGCAATATTAAGCTTTAGATGGGCAAATAAGGAAATTGGATATGAATTCAAGCAAATATTTAGAGCAATAGGAGATTCTTATTATTTTATTATATCCAAAAAAAGATAGAAGTTTTTATATTTTTAGTAAATCCTCTTACTAATTCTCCATACAAGAGAAACGTCATTTAATACCAAACCGCTAACTAAAAGTGCAAAATCAAAATGTCATTCCGAATCCCCTGATAAAGCAAGTGCTTCATTTAAATGGAGTTGACATCACTTAGCACTGTCATTCTGAGAGCAGCGAAGAATCCAGAAAAAAACTTTAATCCAGAATCCTCTGGATTTCTCACTTCGTTTCGGAATGACAAGCAAGCGAAATATCAAACTATGAGGTGTAAGGAGTTCTTAATTTATTTAAGCTACTTTATAAACCGTTCCCACCAAAGAGCAAGCATTAGCAAGGAATAAATGCGCTTACCATCGTTTTGCGGCTGCTCACGATGAAGATTCAGCATATTTTCTATGTAATCTTTTCTGAACAATCCACTTTTTAGCATATTTGATGTTAGGATTTTCTGCTTGGTGTAATCGAACCATTCATTACGAAACCATTCATTGACAGGCGCCCAAAATCCCTGCTTCTTCCTGTAAATTATTTCCTTTGGCAGCTTCTTTTCTACCGCCTTCTTCAATAACGATTTTGTTTCCTTTAAATTTGGCACTTTCACTTTTTCTGGTAAAGAAAGCGACAGCTCTACGATTCGATGGTCGAGAAAGGGAACGCGTGCTTCAATGCTGTGAGCCATTCCAATTTTATCAACACGCATAAGCAAAAGTTCGGCTAAACGAAATGTTATATCCATCACCAGATTTCGCTGCAAAAAATCCGCTTCCGGATTCATTTGGAAAGCTAAGTTCTCTAAACTCCTTGCATATTCAATAGGATTTTTTGATAAATAAGAATAATCTTTGCTAAACAATTTTTTCAGATGTTCAACAGAAAACATTGGGTTGCCGGCACTATAAAATGGTTCGTCTAAACTTGCCCGCCTTATGTATTCCAATGCATCAAGCTTCCTCGTATTTTTCAAATACATTGAAGACGCTCCATAAATACCTTTCCTCAAAAATGAAGGAAGCAGCTGATATTTTTTTAAATATTTAGAATAAACGTTGTAATCCCTCAAACTGCTTTCATATCCACAAAATTGCTCGTCGCTTCCTTCACCAACTTGGATAACAATAGTTCCTGAATCGCGTGTTAATTTGCTTAAAAAATAAAGTGGCAGACAAACCGGGTCGCCATTGGGTTCATCTTCGTACCAGGGTAGTTTTTCTAAAATATCAAAACAATCCGCTTCAGTAATTAAAATTTCTTTATGATTTGTCTTGAAAAGCTCAGAAACGTTTCTGGCATACTTTAATTCATTATATTTTTCTAATTCCTTAAAACCAACAGTGAAGGTATCGACAGGACGGGACATCTTTTCAGACATAACAGCAACATTCAAACTCGAATCAACCCCACCGCTTAAGAAAACGCCGAAAGGAACGTCGCTCATCATCCTTGCTTCAACCGACTCATTGAACATCTGCATTAGCAAATCTTTTGCATCATCAAATCCCAAATCTTTATATTCGTAATACTTGTTGAAGGGGTCCCAATATCGCTTTATATCAACTTCACCGTTTTGTTTAAATTTTAAGTAATGCCCCGCCTGAAGTTTCTTTATATTTTTAAATAAAGTAGAATTGTGGCTGCTCATTCCAAGGTTTAAGTAATTGGGAATTTCATCAATATTGGGTTCTACGCTTATTCCGGGAAATTGCAGGATTGATTTGATTTCACTGCCAAAAATGAAGTAGCCGTTTTGAATTGTATAGTAAAATGGTTTTATTCCAATTCGGTCACGTGCTGCAAAAAGCTCTTTTTTTTCATTGTCCCAAATAGCGAAAGCGAACATTCCAAGCATTTTTTCCAATACTTCTTCATTCCATTCAGCATAACCATTTAGTATTGTTTCTGTATCGGTTTTCGATTTATAATCGTATCCTTTTTCGATTAGTTGCTTACGAATTTTTGAATGATTATAGATTTCTCCGTTAAAAACAATTGTATATCTTCCGTTGCTGCTGTGCATTGGCTGATGACCAGCTTTACTTAAATCAATTATCGAAAGGCGGCGAAAAGAAAATCCGCAATTTCTTTCTTCATTTATCCATTGTCCTTCGTCGTCGGGACCGCGGTGAACGATTACATCGCTCATTCTTTTCAGGACTTCGTTTCTTATTTTATTTTCCGTTTGACTATATCTTACTATGCCAGCAATTCCACACATATCAAGTAAAATTGAGTTTATAAAAAAGCAAATTAATGAAAAAAATGGAAATATGGAGAGTAAATATTTCAATCAATTTTTCTGTTAATCGCTTTTATTTATATTCTTTGCAATTTACTTTATTTATCGTAATTTTGCATTGTAAATAGAAGCGGAGCTATGATAAAAAAGATATTTTTTTGGATATTAAAGATAATAGGAGCATTTTTCCTTCTTTCGGTGCTAACAGTTTTTTTATATAAGTTTATAAATCCTCCAATTACTCCATTGATGGTTATAAGAGTTGTTGAAGGAGCATTAGACGGAGAATTAGTTGGAATAAGCAAAGAATGGAAAAGCTATGATGAAATATCTAAAAATGTATTTAAAGCTGTAGTATCCGCTGAAGACGCCCGGTTTATGAAACACGGCGGTTTTGATTGGAAAGCTATTGATAATGCAAAAAAATTCAATGAAAAACACGCTGGCAAAAAAGTCCGTGGTGCAAGCACTATTTCAATGCAAACTGCTAAGAATGTATTCCTTTGGCAAAGCAGAAATTATGTGAGAAAAGCATTAGAAGCGTATTTTACTGTTCTAATTGAATACATTTGGGGCAAGCAAAGAATACTCGAAGTCTATGTTAATGTAATTGAGATGGGAAATGGGGTATATGGAGTTGAAGCTGCGTCCCAAAAATATTTTAAAAAGAGTTCAGAAAAGTTAACAAAACGTGAAGCAGCATTAATAGCTGCTATTTTGCCTAATCCCCGATACTGGTCTCCCGCTGCTCCGACTTCTTATTTGGAAAAAAGGCAGGGCTTTATTCAAGGCAGAATGAATTCTGTCCCAATACCAAAAGCAGATTAATTTGCTTACCAATGACATCTTTTCTTCTAATGCTGGTGTATGACAAAACCCATCTTGGGAAAGCAAGTGAGCTTGCTCACGATACATTTGGGCAAGCCCAAATGCTTAAATGAAATAACTAAAATTGAATAAGGAGCTCTGAATTTATATTTAACCTTATTTCTTATCAAAAATTTTAAACTTTGCTAATTTCATTTTTTGCAAAAAATAAGAAACTGAAGTATTTAAAACGCCTAAGCCATATTTTACGCTTCTAAAAAAATTGATTGATGATGCTTCTTTGAAATATTTGGTTGGACAGGTGATTTCTGCAATTTCGAAACCTGCATAAAAAATCTGTGCTATCATTTGATTATCAAAAACGAAATCATCAGAATTTGCTTTGTAATTTATACTTTTTAAAACAATAGAGGAAAAAGCGCGGTAGCCAGTATGATATTCTGAAAGCTTTTGACTGATTATCAAATTTTGGAAAAGAGTGAGAAAGCGATTTGCTATATACTTATAAATTGGCATTCCACCATTTATTGCTCCTTTGCCAAGAATGCGGGAGCCAAAGACTACCGGATACACATCATTTGCGATAAGATAAACCATCGAATGTATTAATTTTGGAGTGTATTGGTAATCTGGGTGAAGCATAATTACAATTTCTCCACCAAGAGCGAGTGCTTTGTCGTAACAGGATTTTTGGTTTCCACCATATCCTTTATTCTGCTCGTGCTTGATTATATGCTTTATTCCAAGCGATTCAGCCACTTTTGTAGTAGAATCGCGGCTGGCATCGTCAACCAAAACTACTTCATCAACTATATCAAAGGGTATTTCGTTAAATGTTTGCTCCAATGTAGATTCGGCGTTATAAGCAGGAAGCACTACTACAATTTTTTTATCATTTATCATTCTTTATTTGGGATTCCACAAGCTAATGAACCGAACAAGTATATTTCGCTTGGATTAATTAATTTAGTAATTTTCCGGATAATTTGATAAATTATTTCATTCGTATAATTTTACACTTTTAACCAGATGCAAGTTAATAAATTTCATAATTTATAAAAAATATAAAGTAAAATTCATCATTGTTTTAGTAAACTTATAATGCCTTCAAGAACTAAATTTTCCCGGTATTCGATTTTGTATTTTTCTTTTAATAATTTAGGATAAATAAACTGTGAATAGCCACCAGTGATTATTCCATTTAATTTCTTTATCCCTTCTTCTTTTGAAAAGCATTGGATAGCTTCTTTAATACCTCCAACTATTGAAAAAATAATACCAGCAGAAATCGCATCGTCAGTATTTTTTCCGATTTGCTCAATTTCCCAGTCGGTTGTTATATTTTGTAATGCTTCGGTATGTCTGGAAAGTGATTTTAATTGGGTGAATGCACCGGGGAAAATTACCCCACCCTCACAAATATAATTCTGATTAACGAAATTGACTGTTACTGCTGTTCCGCAATCTATTGTGAAAAAAGGTGGTTTTAAGAAATTTGCAGCAGCTATTAAACCTAATTTACGGTCTGTTCCCATTCCAATTATTTGGCTAAAATCAATTTGCTTGTAACCATCTATTATTTTCTCTGCTGCTATAGCAGTAATATTTTTTAAGGGATAAATTACATTTAAAAAGAAGTCTTTCTTTTTTTGACTAACAGAAGAAATGGCAATTACAATTTCATCATCAGAAAACTCTTTAAATATTTGTCTTATATACCTTATGCTATTCTTGCTATATTCAAAAGAATGGCAAGCATTATCAATTAAAATTTTTATTCGGCTATTTCCAATATCAGCAGCAGCGAGTTTCATTTGTAAGTTAGTGTTTTTTTATGTGTAATAAATAATATCTTTCTTACACATTTTACATCTCAACTGAGAAATAAAAAAGTAAGTAATTAAATAAAACGATAAGTAAGTAAGAATATTTTGATAAATAATTGAATGGGCAAGTGGTTTGTATGAGAACAGCTATGTGTAAATGATTTTTTGAGGCAGGTTAATATTTGAATTGAAAAAAGAAATTCCATACTTTGAAGATATGGAATTTCTATAATTAATAAATTCTAGCTAAATGCAAAGATTTGAACCTGACTTGTATTGTCTTTCTTTTCAGAAAACTTCTTCTCTATTTCTTTTAAAATATTATCTTCAAAATACTCTTCACCGCAATTTGAACAAATCAAAGCAGGAATTTTTCTCATTACAATAAGAGTGTCGTCATTATCGATGCTAATTGTTGAGATAACGTCTTTTAAATCAGCACCACAAATACTACATTTATTTTTCATCTGGTTCTCCACGTAATAAAATCTTCTTCTCTGTAACCTTTAATTTTAACATTCTAACAATAAAATTAATGAAAATAATATTGCTTTCCAAATATTTTTGTAAAAAGAAATTACACATTTGAAGATATGGTATTTCTATACCAAGCGGAAGCTAATTCATTCTTTGTTTTTAATAGTACACCAAACCCATTTGCTGAGGTTTGCAAGATGGGGGTGGTGGTGTTAGAGCTAATTAGTATATTAACTTAAAAATTTTTGTTAAACTACAAGTTAAAATAGTATTCTCTTATTTTCTTTGACATTAATAATCTACGTTCTTCCAAAAAATCATTATAACTATTAAAATCCAAATCAAAAACGCTTTCTGGAATAGAATTCTGCTGTAAATTGTAAACTAAATCATTATAATTTTCGATAGCACCATATTTTATATTACCTGAATTGCACTGTTCGATTAGTTCTGTAAAATACTGCTTTGGCGATTTATTACCAACTTTAATATTTACTTCAGATTGCATATATACGTAATTTGCTATTTGATTATAAGCACCTTTTGTTAATCCCTGCTTTTTCAAATAATCTTTTGGGAAAATGTGATGAATATCACCTTTTAGCTCAACTAATTCTCTAACTGTAATGTCTTTTGAAAGAAAGCCCCTGTCATTAAATTTGCATTGAGCAGCAAGAAATACGTTAAATATTGGACTACTTGCGATTGATGTCCTTAATTTCTGAATCAATTCTGCATTCCAGAAAGCATCAGACAAATGAGCTTCTTCCACTTCGTTCAAATATACATCAAAATTACTCGAAGCAATTCGTCTTATATCTGTATCAAAAACGGATTCAGGGGAACCGGAATATCGACCGGTGAGAATTGACATAACAAACCATCTTTTTACATATTTTTCTATTAAACCAGAAGGATAGTGAAGTTTATGCAATTTTAAATATAAAATATAAGCAAAATTAAGAGTATTCTGCGAACGAACAAGCTTTTCATCAACAAAACCAGCTGACTTTATTATCATTATGAAGTTCTTAAAATTATTTTCATTTATAAATTGCAAAACTCCATCTTTTAATTTTGCAAAAGATTTTTCTGCTATTTCCTCTTCGAATGTTCTGGTTTCAAAATTCCTTCCAGAAAGTAAACTTACCAAATCTGAAAGACGTCCTCTTTCAAATTGAGATGTAAAAGCTACTCTTAAAAGGTCAGTATAAGAAGGGTCGTATAAATCGTCATTTTCATTTTTCAACCAAGTTAATTTAGAAAAATACTCAGTTTGTGTAAAATCCTTATCTATTTCAATTATTTGATTATAGAATTCAGGAGAAATTGCTAAATGACAAAAGTAATCAATACACTTTCGCAATGTGTTTCCATTGTATGTTTCGTTAGAAGCAATTTTTGACATAGCAAAATCAGATTGACTTAAAACAACTCCCTGTGAATTAATTCTTATAAAAATATCAGTAACAGTTTCAATATCTAATGTCCCATCTAATTCAATCATACCAATTTGTTTGCTTTTTACTGAAACAAGTTGATTTAATGTTTTCCAGATAGACTCCTCATTAGTTTCAGGATTTTCTTCAACATATTTTTTTACAATATTGAATAAACTTGAATCTGAATTAAATAGAGGTGAAATATTATCAATCCATCTTTTATCTTTTTCTATAGCAGAATTGCATACTTCAAATTTTTCTTCAATAGGATTAAAAGAAATGATGATTTTCGATTTTTTATAATCTTTATTGATTATTTGTTTGCCTAAAATTGCAGCGGACATAGCAGTTATTCTCTGCTGTCCGTCAATTAATATTTTCTTACCTTCTGCTATATGCCCATTCTTTAATCTAACATTAGGATTCCTCCATGCAATTATGTAACCTATTGGATAACCTTGGTATAAGCTATCCATCAAATCTCTTACTTTTGCAGCTTCCCAGACAAACGGTCTCTGTATTTCCGGTATCGCTATTTCATTTGAATTGACCCAAGCTAAAACTGTTTCAATTAACTGCTGATTAACTGAATATTTTTGTGTTTTCATAATTCTTTATAAAATCTATTTATTAAAAAACGATTTTCTTTTCTCAATTAAATTATTTTGATTTTGCAAAATAATAAAATATATCTTTTATTGCAAATAAATCAAAACGATTAAAACAAAAAAAGCCACCCATCTTAAACGAAAGGCAGCTTAATATTTCCAATTTGGTAAGATATATTCTACTTGCAAATGTGTGATTATCGCACTTTCAAGGTCTCTTTCATAATACGAAGCTTCTCTTTTTAATCCTAAAAACTCCAATATTGTCGGGTCTTTTATAATCTCAGTAGCTTCAGTTGGCTGCTTTTCTCCCTTTGCAACTGCTAGAACGCTTTGTTTATCGTTGCTTAAAAGAAGTCTTTCATAAAGATTGCTGTATATTTGACGCTCAAGTTGTCGAACAGTCCAATTGTTTTTCATTGCTTCAGCAATATAGAATTCTCTTTGTTCATTATCTTTCAAAGACATAAGCAACTTGTACTGACTCCAACTCAATTGCGACCGCAGTGTAGTCGCAATTGGAAAAGTTCTATAAAACTGCCTGTATCTCTCCAATTCTCTTTTGGCAAATCCATTACCGTATTCCGGCTGTAGTTCATTGGAAATAAATTCGATTAGATAAGAGCCATATACAGCCCGCTCTTTTCCTTGCTGTTCTTCTTCGAAAATTCGTTTTCCAATACTCCAATACATCAGAGTTCTTGTAAAATCGACACTGCGAACGGCAGCTTCCCTTGATTGAGAAATAATTTCCCGTATATCGTTGATTATATTACTCATAACCTTAGCACTTTATTCAAAAAAATAATCTGAATAAATAAATATTAATAATGTATATACAAATTACACAATTCATATAAAAAATCAAAACGATTAAAAAAGCCACCCTTCACAAACGAAAGGCAGCTTTGTATTTCAACTTGGTTTCTATTCTCGAAAGTATGTGTTGCTAGTGTAGTAATTCGTTAAAATACTTATTATATTGTGTCATTTCGAACCCCAAGATAAAGCAAGTGCTTTATTTAAATAGAGATGACATCAATTAACACAGTCATTCTGAACGAAGTGAAGAATCCAGAAAAAATTCTTTAAATCACTATCCTCTGGATTCTTCGCTCCGCTCAGAATGACCGACAAATGTAAAGATGTCATTGGTAACCCCAAGATAAAGCAAGTGCTTTATTTAAATAGAGATGACATCAATTAACACAGTCATTCTGAACGAAGTGAAGAATCCAGAAAAAATTCTTTAAATCACTATCCTCTGGATTCTTCGCTCCGCTCAGAATGACCGACAAAAGTAATGATGTCATTGGTAACGAAGCGAGAAATCGCACAACTCATTGCTACCAAAGAATTGTGCGATTCTTCACTTCGTATCAAATTGACAGTTAAAGATAGATTCTGACATCTTTCAGTATTACGAAACCAATGAACAATTATCAATTAATAATTGTCAATTATTTCTTTCCAGCTATTTTTGCCCAGCTGTCTTTCAATGTAACAGTGCGGTTGAAAACAGGTTTGCCATCAGTTGAATCAAACTCATCGGCACAAAAATATCCGACGCGTTCAAATTGGAAACGCTCTGTTGGTTTTGCGTTCATTAAAAATGGTTCAACGTAAGCATTAACTGCAATAAGCGATTTCGGATTTAAATTGTCCCGAATATCGCCACCAAATGGGAAATCGTAAGGGTCTTCCTTTATGAATAAATGGTCGTATAGCCGAACTTCAACTTTTTTGGAATGGCTTGCAGATACCCAATGGATTGTTCCCTGGACGCGTCTTCCGTCCGGAGAATTGCCACCGCGGGAGGCGGGGTCGTAAGTGCAATGCAGTTCAACGATTTCGCCTTTATCATTTTTAATTACTTCATTACAGGTAATGAAATAAGCGTAACGAAGACGCACTTCTTTACCCGGTGCAAGTCTGTAGAATTTCTTTGGCGGGTCTTCCATAAAGTCATCTTTTTCAATGAAGATTTCTTTTGTAAAAGGAACTTTGCGGGTGCCTGCTTCAAGATTTTCCGGATTGTTAATGGCGTCCATTTCTTCGACTAAATCATCGGGATAGTTGGTAATTACAATTTTGAGTGGGTTAATCACCGCCATTGCCCTTTGAGCAGTTTTATTCAAATCCTCGCGGATGCAATATTCAAGTAATGAAAAATCAACTACACTTTCCTTCTTGGAAACGCCTATTAGTTCAGCGAAATTGCGTATTGCAGCAGGAGTATAGCCGCGTCTTCTCAAGCCGGAAATGGTGGGCATACGCGGGTCGTTCCAACCGCATACAACCTTATTTTGAACGAGTTCCAACAGCTTGCGTTTGCTCATCATCGTATATGTTAAATTCAAACGTGCAAATTCGATTTGTTGTGGATGAAAAACGTTTAGCTCATCAAGAACCCAATCGTAAAGCGGGCGATGGTCTTCAAATTCGAGTGTGCAGATTGAATGAGTAATGCGTTCTATCGAATCGGAGAGGCAGTGGGTATAGTCATACATTGGATAAACACACCATTTGTCGCCGGTTCTGTGATGATGTGCAAATTTTATTCTGTAAATCACCGGGTCTCTCATATTTAAATTTGGTGAAGCCATATCAATTTTTGCACGTAAGACGTGGCTTCCTTCCGCAAATTTACCTTGACGCATTTGCTCGAAAAGTTTCAAATTTTCTTCTATTGAGCGGTAGCGATATGGACTTTCTTTTCCCGGCTCGGTTAGTGTGCCGCGATAATCCTTAATTTCCTGTGGAGATAAGTCGCAAACGAATGCTTTTCCATCTTTAATCAGTTGAACAGCATATTCGTAGAGTTGGTCGAAGTAATCGGATGCGTAGTAGAGCCGGTCTGCCCAGTCAAATCCGAGCCATTTTACGTCTTCAATTATTGAACGGACATATTCATCGCTTTCTTTTTCGGGATTGGTATCATCGAAGCGAAGATTTGTAAGACCGTTATTTTCGAGTGCAAGCCCAAAATTCAGGCAGATTGACTTTGCATGTCCGATATGCAGATAGCCGTTGGGTTCGGGTGGAAAACGGGTATGAACTGTTCCACCCCATTTGTTTGTTTTGTAATCATCTGCAATGATTTGGCGTATGAAGTGCTGAGTCGGTGCAGATGCGCTTTCTGTTAGCTGTGTTTCAATTTCGTTATTCATTTTTGTTTAATTTATTTTTATTGATTAATTTTCTTTTATTTTTACATTGCAACATTCTTTTGAACAGATTTCATCTTTTGCTGTTAATTTTTCATTTATATTCAAAGCATTTTTTAAATGCTCAAAAACTTTTACAAAATTACTGAATCTTTGTTTCCAACGAATATCCTGTTCAAACATTATT
This sequence comes from uncultured Hyphomicrobiales bacterium, assembly GCA_964498585.1. Taxonomy (GTDB): domain Bacteria; phylum Bacteroidota; class Ignavibacteria; order Kapaibacteriales; family UBA2268; genus JAAYJM01. The sequence continues at coordinate 57,459 of CAZCHH010000011.1, forward strand.
GATTTATTATTAAATGAAAATATAAATTGAATATGAGTTACTTACTCCAGTTACCAAAGCGTTTTTTTGGGAAAAAAATTTATTGAATCAATTCCTTGCATTTATAAGTTTTATTGACCTATTCATTTGAAAAATTAACAAAGCTTTTATACCTTTTGGAGTAAGAAAAATAAAATTCTCAAAACGTTGAATAAACCCAAGTTCCTCAGCATAATTAACAAAATGATAAGTTCCAGTTAATTTTGCCTTTGATGTTTTCCAAGTTTTATCTTTTCCTAATGACCTAACAAAAAAATCTTGAAAATATTCATATTTAACAGGATAGTCTGCTTTTGATAGAATAAATACAGTATCTACAACAGATAAAATGCTAAAAGTAATTTGAGAGAAAAAAGGATTTTCTGTAACGAAATTTGATATAAGTTCAAATTGATCTGTATTGAATCTATCGTTTAATATTTTTCCTTCTGCTTTCATTATTTTTTTTCATAAATCAGTAAATTCATATTCTTTATTATTTTTAACAATTAAACCCATTAATGAGGCAACTGCTAATCTGTTATGTATTGTATTCCTTGTTAAATTTTGTAATTTACATATATCATTGAAGGAATTTTTTTTACTTAATAAATCTAATGTTGATTTTATTAAATACAAACGGGTAACCCCTCTATTACTTGGCTGAATTTTAAGAAAAGCAGAAAGTTCTTTAAAATTATGATAATATTGAGTTAAAATATCTTCAATTTTAAATTCAATGAGTTTAATATTTTCGTTTTGACATAGAAGATAATTGTCTTTTGATGCAGAAGTTACTAGTATTATTCTGTTAATGTTCGCTTTTATTAATTTAGATTTTATCTGTAATTCTAAAAGTTCATTGTAATATTCATTTATTTGGGTAATAATTCCTTTATAAAATGGAACAGCTTTTAATTCTATTAGCAATAATTCTTTTCTATGTAAATACAATAGGTCCATCTTTTTATCATTTTTAAACCTCATTTGTCTTGCAATAAAACTTATATCACTATTATTTAAAGATAAAGTTTTTGCTAAAATTGATTTGTCTGATGAAAAAATATCTTCAATGACTTTTTCTGTTATATTTAAAGAATTCATTTAATTTTTTTTATTATCAATTGGAAATACATTTATTATTTTTTTTACTGCTAACATTTTTATATAATTTAATAATTGCTATTTCTTGACTAAAGCAATAATGCTCAAATACTTTTACAAAATTAATTAAATTTTGTTTTCTACGAATATATTGTCTTAACATAAGTGAATGAAGAATTCTAGAAATTCAATTTTACATATCATTACAATACGAAGAGAGGAATCTTAATTAATTGTTAATTTTACCCTGTCATTCTGGGCGACAGCGAAGAATCTCACGTCATTGATACCACAAAGATAAAGATGTCCTACATCTCGGAAATGTAGGACATCTGGTTAAAAAACTTTGCGAAAGTTTAATATCTCACTTTAAGTGCAATATTTCCAATCTCTTTAAGCTCATCTTTATCAGCAAAAACAGCCCTTCCCTTTTTTGAAATTACCTCCCAAGCGATATTACTAATAATATCATCAATTACATCTGAATCAGTTGCATCTTCATTTTCAATCAAATCGAAACTTAATTCATCTTTCATTTTAACAGGTTGGATGTAATTATTTTGTGTTATTAATAAATCAGCTCTACCTTCTTTCGCAGCACGATATATATCCTGTAAATCAGTGTAAACTTTTGCTTGCGAAACAGCTTCTTTCATTTCTTTAATAGCTTCAATCCGCCGCTTTTTTTGTAAGTCTGTAATTATGCTAAAAGCTTGTGATACAATAAAATGCTCAGATGTATTATTATAATCAATATTTGCGTATCCGAGATAGATTGCAGGTTTGTCTGCTACTTGCATTAATCTGCTAAAATTATCTTCAGTGCAAACAACAATACAGTGTAAATCACTTTGGTTGTGAATTTTAACGAGGGCTTTGTCCACTTTGTTCAAGAATTCCCTTACCATATTATCTACCTGTTTCCCGTCGCTTATACTTTTTTTATTTGTCAAATAATGAGGATTTTCTGGAAAAGGAAAATCATCATTTTCAATTTCATCTACTATAGCATCGTTTAATGCTTCGAATAATCTAACTCCACTTTGAGATAATAACATAATCAAATAATCTTCTGCTCTGTTGTATGCTTTAATTAAAGGACGAATAGCAAAACTATCATTTATGTGGACAACATCTTTGGGAGTTTTCCAAACAGTTCTTATTATTTCTTTTGTAGTATTTGATAGAAAAATATGCAAACTTTCAATATTGTAGTTCACTTTGATTTCATCTGGAATTTCTTTTAATTTTTGTAATAAAGGTTCAATGTCTCTTTTCTTAAACTCCTTGTTTAATCGGTTTTCTGCTTCTGTGCATAAATTTTTAATTAGAACTACATCTTTCGCATTATCTGGATGTGTTCTATGCGTATTCAATGAAATTGAAACAGAAGGGTTACTTCTCTCGGCAGCTAACTTAATCAATGATTCTTTTTGCATATTTCCCCTTATTTTATTTTTATTAAAATTTTACTCAGAATGGCAATAAATTATTGCACTAGTGCTATCGTCAATATATTACATTATAACTATTTGCTTCTATAATTCTTTTTCTATTCTTTGAAAATAATTTAAAAAAAACTATTATTTAAATTGACGGAATGATTGTTTTTTTATTTCAAGATATAAATAGCAAAAAGATTAAATAAAAAACTTAACGCTGATTAGCAAGAAAAAGCAGAACTAAAGACAAGCATAGTATACCTCACCTTACACTACTCCATCTTAAGATTTTTGCAAACAGAGTTTATACTTTATTATTATGTGTTTGTCTTTGAACTGTGATTTTTGTGATTTATTTGATGAAGATGATGAAGAGAGAAAAAAACATCGTAGATGTGTTATCTTAATAGCAATGCAAAACAATAAACGCATGAACTCCGTAGGAGTGTTCTCATCTCTACGAGATTTTTTCCGTGTGCGTGTTTTCGTATCTATTACGATAACGCAACTACGTTGCTATTTGTTTTTTTTGGAATTTTATTCTTTGAACTGTGATTTTTGTGATTTATTTGATGAAGATGATGAAGAAAGAAAAAAACATCGTAGATGTGTTATCGTAATAGCAATGCAAAACAATAAACGCATGAACTCCGTAGGTGTGATACCATCTCTACGAGATTTTTTACGTGTGAGCGTTTTCATATCTATTACGATGACGTAACTACGTTCCTATTTTGTTTCAGATGGACTCCACGCTTGGAAAGAGGAGTCCATCTGCCAACAAACTTTCGGAAAGTGCGGTTTCTAAGTCATCAGATGACTTCCCAGTCATCGGATGACTATAAAGTTCATTTCCCAAAAAAACACCAAAGCATAAATTACTGGTATTTCAATTCCTTGAAAAGCTTGCGAGCCGCATACAGATTAAATCTTGAAGATTATAAGTTAAAGATAATGGCGAATGGAAATTCATCAACATAATGGAAAAAGCTAACATTTCATTATCCTTTGTTTTAATGTAACCACAAATAGTCGAAACATTAGTCATAGTGCCTGTTTTAGCAATAACGTTATATTCAGCTTTTGAGGATAGCATTCTTTTTCTAAGTGTGCCTTCTTCTCCCGGAACTGCAAGGGAAGAAAGGAATATATTTTTATAACTGCTTCTATATATTGAGCTTAGTAAATTTACCTGATACATTGGAGAAATTAAATTTAATCGAGATAATCCAGAGCCATCAACAATTGATATATTATCAGGAGCAATGCCATTTTTTGCTACAAATTTCTTTATTTGCTCAGTCCCTTTTTCAAAGCTTCCTAATCCAGTTGTTTCTTTTGCAATTGTTTTAAAAAGTAGTTCTGCTGCTAAATTATGACTCTTTTTATTTATGACTTTTATTATTTCAGAAAGAGGAGGAGAATTATATTCACAGACAGGTTGTTTATCAAAATAATCAATGTCATCAGTAAAATCATCTATTTTTAATAAAGAACCACGAAATGCAATTTTTCTGTTCTCTATTGAATTTTTAAAATTATTAAGAAAAAAAATAGACGGGTCCTCCACTGCGATTGATATATTTTGTTCTTTTGAAACAGAGCTATCCAAACTAATACCACCTTTCAGCTCAATAATATCAGTTCTTTCGATTCTGTTTGGAATGACTATTGATGGCTCAGATAAAAGCAGTGTTGTAATACTGTTGGAAATAAAAATATTAGTTCCAATAGGATAAGTGATAATTTTTGCTTGTTCTCCTACTTTTTCGCCCGGCTTAATAGTAATGTCAATTTTATTGTCATTAAAAGCCAGTGCAGTGATTTGAGGTGAATATGAATAAAGCATATCATCATAGAACCAGCCCGGCGGATAAAAATTACTATCAAAATACCTGTCGTCTGCAATTATGTTTCCCCTTATCGATTTTATTCCTAAAGAATCTAATTTAGAAGTCCATTCATTGAAAACTTCAAAGCAATCGCTATGGAACTGATTGGAAAAAGTAGGGTCGCCACTACCGCGAATTATGATATTTCCAGTAAACTCACCATTTTCAGATATTTTTCCATCTAAATAAACAGGAGTGTTGTATCTGAAGTCAGAACCAAGGTAATCAAGAGCTGCAGCTGTAGTTATTATTTTATTTGTTGATGCCGGAATGAAGCAAATATTCTCATTCCTGTTGAAAATATATCCTCCTGTTTCAAGAGATAAAATACAAACTCCAATGAAGGCATTAGAAAAATCCTGTATATTGATTATGCTTTCTATGTCCTTTTTTAACTCATTTATTGGATTTAAGTATGAATTCTTTGTTCCAATTCGTAAGGAATCCTGACTTCTTAAATACGAAAAGGAAAATAAAAGTAAGATTAGTAAAAAAATACTTTTTTGGGAAATACTATTTTTTCTCTGCAATGATAATGATGATTTTAAAATCATTTTTTTAATATTATTTCTTTAATATAATTAATTTAAAAATATAAAAAATACAGAGCAATTCAAAAATTAATTTAATGCTAATTAGAATCCATAAAAGTCATCTGATGACTGCCGTCTACAAATGAAATTATTATAATTATTTGTTTTACATATAGAGTGATATGTAAAAATATAATAGTGGCTCATTCCTCGCGTATATTTGTAATGATAAATTGAATTTTCAAAAGACAAAGGTAAAGATGTCATTAGCGTCACTGGTAAAAAAAAGTATTTATTTTTCAGCTTTCTCCAACTATATCTTTTTTATATCATATAAATATTTTACCCAACAGAAAATCCGATATTATAAAAAATGCAATTCTCGTGTTTACAGCTTTTGTTTCTTAATGAGAAGGTGCATTTTGCTTCGGAGAGAGGCAATTCAATAGCAAATTTATTTTTTAAAAATTCAATTGTAGTTTGGATAGATATATAAGTATCACGTTTACAGCAACGAGGTCCGCCTATTTCAGCAATTTTTTTTATACATTCAGAAACTAACTGATTTGTTAGTGACCATTCATCTTCATTTTCAGTAGTTCTATCTAAAAAAGTGCTTAAGAAAATCCCGGTACCAATTGCAGCACCGCAATTGTTTATATTGTATTCGCAATGGTCTGGAGCTTCGCAACTTGTCCTAACAGCAAGAGAATCTAATTTTTCCTTTAAATCATCTGTTCTTCCTTTTAAATTGTAAATACAGGTTAAAAGGACAGCTGGCAAAATATAGTGATGTTCGGGCCCGTGCATTCTAATTGTTGGAGTGTTCATTATCTCAACAGCAAGAGCATTTGGATCTATACCTTTATATTTTAAGCAAGCCATTTTTACAAATTCAATTGGAGTAATTGAAAAACACTCATTGCAAATATAATGGGAAGAACTGCATTGATGAGAGGCAAATCCAATTTTTCCACAAAAATCGCAACGAACCTCAATTTTCTTTGAAAGTTTATATAACTCATTTCCACAAAGAACGCAGGTCATCTTTTCTATCTTCTTGTCTATTTCTTTTATACTCATTTTTAGTGTTTTTTTATTATTAGTAAAATTCAAATATAATAAATTATTATAAAACATAATAAAAAAACATTTTCTTTTATACTATATCTCATCAAATTTAAACAAGTGTTTATACTAAATTACTTATATAATTAGCAATTATAAGTTTATCATTCCGAGACGCAGCGATAAAGCAAGTGCTTCATTTAAAGTGAGATGACTAATTTCACACTATCATTCTTCACAACGCTTACCACTGACATCTTTTTTTGTCGGTCATTCTGAAGCGTTGTGAAGAATCCAGAGGATTGTGGATTAAAGTTTTTTTTCTGGATTTTGCGCTGCGCTCAGAATGACAATTTTATTTATGTCATCTCCATTTAAATAAAAGTCTTCCTTTATCTGGGGATTCAGAATGACAAATTTATTTATGTCATCTCCATAATAATAAAGCATTAGCTTTGTCATGGATTCGAACTGAAATTAAAACGAAATAGTATGAAAATAATAAAGTTTAATACAGGATAAAAGGAAATA
>CAZCHH010000012.1:0-62206 GCA_964498585.1 uncultured Hyphomicrobiales bacterium
ACCAAGATGGATTCTGACATCCGTCAGAATGACAAACTACGATGTCATTGGTAACCCCCTTATAAAAGAAGACTTTTATTTTAAATGGAAATGACATTAATTTACCCTGTCATTCTGAAGCGCAGCGAAGAATCTCACAAGTCATTGTTTCAAAAGAGTTTGAGATTCTTCGCTCCGCTCGGAATGACCAACAAAGATGGATTCTGGCATACGCCAGAATGACAAAGAAAAATTGTCAATTATCAATTAAATTTCCACCCACACCGCCTCGCTCGGCAACGCATACTGACTTAAATTCTTCGTGTTCACACGAAAGTAATTCCGCTTGCCACTTTCAACACTGATTATGAAATTTGCTTCTGCGGTCTTGCCCTGAAGGGAATAATCCCCTGCGGGCTGTCCGTTAAATAAAAAAAAATATTGAGGAATTTTACGCAAAAAATAAGATTATTAATTCAAAGACAAAAAAACTCTTTTAAAAACACATTATAATATTTATAATATAACAAATTATTATAAATATAACAAAATTATTTTAAATAAAATCATAAAATATAAAAAAATAATAAAAACAATAACTAGCAAAATGTTTTGATAATATTTTCCGTTCTGTTGCGAACGATTTCTATTCAGTTGCGGACGATTTCTATTCAGTTGCGGACGATTTCCGTTCTGTTGCGAACGTTTTCCGTTCTGTTGCGGACGTTTTGTATTCTTTCGCAAACGTTATATTATGTGTTTGTCTTTGAACTTTGATTTTTGTGATTTATTTGATGAAAATGATTAATTTTTGTCTGAACCTTGATTAAAAGGATTTAAAGATTTCCTGATTCTTTTCTATATTAATCAAGAAATCCTGTAATCCTTTAATCAAGGTTCTGACTTTTGTGATTTATTTGATGAAGATGATTGAGAAAAAAACATCGTAGATGTGTTATCGTAATAGCAAGGAAAAAACAAAGAACGAAAGAACTCCATAGGAGTGATATCATCTCTACGAGATTTTTCTATGTTAGGTTATTCAATGCTATTAAGATAACGCAACTACGTTGCTATTTTATTTTTGATGGACTCCACGCTTGGAAAGTGGAGTCCATCTTTTTTTCTTTTATATTATGTGTTTGCAAAATTTAATCCCTGGCGGGATAATGCTGGAAACAAACAACATTTTCTACAATAATTTAATCCCTGGCGGGATATTTCTTTAGATGGACTCAACTTTCTCAGTTGGAGTCCATCTCTTGCTTTCTATTTTAACTATCAATTTTCTTCTTTCTTGAAAAAATATAATTGCTGAATTCAGCAGAAAGCAAAATGATTAAAGTTAAATAATAAATCCAAACAGCAATAGAAGCAATAATTGCATAAGCTCCGTAGAATTTACCATAATTCGATATAGTGCCAAGATACCATGCAAATCCACGTCTTGAAACTTCAATCAAAACAATGCACATTCCGGTGCTAAGCAATCTAATTTTTAAATGTGGCTTTTCGCTCGGAATGAAAGTGAAGATTAAAAAATACAGTAAAAATGAAACAGAAACAGAGAAAATCAAAATATATATTGTAGAAAAAATTGGTTGAAGAGCATCAGGAATGTAATCTTTTAAATTTGTTTGAACTACAGAAATAACAGGGAAAATGTAGGTTGAAATTAGAATCAGAATCACTAAAATAATAGTGATAAGCATATCTTTTAATTTATAAATAAAAAAAAACCTTTTTTCTTTAATTTCAAAAATAGCATTAAGTCCAGCTCTGAACGAACTAAAAAGAGTAGAAGAAAGCCAAAGCAAAGTAAGACCACCAATTAAACCTGCAATACCGCTACCACTTGAAACACTTTTTATTTCTACAGCAATAGTATTTAAAAATTCTTTTGTATTTTCGCTTGGAGGCAAAAGTTCATTTATTGTTTTAAACAAAAATTGAGTAACGTTTTGTTCGTCAACAATAAAATAATTTACAATAAAAATTGCCACAAGAAAAAGTGGCATAATGTAAAGAAGAATGTTAAGGGCAATTCCGGAAGAAATAAGATAAAGGTGGTGTTTGTCAACTTTTTCGAAAAAATGCTCAAAAAAATGATAGATTTTTACAATTTTTTCAATTAAGAATCTTATGAAATTAAAAAATGTATGTATTCTGATTTTAGCCATAATAGTAATTTCCTGTGCTAATCCACAGCCGCCGCCCGGAGGTCCTAAAGATTATACGCGACCAGATGTTGTAGAAAGTTATCCTAAAAATAGCACCTTAAATTTTAGTGATAAAAAAATCACTTTAAAATTTAACAAATATATGAATAAAAGTGAAGTAATTGAAAATGTTTTTATTTCTCCGGATGTCCCCTTAGGTTTTGATTGGAGTGGAAAAGAGCTAACCATCGAATTCAAAGAGGATTTGCAAGAGAATACGACTTACACTTTATCGCTCGGAACAAATTATTCTGATTATTATGCAAGAAATAAACCAGCAGAAGGATATTCCCTGATTTTTTCTACTGGCAACATAATTGACAAAGGTCAAATCATTGGCAAACTCTTTGGCAATAAAACCGATGGTGCTTTTATTCTTTGTTATAATCTTTCTATTCTTGACAAAGATACATTAAATATTTGCACCACAAAACCACACTATTTTACTCAGGTTGGCAGCAATGGCAGATTTAAGATACAGGCATTGAAAGATGGAGAATATCGCGTTTTTGCTATTACAGATTTATATTCGAATCGTCTATACGATGCTCAGACCGATGATTTCGGTGCTTTTACTGAAGATATTAAATTATCTAAAGATTCTATTCCTTTTGTAAGTTTAAAGCTTGGGACGTCTATCGACACCTTAAAACCGCAGCTCTATTCTGTTGAATCAGTATCGAATCGCGTTTTTGAAGCATATTTCAGTAAAGATATTGATACATTTTCTGTAAGTTCAAATTCATTCATTATTTCAGATAGTGCAGAAACAATTTTTCCTGAAATAAGAACTGCTTTTCTTAATTCAGCACAATCGGTTTATATTGTTACTGAAGAACCCTTAAACAGCGAAATAAAATATAAATTATCCTGCACTCTTGATACTTTTACAATTAAGGATACATTAGGAAATCCGGTATCAAAAGAAAAATTCTCATCTTATTTCGCACCAAATAATATGAAAGATGAAATTATACCGGAATTAATAAAAATTCCTTTTGCCGATAGTAGTTTCAATATTCCTTTTGAGCAGCAATTCGATTTTATTTTTAATATGGGAATAAAAGACAAAGATATTTCTGATAGAATAAAAATATTAAGATTAAGAGACTCATTAGAATATGATTTTGATTTGAGTTTCCCTGCAGATAATTTCATAAGGATTATCCCCAAACATTTACTGATGAATAATGAGCAATACAGAATTTCTATAAGTGCCGATTCACTATTATTTCAAAATGATAGGAAATTTGCAGATTCATCTGTCAGTTTGCGTTTTCAAGCTATTGACAAACGCACCTGGGGCGGAATATCGGGCAAATTAGCTTTTAATTTGGAATGCAATGATGATTTGATATTAATTTTAAAATCACGTAAGGACAGAAAGCATTACAATCAAAAAATAGATAGTAATCACGAATGGGAATTTACTGAGATGCCACCGGGAGAATATGAAATTGAGGTATTTTGTGATAAAAACAAGAATGGCAAGCATGATTTAGGAACCGGCTCACCATTTTCCTTTTCTGAACCGTTTTATATTTTCTCAGATTTTTTAATTATTAAGGCACGTTGGAAAGTAAATAATATTATTTTAGAAAAAAAATAAAAAAAATTTGGGAATATCTAATAAACATAATATTTTTGCATTTTTAAAAATGTAAAAACACATTGGAGATTATAATATGTTTTGGACACCTGAATTAGCACAGTATTTAGAAGACGCCCCCTGGCCTGCATCAAAAGATGAATTATTTGATTACGCAAATAGAAGTGGTTGCCCTATGCAAGTTTTAGAGAATCTTGCTGAACTTGACGAAGGTGAAGAGCTATACGAAGGTATGGATGATTTATGGCCTGAATATGAAGATGTAATTTCAGAGGATTATTTCTACAACGACGACGAAGAAGAACAATATTATTAAAATAGTAATTATTTATGATAGTATGATTTTTAAGTTTTTTTTCATTTGGATTTATTCTTTTGTTTTTGAGCTGTGAAAAAAATAATGCGAAAAGTCTTTTAAAATCTCAACGAATCCTTGCTATAGATATTTGATAATGTGATAACCAAATTCCCATTCTTTTATTTAAATTGTCTAATACATTCAATTTCTTTTTTTTAACTATTAATATTATTCTATTATGAGTGGTCATTGTTTTGTATTATAACATAAGCTAATTGTAACTTTTCTTAAAAAGAATAATTATTATATTGTATTAATTAATAAAAATGATAATTTAGTATTTTTTACTTTAATTATTGAGCAAAAAATTAGTAAAAGTATAAAAGCCGATAAAATGATATATATGAATATGCAATATTTAAAAACAATATGTATTGGTCTTTTTTTATTTTGCTTTCTTAATATTGCAAATTCTCAGGTCGTTTCAAACAATATAATACCATCAAGCAAGGATACATCTCTATTTGAAATAGGTGAAATACAAATAGAAGGTAATAAATATTTTAATGAATCAGAAATAAAAGCTGTTATATCATCAAGAGTAACAAACAGAAGCTGGCCCCACCTTATTTTACAATATTATTCAGAGCAAATTCAAAAGAATCCATCTTCCACCCACATTTTACCGCCTTATTTCTTAACTACATTAAATGACATAGTAAGTCGTATGGAATATGAAATTCAGTATTTTGAGAAAATTAAAGCTAAAATTGATATAGAAAATATAATCAACCTTTATTTTCAGAATGGATTTCATAACGTTGAGGTAAATTATGAGTTTTATCCCGATTTCAAATCAAGAATAAATATATTAAAATTTAATATTGTTGAAAATGACCGATATAAAATAAATTCAATAAATCATTTAAACCTTGATAGCATTGAACCTGAGATAATTGATTTAATTGAAATGAATAAATTATTGAAGAAATATGATTTTTACAATTTAGGTTTATTAAATAATGAAGTAGTAAAAATTCAATCTATTTTGCTAAATAATGGATATTATTATTCAATATTCAATACACCAGTAATAACCATTGATACAATAAATAAGACTGATAGTATAACTGTAGAGTTTATACCGGGAAAGAGGCAAAAGATTTCAAATATTACTTTTATTGATAGCACAAAAGGTCAGTCCGTTGTATCACGTTCAATGAAAGAGCGGCAGCTTGATTTCAAAATTGGCGACTACTTTAGTTATTCGAATATACAAAGTTCAACAGAAAATATTCTTTCTCTTGGAGCATTTGATATAGTAACAATAGACACTTCTTCACTTTTTGAACCACCGACTGATTCAACACTGTCATTTATCGTTTTCACTCAATACAAAAAGCAACAGGAATATGGTTTCGGTACATTTATAAACAGAACTGCACTGGATAATCTTGTAAACTTTGGTGTTGAAGCGTCATATTTTCACAGGAATATTTTTGGAGCAGCTCAATCATTTAATCCTTTTGTCCGTGTTGTAATGAATGATATTAGTCGTTCTTTTTCAGATTTATCTCAAGCTGAATTTGAATATCAGTTCGGTATAAACTTTGCTCAGCCACTTCTTGAAACTTACGATAAAGCAAGGATTGGATTATCATTTCAATTTTTATGGTCACTACGTAGCTTAGATGAGTATCTTCGCATCAATACTATTTCATTACCTATTAGATTACCAATAGTACTGCCTCGCTGGACTTATTTCAGTTCAATGGAACTGAACTTAACATTAGAACGTCAATCTCCGCAAAACCTTAGTGATGCTGTTGTTAAATCTTTAATGAAAGCAAAAACATTAAAAGATTCTTTAAATATATATGGAATTTACTCTCTTTATAGCAACTTAGATGATTATATCAATACTAAATCACCGTGGCTAACTGCTGATATTCTTGGTTTTTCAATTTACGGAGATAAGAGGGACAATCCATTCACTCCAACACAAGGGTATTTTTCTGCTCTAAATATTGAAGGTTGGAATGCTATATTTTATCCGTTCCAACTTTTACTTGATGCTGCTAATCTAAATAATAAAATTATGGGTGCTGCTAAATATTTTAGATTTCAGTTAACTAATTATTGGTTCTGGAGATTAAATAGACAGGCAGTATTAGCGCTGAAACAAAGGGAAGGTTATATTCACTGGTTTGATAAAAGCAATTCCTATATACCTTTTGAAAGACAATTTTTTGCTGGTGGTGCTAATAGTGTTCGCGGGTGGCAGTCGAGAAAATTGAGATACACTAAAGGAATTGAATTAGATGATGAAAATGATAATATTGTATATGATTTTATGTCTAATTATATTGGTAATAATACTTTAATAGAAGGAAGTCTGGAATTTAGATATACTTTTCCAAAACCTGACGGATTTACCCCAGCTATTGCTGAACAAATAGCAAATTTAGGTGTAACTGCTTTTTTAGATTGGGGAAATTCTTTCGGGTGGTTAATTCTTGATGAAAATGGTGAATATCTTTATAAATACAAATGGTATGAGTATATCACTGGTCTTGCCGTTGCAGCAGGTTTTGGTTTACGTTATAATACTCCAATTGGTCCAATCAGATTAGATTTTGCTATTCCAATTTATGACCCATCTGCAAAAAATTCCAAAACTATATTTACTAAAGAAAACGCATTTAATTCAATTGTTTTTCATATTGGCTTAGGTAATGCGTTCTAATCTATCGAATTTATAAATAAAAAAATAAAAAATTATGATTAAATCTAAAATTAAAAACAGTAGCTTGGTCTTAGGAATACTCGGTGGAGGTCAGCTTGCAAAAATGCTTGCCAATTCTGCATATCGGATGGGAATCAATGTCGCTGTAATTGAAAAAGAAAAATCTTCTCCTGCCGGGGATATGACTCAGCTTGAAATTGTAGGTTCCTGGGAAGATGATGATATTCTTAATCAATTTCTCGAAAGTTGCGATATTGTTACTTTGGAAAATGAGTTTATTGACCCTGATATATTAGAAAAAGTAGAAGCAAAACGCACTATTTACCCCTCACCAAACACTATGAGACTAATACAGGACAAGTATATTCAGAAGGATACATTCAGAAATGCCGGTATTGAAGTGCCAGATTTCCAGATGATTAACTCATTAGACGATGCTTTAAGCTTTGCTAAAGATAAAAACTTTCCGGTTGTTATCAAAGCTCGAAAATACGGCTATGATGGATATGGAAATGCCACCGTATTTAATGAAGATGAGTGTAAGTCAGCAATAGGAAGATTTAATTCTAAGAATCCCAACAGGCAGCTTATGGTTGAAGAATTTATTGATTTTTCAAAAGAATTAGCTGTTCTTGTTGCTCGGAATTTTCGTGGCGAGATAGCAGTTTATCCTTGCGTTGAAACTGTCCAGTATCGCCATATATGCCATTCAGTTGTTGCACCAGCCGAAATAGACATTGAACTAAGTAAAAAAGCTCAGGAAGCTGCTTTAAATTGCGTTAAGGCAATAAACGGTATTGGTATTTTTGGAGTAGAACTCTTTTTATCTAAAGATAATAGAATTTTAGTCAATGAAATAGCACCACGACCTCATAATTCCGGTCATTATACGATAGAAGCTTGCTACACTTCACAATTTGAAAACTGCATAAGAGCTGTTCTTAATCTGCCGCTTGGTTCTCCAGAACTTATTACTCCTGCTGCTGCTATGATTAATTTACTTGGTACAAGAGACGGAGTTGGAAATCCAGAAAATATTGAAGAACTTTTACGACATAAAAAAGTATGGCTGCACCTCTATAATAAAAAAATGTCTAGAATTGGAAGAAAAATGGGGCATATAACCGCATTAGGCAAAACTACAGAAGAAGCTTACAAATTAGCTCAATCTGCTGCCGATGCAATTGTTTGGTAGTATTTTGAGAGTTCTATTGATGGATTATTATTCTAACCTGTCAGTTATTTCCCATACGAATTGATGTTAGAATTAAGATACCCTACATCTTCGAGTGAAGGACATCTGACTTAAATTATTTTGTAAATATTCTTTGACTTTGAGAAAGTTAAATTTATATTATTTTAGATACAACAAAACACTTGCTTATATACATTATACTAAATAACAAAGAAAACATTCCAAATATTACTAAAGAATAGGAATTAAAAAACAGATTAAATCAATTATTTATTATTAAATTATAAGTTTTAATTTCATTTTGCATATAAACAACTACAAAATAGATACCACTTTCCAATCTTTCAGTATTTATTTTTAAAATTGAAGAAGAAATGTAATTTAAGTCATTAACTCGTTCAATAATTTTACCATTTGAATTAATAATATCAATTTTTAAAATTGATGAATTGATGCCTTTTAGCTCTAATGTAGAATAGGAATTAGCTGGATTAGGGAAAAGTAAGTTCTGATTAGTAATTTCTTGGTTTTTTGAGTAATCTTTAATTTCTGTTGATTCATTATAATACTTTAGAATAACACCATTATTTCCTAAAGCCCAACCATGATTTTCATCAATAAAATAAGTTCGATTTATTGAGTTATGTGTTAGTTTTTGAGCGGTATTAGTAGAATCGTTGTTTCGATAAAACCATGACTCGCCGCCATCGGTTGTTTTAATTACTAATCCATCGTAACTATAAGCCCAACCATTTAATTCGTCATCAAATTTTACTTTCCTTAAATTAAGATTGGTGTTACTGTTTAGAGCAAACCAATCATTTCCCCAATTAGTTGTTTTTTTTATATTTCCATTATTTCCAACAGCACAAACTGTATATTCGTCTATTAAAAATAAATCAAGAAATACATTGGAATAATCTAAAACAGTTGTATCCCAACTGTTACCACTATTATAAGTCCTTAATAAATAAGTAAAGAAGATTTTTGAACTATCCTCAGCATAACTTGAGTTTGTTGTAATAGCCATACCAGTGTTTTTATCAGAAAAAATGATACTACGAATATAAGCGTCATTGTAATTTTTACATTTCCATGTTTCGCCTCGGTCAGTAGTTTTGATTATTCCTTGCGAACCAACAGCCCATCCAATAGTATCATCATAAAAGTAAATATCTGTAAAAACTGGTGGATTCCCAGTTTCTCTTTCAATCATATCAATTTCTTTGTACTCCCAAGTTTCTCCCGCATTAGTTGTTTTTAAAAATTTTGTTCCTTTCCCCATAGCGAAACCAATGCTACTATTTAAATAGTAAATAGTTTCTAAATTTATTAAAGAATCAGTTGATTTTTGTTCCCAAGTTTCTCCCGCATTAGTTGTTTTTAATAGTGTACTACTGTTACCAACAATCCAGCCATTATTTTTATCGAAGAAATAAGCACCATATAAAAATCTCATAGTACCATTTCTTTTTTCAATCCATGTCATTCCTTGGTTATCAGTTCTCTTAATAATACCATTATTGCCAACACCAATTAATACTTCATCAGGAGAAAAATCAATGTAATTGATATAAGTATCGAAAGAGCTTCCTGAATAATATTTTTTCCAATTTGCTCCACCATTAGTTGTTTTAAACAAAAATCCGTTTCCAAATATAAAACCATTATTTTCATCGAAAAATTTATAATAATAAATTAAGGATATGGAACCTACAATTTGCTGTTCCCAATTTTCGCCACCATCGGTCGTTTTATAAATCAATCCAGAAAAACTACTAAACCAGCCAATATTTTCATTAAAAAAATACATAGAAGCAATTGAAGTATAAGGGAAATTGTTAGTTTGTGTCCAGCTGTCTCCGCCATCTGTTGTCTTTATAAACTTATTATCATCTATAATAAAACCAATTTTTTTATTTAAAAAATATGAAATTCCGAATAAAGATGTAGATGGTAAACTTAATTTTTCCCAATAATCACCTGCATCTGTTGTTCTGAGAAGTGAAGAATCGGGAAGAGAAACATAAATCCCATTATTTAAATCAAAAAATTTGTAATAGCCACTTTTTAATAATGTAAATGGCATCTTTTTTTCTGACCAAGTTTGACCACCATCGCTTGATTTCATTAAGATTGCATTTTCTCTAAATAAATAAATATTATTTTCATCAATAAAATTGGAACTGTAATAATATGTAATTCCAGTTTTTATAATTTTAAATGTTTCACCACTATCAGTTGACTTTAGTAATGTACCATTTAAACCGGTAATGTAAACTATATCATTGTTTACGAATTTTACTCCATTGAGATTGTTTCCTTGAGGAAGAGGACGATTCCATTCCCATTCGCTATTTTGGGGTAATAAAGTATTAGAAAACAGTACAAAAAAAAGTAAAAATAACTTTTTCATAATTTACACCTTTAAATTAAATTTTCATTAATTTCTATTTGAAATAAATAAGTTATAAAAATGGGCAGTTTTAGTCAATCATTATCTATTGCCAACAATTAGTAAACGGTATTCCTTTTTATTGCCAATACTTGCACTTAATACATAAACTCCAGCCATGATGTCTGATACTGAAAAAAATATTTTTGCCCGCATATTATAACTATCGAAATTATAATTAACAGGTATATCTGTTACTTTCATCCCTAAAGTATTATACAAACAAATATTTATCTCGTTACTAACATCTCTGTCAAGAAAAAATTCAAGAGTTGCAGTTTGAGTTGCAGGATTTGGGTATAAGCTATAAATAAGATTATTATGCATTCCAAATAATTCATTAGTAAGTTCATCTAAAACATTTGTTGTTGTGTCTGGGTTGAAAATATAAATTCCCCAGCTTTGCGAAGCAAAACCATCACTGATAATCCAAAGCTTACCTTCATTATCGCATTCTATGTTCTTTTTAAAATAATCAAAGTTTTCAAAATCTTGATATGGCACAATATATTGCGTCCAATTTCCTGAACTGTCTAATTTATACAAATTGCGTGTTTGCCCGGTTACCCAAATATTGTCCGAACTGTCAATGCACATAAAATAATTTAATAAACTTGTAGCTTCATATCTCTCTATTTTCTGCATATAATCATCAGATTTATAATTATCGCCATCAATAATATAAAGGATTAAACCGGAGTTAATTGTATAAACTACATTCTTGCTATTAATTACAATCTTTGAAAGCTTAGGATAGCCATTAGGTAAATCCCAAATACAAATTTTCTTTATAACTTCTTCATTTTCTATAACGTATAAAGTATCATAATTATAAAACCAAACCCTGTTTAAATTATCAAAAGCAATATTTTTTTTTATTGAAAAGCCATAATCAGTTGTTGTTAAATTAGTTATTGTTTTAAAACCTCCATCCTTAAATTTGCTTAAACTAAAACAAGTAATTGTTGTACTGTCTTTAATATAAGTGTTTTCAATTATCGACCAAATATCACCATATTTATCAATTTTTAAATCATAGCATGAATTAATATAACACAATTTATTATATTCTACATTAAAAACTTCTGTATAAACATCAATACTATCTTGGCCTATTGCTAGAATTATTTGATTATTAGCCAATGCCCAAAGTTTCTCATTATTATCAAAAATAATATAAGTAATCTCATTAAAATCATATTCGGTATAATTATGTTCTCCTTTTATCATTTTTACAATATCTTCTTTGCTGATATAAGTCCATTCTCTTTTTTTTTGATTATAAATGATAATTAAATCATCATACACACTCCTACTTATTGCAATGTTGTCTTTATAAATTGACATATAGTTTGCATATAAGTTCTCGTGCTTGTCAGTAAAAGGAGCAAAAGGAAGAAAATCATCTTTAAACATAAAGTCCCAGTTCTGTGCAAAAATAGAATTAGAAAAAAATATAATTATTATTACACTTATTTTAAAATTCATTTCTTTTCCTTTCAATTTTAAATAAAATACAGGAACAAAAAGTTCCTGTAATATTTGAATTAATAATCACAAAGTCGTTTGCAATTTGGTGAATAGCTTACAGTATCTAATGGGCAAGGAGGCCCTGTAGGATATCCCTCTTTCCATAGCATAAGAACACTATCTCCATTAATAATCTCCCAGCAATATAAAATTGTTTCATTACATGACCTAAGTTCTTCATCGCACTTATTCATAGTCCAAAGATATACTTGTTCCATATATTCAATATTTGGGGAAAAATCTGGAGGGTCTGGTGGTCCATTATAAGTCCATCCATTATAGCAGAAATCGTCATATAATGTTAAAAGACATAGTTGATTTGGACATAACGGAATTATTAGTCCCCATTCACTTTCTAAAAAACCGCTTAAGCCAATATCTATTAAAATTGAATCTTTTATTAAATTTGGATTTGATTCAAAATTACTAGAGTCGCAAGGTGTTAGAATTGAAATATCATTTACTGATATTTCATGAAAACCTGTATATGGATTAATTCTATAGCAAAAATGGTATAGATAACAACAGCCATTAATACTTACAGTTCTAGCGATTGGTCCTCCCAGCCATCTAAACAATCTGCTTTAATTGTTTGGAGTGAAATAAGAATTATAACAAAAGTTGCTATAAAGTATAAATGCTTTTTCATAAAAACTCCTTAAAGATAGTGGAAAAAATAGTAAAATAATCTATAAAATATAAAATAATAGTTTGTGAAACTATATTAATAATCGCTCAAAAAATTCAAATAAAATCTTTTACTCCTTCTATCCAAGTTATTACCTACTTTATTTAAATTACAAAATTATTTTATAAAAAAAAATGAAAAATAATTTTTTTGAAAATTTTTCTAATAAAAATAAAATGATTTTTAAATTAAGAAAAAATGTGTATTTTTGTAATCTATGTTGGTAAAGTTATAAATTTTAATAAGAATTATGATAACAAAAGAAACAAAAAAAGAATTAGTTGAACGCTTTACAAATGGTTCAACAGACACTGGCAAGCCAGAAGTGCAGGTAGCAATATTTACTACCCGGATAAACGATTTAACTAAGCACTTGGAATCACACAAGAAAGACCATCATACCCGTCGTGGCTTAATTCAATTGGTAAACAAAAGAAGAAAGCTTTTAGACTATTTAGCAAAGAAAGATATAACCCGCTATCGTAAAGTGATATCTGACTTGTCATTAAGAAAATAAACCAAGGAAAAAATGTATAAAGCTTCAATTGATTTCGAAGGACGCGAGTACTCCATCGAAACGGGTAGATTTGCCAAATTCGCAAGTGGCAGCATAATGGTGCGTTGTGGAGATACTATGGTTTTAGTTACCGCTGTAGCTTCAAACAAAGCAAACGACGATTTAGACTATTTGCCACTACAGGTAGAATATAGAGAAAAAGCTGCTGCTGCAGGGAAATTCCCCGGTGGTTTTTTAAAACGTGAAGGAAGGCCAAGCGACCATGAAGTTTTGAATGCCCGTTTGATTGACAGACCTATCCGTCCGCTTATTCCAAGTTCATGGCGTTTTGAAACCCAAATCATTGCTACTGTTTTTTCAGCCGACCCAGAAGTTGAAGCTGATACTTTAGCTGCTGTCGGCGCCTCTGCTGCTTTGCTTATTTCTGATATTCCTTTTAGTGGTCCTATTTCAGAAGTAAAAGTTGGCAGAATTGACGGCGACTTTATTGCAAATCCTTCGCATGAACAGTTGAAAATTTCTGATATAGATATTACCGTTGCCGGAACTGATTCTTCAATCGTTATGGTCGAAGGTGAAAGCAAGGAAATTTCTGAAGAAACTTTTGTTGAAGCTCTCCTTTTTGCTCACAACAAAATTAAAGAACTTAACGACCTGCAAAAACAACTATATGAGCAAATTCATCTCGAAAAAAGAGAATATACAGAATTTACTCCTCCGGAGGTTTTAGTCAATTTCATTAAAGAATTTACTTTTTCTGATGTGCAAAGCTATATTCACACTGTTTCTACAAAAGAAGAGCGAACCAAATGGAGAGCTGAAATCGTAGAAAAAACTTTAGAAAAAGTTAAAGAAGAATTTGCAGAAAAAGAAGAATTCCTTGATTTTAATTTTGAAAAATATTCAGAAGAAATTTTGCATGACCTCGAAAAAGAGCAAATGCGAAATATGATTTTAGATGAAAAAATCAGATTAGACGGCAGAGGACTCAGTGATATTCGCAAAATTACCTGCGAAATCGGTGTTCTTCCAAGAGCTCATGGCTCTGCTCTTTTCACAAGAGGCGAAACCCAAAGTTTAACAACAACTACTCTCGGCACAAAACACGATGAGCAGATGATTGACGGCTTAAAACCCACCTATACAAACAAATTTTTACTCCATTACAACTTTCCACCATTTTGCACTGGCGAAGTTGGAAGAGTAACCGGAGTTGGAAGAAGAGAAATCGGACACGGCAATCTCGCTGAACGTGCATTGAAATCTATGATACCCGAAACTGAAGATTTTCCATATACAATTAGAGTGGTTTCCGATATTTTAGAATCAAACGGCTCTTCATCAATGGCAACTGTTTGCGCCGGCTGTCTTTCTCTTTTAGATGCAGGCGTTCCGATGCTAAAACCTGTTGCAGGTATTGCAATGGGCCTTATTAAAGAAGATGACAGAATTGCCGTCCTTTCCGACATTCTCGGAGACGAAGACCACCTTGGCGATATGGACTTTAAAGTTACCGGAACAGCTGACGGAATAACCGCCTGCCAAATGGATATTAAAATTGAAGGTCTTTCAGTTGATATTATGCAATCGGCTCTTGAACAAGCTAAAGCTGGTAGAATGCACATTCTATCAATTATGAACGAAACTATTTCTGAACCGCGTGAAGAACTTTCTAAATTTGCTCCACGTTTCACTATTATAAAAATTCCTCAAGACCAAATTGGAGCAGTTATTGGCTCTGGTGGCGAAACTATTCGCGGTATTGTTAAAGAATCCGGTGCTGATGTTGATATTTCTGATGATGGAACTGTAACAATTGCTGCTACTTGTCAAGATGCAAGCGATGAAGCAGTCCGAATGATTGAAAATGCTATTAAACGTCCAGAAGAAGGACAGGTTTATCTCGGTACTATAAAAGAAATTAAAGAAGGCATTGGTGCTATTATTGAATTCCTTCCAAAAAAACAAGGACTCTTGCATATTTCACAAATTTCTCACGCAAGAACTGAAAATGTTGCCGATGAACTCTCTGTAGGCGATAAATTAGAAATTAAATTAATAGAAGTTACAAGAGACGGAAAATTCAGATTAAGCAGAAAAGCTTTACTACCCCGTCCTGATGGAATGCCCCACGAGGAACATGATTCAAGACCTCGTCAAGATAATTCCCATCAGGGAAAACGTCCAGACAACAGATTTTCCAAACCAAGAAGATAATTATTAATTGTTAATGATTAATTGTTAATGATTAATGATTAAAAACAATTAAACAGATAAACGAATAAACGAATAAACAGATAAACGAAGAAG
The DNA here is from genome assembly GCA_964498585.1 of uncultured Hyphomicrobiales bacterium. Lineage (GTDB taxonomy): Bacteria > Bacteroidota > Ignavibacteria > Kapaibacteriales > UBA2268 > JAAYJM01. Next base: position 15,547 of record CAZCHH010000012.1, read on the forward strand.
CCATTTTATTGAAAAATAGAATGGCTTTTTCGTTTAGAACAAATCGTTAAGAATTTTACCAAGTTGCTTATAACGATATAATACGTTTATTTGTAATTCGTTACTAAGACTAAAATAAAGAAAACGAAATCAGAAATAACTAAAATTAAACAGTGCAAAATTACTCTAAAACTTCAAAACTACCATTTTTAATTTTCATTAAAGTAAATTCATAGTTTGCTTCACAATATTCGTTAAAATTAATTGATTTAAAAGCACATTCTGATAAAGTAGTATTTTTTACAAATTGAAAAACGTCATCAGGCGTATATTTATTATTTTCAACTGCTTTTTTTAGCAATAAACATAAATCAATACTTTCTGAAGCAAAAGCTCCGGGTTTGAATGAATATTTTGTTTGAAAATCTTTGATATATTTATTTGAATAGTCAATTTTTGGATAAGAAAAAATCAAACCATCAGCAGTAGGTTCATTTAATAGTTCATTTGTTAAAATAGGACGAGTCCCAAAGAATTGAGAAGTGATTCCAAGTGCATTTGCTTGTTTCACTATTTCCACTGCTTCTTTTGTACTAATTAAGACAATTACATCGGGATTTTTTTGTTTAATTCGGTTTAATTCAGATGTAAAGTCAGTTTGAGTATCGGCATATTCTTCGATTTGAACAATTTTATTTCCTAAACTATTTGTCAAAGTTGAATTCCACGAAATTCCATAATCATTATTAAAATACATAATTGAAATTCTGTTATACTCATTTAATTTATTAATTAACAAATTGCTCTCATCTTCAATACCTTCAGTCATTTTTATTGATGATTGTAAATTCGAATAGCTGAAAGCAGCACTTCCAATAGGGATTTGAAGTAAATTGTTTTGAGCTATTTGAGTTGCTAAACCGTTACTTATCCAGCTTGCTAAAGTTACTATATTTGTTTGTTCTCCTTTAGAAATAATGTAGTTTAAAATTGAATCAGCAGTATTATTTAATCCTTTGCTATCGTAAAAAGTTATCTCAAGATTATTATTAGACTGTTTCATTAACTCTAATGCTTGTTTGGATTCCAAGCCAAATTGGCTATAATGACCTGATAAGTCGAGAATTGCAGATATTTTAATTTTTTGCTGAACAGTATTATCTGTTGAGCTATCGCTACAAGCTGTGAGAAAAATCAATGCTAAAGCAAATATTATATTTTTTGACATAATTTTACCTAATAATTTTACTTATTTTATTTAACAAATAGAATATCGAAATTATTTGAATTTTAGTGTAAAAATATTCAAATTTTTTTAAAATTTAAAAAAATTACTTGGTATTAAGCTAAAAATCACTATTGCTTTGATTTTTACAAGAAAAAATGATAATTTGCATATTTAAATTATAATTAATTGATTTTTAAACAATTATTATTAAATTGGTAACTATTCAAATAAAATCAAGTGCTTTAAAACACTTAAACTCTGGGCATCTTTGGATTTATTCAAATGAATTATTTGAAATTCCAAAACTGCAACCTGGTACTATTGTTGAAGCAGTCCTAAATAAATCAACACAAAAATCTTTCGGATTAGCTTTCTACAATCCTCATAGTTTGATTTCCCTTCGCTTGCTTTTAAGTAATAAAGAAATTAACACTGATTTTTTTATTGAACGAATACTTAAAGCAAATAAATACAGAAATGAAGTATATCCTCAGGAAAAAATGTATCGGCTTGTTTTTGGTGAATCAGATTTACTTCCCGGATTGATTGTTGATAGGTATGGTGATTATTTTTCTATTCAGATTCATTCGGCCGGAATGGAACTTTTAATTAACCAAATAATAGAAGCGATAATTCATATTTTTCCTAATACAAAAGGAATTATTCGAAAAGATAATTCAAATTTAAGAATCAACGAGGGACTTCCTTTGCTTGAAGAAGTAGTTTTTGGCGAAATACCTGAAAACATTATTTGTGAAGAGCTTGGAATTAAACTTAATATTTCATTACTCGGACAGCAAAAAACCGGATATTTTCTCGATCAAAGGGAAAATCGCTTTTCTATTAGAAATATTTCAAAAAATAAAAATGTTTTGGATTGCTATACTAATCAGGGTGGTTTCGCTTTAAATGCTGCAGTTGCCGGTGCTGAAAATGTGATTGGAATTGACAGTTCAGAAGTTGCAATTGAGAAAGCAATTCAAAACCTTGAACTAAATAATCTTAAAAATATATATTTTTTTAAATATGATATAGAGAAATATTTTGAAAAAATGTTTGCAGAAAACAAGAAATTTGATGTTATTATTTTAGACCCACCAGCTTTTGCAAAGAATAAAAAAAGTATATTTGCTGCTAAAAGCAAATATTCAAAAATTAATAAAATGGCAATGAAATTGCTTAATGAAAATGGATATTTGGTTAGTTCAAGCTGCTCATATCATATCAATGAAAATGAATTCTATCACTTAATTACAAATGAAGCTATTAAGCTGGGTTTGAAGCTAATCTTAATTCACAAAGGGAATCAAGCACTTGACCACCCGATTTTAACCAGTATGGAAGAAACAAATTATCTTAAATTTTTTATTTTTAAAATATTATAAACAAAATTAAATCAAAGAAATGAGTAAAGAAAATAAAATCAAGAAAGCATTGAAAAGCTACGATAATCGTGAGTTTATGCATAGTGCTGATGGCAGAATTATTAGAATAGTTGCTGAATATTTGCATCCACTTAGACAGTTTAATTATTATAGAATCAACAAATTTGTAACTATGTTCGGCTCAGCAAGGTTTATCAGTAGTGAAGAATATGATAGAAGAATAAATATTATTAAAGAAAAATTAAATAACTGTACTGAAATTGAAAAAGATGGATTAGTTAAAGAATTTTTACAATTAGAAAAAAAACAGACATCTTGTAAATATTTCGATGAAGCTTACGAAACTTCAAAACTAATTTCTGAATGGTCCAAAACACTCCCTAAGCGTTTTCAGTTTCATATATGCACAGGTGGTGGTGGTGGAATAATGGAAGCTGCAAACAAAGGGTCTCATGATGCTGGCTTACCTTCGGTTGGGCTTAATATTAGTTTACCTTTTGAACAGTATCCGAACCAATATATTCACCCTAATTTAAATTTTGAATTTCATTACTTTTTTATGAGAAAATTCTGGTTCGTTTATAATTCTATAGCTCTTTTTGCTTTTCCGGGTGGTTTCGGTACTTTAGACGAATTGATGGAACTACTAACATTAACACAAACAAAGAAACTTAAGCATAAACGTCCAATTATCCTTTATTCAAAGGATTTTTGGAATAATGTTGTCAATTTCAATTATTTAGCTGAAATTGGAGTAATTTCCGACAAAGACTTAGACCTTTTTAAAGTTGCAAATACACCTCAGGAGGCATTGAAAATATTAAAAGCTGAGCTTTGTAAAAATGGAATTATTCCTGAAAAATATTGTGGAAATTAATAAACTCCCCCTACCCCAAAGTTGAAACTCCATTTGGAAATGAGTGGTAGGGTGGATTTCTATAAATTTATTTTGACATTATAATACTTTTTTGAGTTATGTAATCTCTTTTCTGTAAATTCTTCTTCTTTTATGCATTACTGGATTGAAAAATTTCCATTGTGCTTGCACTTTTGAGTTATTTTCCAATTCCTGATTGGATTCAGCATTAGAGAAATTGAATTTTATAGCTGATTTAACAATATCAACAGCCATTATCAAGTCAACTCCTTTATCGCGATACTCTTTTTTCACTCCGCCGAAATAGAAATCTAATATATTATATGTTTTAAGTGCTTTAAGAATATGATAAAAGCCAAACGGGAACAAATGCCCTTTTGCTTTCTGAAATGCTAATGATAAACTTGGCATAGTGATGATAAATCCAATCATCACATCATTTTCATCAACAACAATTTTTAACAGTTCTTTATTAATATAACCAATATATTTTTTTGTATAATATTCAATTTGCTCTTCAGTTAAAGGAACAGTACCATAATTTTCGGAAAACGATTCTTCTATTAATTTAAAAAGTTCTCTTCCACGCTTAACGTAATCTTTAACACTATCGTATTTAAGTAATTTGAACTTATATTTTTCGCTAACCCAATTAGCAGCATTGACCATTTTTTCGGGGACAGCTTTATCTTTTGGAACAGTTGACCAGAATTCAATATAATCCACTTCCTTTTCGAAACCGTATTTTTCTAAAATACTATAGTAATAAGGATGGTGGTAGTAAGAAGCAATAGTAGCAGTTTTGTCAAAACCTTCTATGAGCATACCCTGAGGGTCGAAATCGTTGAAACCGTGAGGACCAGTCAAAACAGTCATTCCTAATTGCCTGCCCCAATTTTCAACTGCTTCAAATAATGCCTTTGCTACTTCGTAATCGTCTATCGTTTCAATCCAGCCGAATCTCAAATTCTTTGAATTATTTTTTCTATTCAGTGGATTGCTTAAAATTCCAGCTATTCGCCCTACTATCTCGCCATCTTTGTAGGCGAGAAATAGCTTTGCATTTCCATCTTTGAATGAAGGATTCTTTTTTTTATTGAATGTAGCTAATTCATCTTGAATTAATGGTGGAACAAAATATGGATTGTCTTTATACAGAGAATACTGAAATTTAACAAATTTTTTTAAATCGCTTTTGCTTTCTACTTCTTTTATTAAAATTGCTTTGTTGTTTCTATACATTTTTTTCAGTTTTAAATGTTATAAATCCTTTTTTCAAAATTGCAAAAATAAATTGACAAACAAAAGATACTTATTTATTTTTTTATAATATTTTGAAAATTTATTAAATATTCTTAAATTATGTTTATTTTGGAGTAGTAAATGAATATTGAAACTTTTTTTAAATTATCTTACGGACTTTATATAGTATCTTCTCATTTTGAAGGAAAACTTAACGGACACATTAATAATACTGTTTTTCAGGTTACTGCAGAACCACCTAAATTAGCTGTATGCTCGCATAAAAATAATTTAACCACTGATTATATATTAAAGAGTAAATCTCTTACAATTTCAATCATTCAGGAACAGGTTGACTTGGAATATATTGGTCATTTCGGTTTTAAATCTGGAAGAGAATTCAATAAATTTGCAAATATAAATTATAAATTAGCTGAATCCGGCTGTCCAATTGTATTAGACAAAACAGTTGGGGCTTTCGATTGTGAAGTAGAAAGTTATTCTGACCTTGGAACTCATGTCCTTTTTATAGTAAATGTAAAGGATTCAGAAATTTTTGATAAAGAAAAAAATACATTAACTTATTCATATTACAGAAATGTAATTAAGGGTTTATCACCCAAAAATGCTCCGACATATATTGACAAAGACAAATTATCTAAATTGGAAGAAAAACCCAAAAGCAAATCGCCGGAATATATATGCAATATTTGTGGCTATATCTATAATCCAGACGAAGGTGACCCGACTTGCGGAATTCCTCCCGGCACTCCTTTTGAAGATTTGCCAGATGATTGGGAATGTCCAATATGTGCTGCTGGAAAAGAAGTTTTTAACATTTTATAAATTTTATAGGAGAAAAATATGGCAGAATTAGCCGGCTCAAAAACAGAACAAAACCTTTTAAAATCATTTGCAGGCGAATCTCAGGCAAGAAACCGCTATGAATTTTTTGCTAAAGTGGCTAAAAATGAGGGCTATGAACAAATTGCAGCTATTTTCCAGGAAACCGCCAATCAGGAAAAAGAACATGCAAAACGCTTCTTCAAATTCCTTGAAGGAAGAAATGTGGAAATTACTGCAATGTATCCTGCCGGAAAAATCGGCACTACTACTGAAAACCTTAAAGCCGCTGCTTTGGGCGAAAATGAAGAATGGACTGAACTTTATCCGGAATTCGCTAAAATTGCTAAAGAAGAAGGATTTAACGACATTGCCACTGCATTCAATATGATTGCTAAAGTTGAAGAACAGCACGAAATAAGATATAATAAACTTTTGAAGAATATTAAAGAAGAAAAAGTATTCAAAAAGGAAAATAAAATAAAATGGTATTGCCGTAATTGCGGTTATGTCCATGAAGGAGATAAAGCTCCTTTGAAATGTCCTGCATGCCTTCACGCCCAAGCTTACTTTGAAGAATTCAAAGAAAATTATTAAAAATCAAAAAGGGGAATTATATTCCCCTTTTTAATTATAAATATCTGAATTCCTTTATTAAAATTGTAACAAGCAATATAATTTTCGGTGTTTAATGCAATAACTCAAATTCCCTATTTGTAGTTATTCGTTAAATGACTTATTATATTATATTATTGCGAATCCCAAGATAAAGCAAGTGCTTTATTATAATGAAGATGACATCTGTTTACACAGTCATTCTGAACGACTTGAAGAATCCAGAAAGTTTTTTAACCACTACCCTCTGGATTCTTCACTTCGTTCAGAATGACCGACAAAAGTAAAGATGTCATTGTCAAACGAAAAGAAACTCATCTTTCATATTCATTAGCAATATTATCAATATAACTTAGATATTTACCATTAGGAAAACTTCTACGATAAAGCTCAATTAGATAGAGTATTTGAATATTTTTTTTCATCTCAATATGAACTTCAATATTTCCAATTATTGCCTCTTCGTAAAACTTAGTGTCTTGGTATTCGTTAATTACAACATCATAATAAATTGAAGCAGCAAGTGGACTGCTTAATTTCCGATATAGCACTGCAGTAGCATACTCTCTTTCGGCAAGTTTATCGCGAAGCTCCTGAATTTTTTGGTTAGCTAAATAGGAAAGAGAATCACCGGCATAAAATGTTTGATATTCTGCAAAAGTTTGAATAGCTTTAATTGTATATTCCTGGTCCCTGTCATACTTAGGTGATAATTCGTAATAACATAAGCCGGTTTTAAATAAAGCTTCTTTATTAAAAGAGCTTGAAGGATAATTTTTTCTTAATAAAGTGTAATTAAAAGCAGAAAGAATATACTCGCCCCGTTTGAAATTGATTTCAGCTAAGTAATACTGAGCATCATCAGAATAGGCACTTGCAGGATATTGCAACTTGATTAAATCAAAATAGCGCTGAGCTTCAATCCAGTCTTCTTTTGCGAAATAATCTGATGCAATTCTATAGTAATCCTCTACTCCCATCATATCAGGTGTTCCTTTTGATGAGCAGGATATTATTAACAAACTTAAAAGAAAAATATAACAATAAGTTTGTAATTTAAAATATTTTTTTATTTTTGTTCTTTTCATATTTGCAAATATATACTTTTATTTTTTTATAATGAAATAGAAAGTTTAATGAAAAGAATTGCATTATACGAAAATTCATCAAAACCAGAGGCAAGACAATGGGCAGAATATACAGCTCAAAAGTTAATTGCTTTAGATGCAGAATGTTACGCTAAACAGGAGTTGATTGATACTTTTCCTGTAGATTTAGCTAAGAAAATAAAGCCCTGCTCTATCCCAAATTTCGAGAAATTTGTGGATATTGTCATTTCCTTTGGTGGAGATGGCACTATGCTAACTATCTCGCGTATTCTTTTAAGTGCAGATATTCCTGTTATGGGATTTAACGTCGGGAAATTGGGTTTTCTTGCTGAATACTCTGTTGAATTACTTGATGAATCTTTAAACGATTTAATTAAAGGCAATTACCGAATAGTTGACCGTGCTGTTTTAGAAACCGAGATTAATGGCGAAACCATTTATGCCTTAAATGATTTTGTTGTTGAAAAGAAAAATTCTTCGCGTATGATTACTATTGAAGCATTTTCCAACCAACATTGTATCGGTCTTTACAGAGCAGATGGGCTTATTGTTACCACTCCAACAGGTTCAACAGCTTACTCTCTTTCCTGCGGCGGACCTATTCTTGCACCTTCTACCCAAGTTATTTGTATAACTCCGGTTTGTCCTCATTCTTTAACTTTACGTCCACTTGTTATTCCAGATACAACCGAACTTGTTATTAAAGCTAATTCTGCTTCCGGTGTGGTAAATTTAGTTGCTGACGGACAAACTGAACGTATCCTGAAAAATGGTGAGCAAGTTGTTATAAGACGCTCAAAAGAGCTATGCAAATTAATAAAGCCATTGGAAAGTTCTTATTTCGATTTGTTAAGACAAAAACTTTTATGGTCTGCTGATGCTACTTCTCAAAGTTATAAATGATATTACTAACTAACATTAAGAAATGCTATAAAATTATCATACTGTGCTTAAGTAAATAATCTCACATTATTATATCAACCATTGGATTAATCCGATGGTTGATTAAATGTAGAAGCACATTACTAAAGTCGATATTAGAGAAAAACTTTCATTCAAAAAGTTTATGTATTAAATATCATAATTTATGTTAGTTAATCTACAGCTAATATGTTAATCACTCACCTTACGCATTCCTCTCTCAAAATAATGGCACGAAGATGAGTTAATCATTGAATGTATATCTTTTTTTCTTTCCTCAATCTTGAAAATAAAACTACAATAGTAAAAAATATATTTCTTAACTTTTCGATTAAAATTTTATAAATTTTTAGTATATTGAAAAAATAATTCTGACATATTTCAAAATATAAGTATGAAAGAATTTGAGTGATAAATTTCAACTTCAATATTTAACAAAATATTGATTTTTTTTATAAAAGAAAGGTAAAAAATGCAAAAAACAATAAAATCTACATTTCTAATTATCGCTTTATTTATAACAATTACGATTAACCTATATCCTTGTACAAATTTTATAGTAACAAAAGGTGCTTCGTCTGATGGTTCTGTTATGGTTACTTACAATGCCGATGCAGGAGGATTTATGGAACCGCTTTATTTTTCACCTGCTCAAAAGCACAGCGAAGAGTTTGTTGATATCTACGATTGGGATAGCCATAAATATTTAGGTAAAATTAAGCAAGTTCCCTATACTTACTCTGTTGTTGGAAATATCAACGAGCATCAGGTTGCAATAGGAGAAACCACTTTTACTGGCAGAGAAGAGCTTCAAGATACAAACGGTTTAATAGATTACGGAAGCTTGATGTATCTTGCATTGCAGCGTTCAAAGACAGCCCGTGAAGCATTGAAAGTAATGACCGATTTAGTTGCAGAATACGGCTATTATAGCACTGGTGAGTCTTTTAGTGTTGCAGATGCAAACGAAGTATGGATTCTTGAAATGATTGGGAAAGGACCAAGCGAAAAGGGAGCAGTTTGGGTTGCAGTTCGTATCCCTGATGGTTATGTTTCTGCTCATGCAAACCAATCCCGTATTCGTGAATTTCCTTTAAACGATAAAGAGAACTGCATCTATTCAAAAGATGTTATTGATTTTGCAATCAAAAAGGGATATTATGACCCAAAATCAGGAAAAAGATTCAGTTTCGTAGATGCTTACAATCCTCTTGACCCCGGTGGAGCATTATACTGCGAAGGCAGAGTTTGGAGCTTATTTAGTAGAGCAGCTCCTTCTTTGAATTTATCTGACGATTACTGGCGTGCTGTAAAGGATGCTGAACCTTATCCACTCTATATTAAGCCAGATAAGAAACTATCTGTTCAAGATGTTATTGGCTTGATGCGCGACCATTTTGAAGGAACAGAATACGATATGACAAAAGGGCTTGCTGCAGAACCATTTGGAAATCCTTACCGATGGAAACCACTTGCATTTAAAATTGATGGTGATACTATGACTTACGGTTGGGAACGTCCAATCACTTCTCAACAATCTGCTTTTACATTTGTAACTCAAGCACGTTCTCATTTACCAAATCATATTGGTGGCATTATTTGGTATGGTGTTGACGATAATTATTCCAATGTTTATATCCCTCTTTACTGCGGAATTAAAGATATTCCTCCTTCTTTCACAGGTGGCAGCATTAAGGAATTTGATTTTAACAAAGCATTCTGGGTATTTAATTTAGTTGCAAATCTTGCTTATACAAAATATTCATACATCATTAAAGATATTCAACCAGTCCAAAAAGAACTCGAAGATAAATTTCATTCTTATCAATCAGCAATAGAACAGGCAGCTTTGGAATTAAATAAAAAAGACCCCGAACTCGCCCGTGATTACTTAACTGAATACTCCATCAACCAATCTGAAATGACTGTTACCCGCTGGCAGGAACTTTGGAAGTATCTCGTTGTTAAATATAATGATGGTTATATAAACGACGTTAATTTCCAAAACGGCAGACATCCAAAGGGTGTTGGATATGGAAACGATTTTTTCAAAAGAGTTGTTAAAGAGAGACCCGATTATTACGATGTAAAATGGAGATAAATATATTTAACAGAGGTTAAAGTGAAAATTACAAAAGATTGGTTATTAGTGGATTTGATTACTCTTTCGTATATCAAATCTACTAATTCCAAGATTATAAAGAAAATAATTGATAGCTACAACTCTTTTCAGGATTTTGTTGATGATGGCGGACTTGTCAAATATTTTCTTAAAATAGAAGGATTATATAACGATGTTATACAGGAAGCGAAAGACTCCGCTGCTAAACAATTAGAAACCTGCTATAATAATCAGATTAATATCCTTACTATTTGGGATGAAAACTATCCTGTTTCCCTGCTCAATATAGACTACTCACCAATAATTCTTTTTTACCGCGGTGTATTGCAAAAGCCAGAAATTAACGTTATTTCAATAGTTGGAACGCGTAATAATTCTGTATATGGGAAGCTAATTACTGAGCAGTTTGCAACCTGTTTTGCTAATCATAACATTATAGTATGCAGTGGATTAGCTTATGGTATCGACACTATTTCACATCTTGCAACAATAGAAAACCATGGGATTACTTATGCTGTGATAGCATCAGGATTAGATAAGTATTATACTGGCATCACTGCAAAAAATGCAAAAAAAATACTTGATGCCGGCGGGGCGGTTATTTCAGAATATAAATGCGGTGTAGTTGCTCGTCAGGGCTACTTTCCTCAACGAAACAGAATAATTTCCGGTTTGGCAAAAGCTGTTATTGTTATTGAATGTGCTGAAAAAAGTGGTGCTTTAATTACTGCTAAATTTGCATTTAATCAAGGTCGCGAGGTTTTTGCCGTTCCCGGAAATATCAATTCTCAAAAAAGCAAAGGAACTAATTTGTTAATAAAGAATAATCTTGCAGCTCCGGCGCTTTCTCCAGAGCAAGTGCTTATTGATTTGAATTTATTGAGTTCTGCTCAACTTAGTTTTGAAAATATTGAAATTACTTTTGAAAACCCAACCGAAAAGAAAGTATATGAAAATTTAGATTATGAACCGAAGCAAATCGATACTATCTTACAGGAAACTGATTTAGAAATTTCGGAACTACTGGTTGTTTTACTTAATTTGGAATTTCGTAATTTGATTAAGCAATTGCCTGGAAAGTATTATTTAAAAGAAAAATAAAGATTCTTTATTTTCAAAACTACAGAGATTTCGTAAAAATTCATTTCTAAATAAATGTAGTTCATCAATTTCAATAATTTAATATTAATAAAATAGAAATTGTTTAACTACCAAATTTATTTGGTAGTTATTCTAATATTTTGTATAACGCTATGACTAAATTATAGCGATTTTTTTTAAAATTCAATTTTAAGTTGAAAACTTCTAACTCCTTTATTTTTTAATTAATGAATAAAGAGTTAAAAGATATACTGAATACGTTTATTTTATAATAATCAAATTTCTTATTTCCTTAAAAGGACCAGAAATCATCTTGCAAAAATATGTTCCATTATTTAAAATTTCAACTGGTATGCTTACACTATATTTTCCCGGTTTAAGATTTTCTGCTACTGGCCTCGCTACGATTTGCCCTTTTGAATTAAAAACAGAGATTTCTGTCCATCCCTCAAGAGCAACTGAAAATTCAAAATTAGTTTCTGATGATGTTACCGGATTTGGATTTATAGGTGCAAAATCATAAACTCCACCTGTATATGCGATTTTTCGTAAGTCATTAAGGCAAACTGGTTTTAATTCCAATGAATTTGAGTTATTATTAATAATTACGCAGGAAGAACCAATTGCTGTTATTGTTTGCTTGATTTCTGAAAAGCCAGTTGTATCTCTACTTGTTGGAAGATACACATCAAAAGCTATGTGGAACAAATCGCCTGCTCCATTTAGAAAATCAGTTGAATTCTTTACCTGCAAATCAAATTTGATTTCACCTTTTACATCGTCTATTGTTAGATTGTTCAGATTAAAAGTTGAAGATATTAAATTTCCAAGCTTGATTTCATCTCTTATAGCTTTTAAAAATCCATTAGCATAATTAATAACTACAGAAAGTTTCTGTATTTTTGCAAGTGCTATGTCTTCGCCATTATCTAATCTAATAGTTGCTTCAGCTTTTTGGTTTATAACAGGATTTTTTGATTCTGCTGGGATAAATACTGATGTAGTGCGGATAAACTGCTCCCCTGTTGCAGTAATTGCTGGATTTGACTTGATTTCTGGCATTTCTAATGTTGAATTTTTTACAATTAAATCAGCACTGTGATTACCCTTCGTAAGCGGTTCGTATTTGATTACAATTAGCTTAGATTCTCGTTCTGCTAAAGTAAAACCATTTGCATCATTAGGATTATTAAATGAAAAATAATTTTCTATCTGGTTTAACTCTAATTCAGTAACTTCAATGCTTCCATTACCCGTATTTGTAACATAACAATCAATTAATTCTATATCATTAACGCAAGTAACTGCGACTCCACCAGTAGCAGTCAAACTCTGAGAAACACCGCTTCCATTCCAGTTAGAGATAGCTTCGCTTTCAGCATCGCTTACGCATTGTAAACTTGCTGAATTGCCATTTACGTCATTTGAAACGAAATAAGCAGGTATTTCTATTGATTCACCCTGCTGCAAAACTTTTGGAAGTTCTAATGCAGATTTATCATACTTAAATCCTTCTTCGCCAAAACTTGATAAGTCAGAAGAAATTGAGTTCACGTTGAAAAGTGAAATAAAATCAGTGATAGTAAGTGAATCTCCAAATTCCCAAGAAAAATTTGTGAATACTACTGTTTGTGAATTTGGATTTTGAACGTCATTTACAATAGTAGTGCCAAAATCATAATCGTTTGTTGAAATTCTTGGTAGAATACCAATACCACTTAAAACAGTTTCGGTTTCACTTCCGGCAGAATTTTCATATCTAAAAATCAGCTCGTGTTCGCCAGCTTCAGTTGGTAGGAAAGTAACGGGAACGTTGATTGAACTACCGGCATCAATTATAAGGTTATCGAATCGGCTTCTGTCAAAAATGAAAGCATCTCCCCTATTATCAGAAATAATATTCAGTCCATATATGCGAACATTTTCGCTCCCGTTGTTTTCCAATTTGATAACATCATTTTCTGCAGGATAAGCATCAACTGGAAAATCAGGTCGGCTAATCCTTTTTCTTCCCCAGTCGTAAGAATTTGAAATTAAATCAGATTTAATACCTCTTCCATTTAATATTGCTATGCTATCAGTTCTTTCAGCATTGCTGTTGAATACTATTCGGTCTGGAAAGCTATTTTCGTCATTTGGAGTAAAACTAACTGTGAAAATATATTGACTGCCAGATTCAATTATTAATGGCTCATCATCGCTAATATATGGTAAATTTGTTTTGTAAACGCTTTCAGCAGGTTCGTTAAAACTGTTAACAATAAGTTGAGTACTGCCCGAATTTTTTATATAAATATCTTTATTTACAGTTTTACCAACAGAAACATCTCCAAAAGTTGCATCGCTAACTTCTATAACTGGTTGGCCAACACGAGCTTCAATATGAGATTTAAATGAGAAAATGCAGGTATCTCCAATTCCTATGGAATCTTTGAAGGTTGATTTTCCTATATCTATTCCGGTAAAGCGAACAGTAAAGGGGATAGAGTCTTTTGGAGCAATAGAAATAGGTATGGGGAAACCAATTATTTCAAAGTTTTGGTCAGAAAATTTTAATTTTAATTCACTGATTAAAATATCAGCATTTTCACTTTCATTAATAGCCCAGAAGGTTTTATCGACCACATCACCAAATTCTAGCAAGCCATAATCAGCAAAATTAGGTCTGATAGTAAATTTCGGTGCATAATAATCAATTACTATAGTTGTATCGTTTCCTCGTCTGTCAGAAAAAGTAATAACGGCACGTGCATCATTATTGGCATCAATTACATTTGCTTCCCACTTTGTTTCAGCATCTTCACCCGGCATAAAGTTATTGTATGAAAAATTAAAATTATAGCTAATATCGTTATGAAAATATATAATAGCAAGATTAGACCTAAGTTCAGGATTGTCTGGTAAATCAACAACATTTCCATCAGTTATAACTCCTGTGCATGCGTCCATACCCCAGGTAGGCAAAGGACATACAGTATCTGGTTTTGTTAAATCGCCTAGAGCTACGCTTGTTGGAAAGCCATAAGAATCATAGAATGAGTATCCATAAGCATAAGCAGTAAAGGGTTTATTTGCTCTTAGCCGGTAAACTCCATCGCCGTTCAGCTGAACAATTTTGCCATTATAATTTTTCCCATTAATAGGAACAGCAAAAGGGTCGCCTGGAGCTGGGTCTGTAACACTTAATTTATTCCATTCAACTTTACTTCCCTTTACAGTGCCAATTTCGAAGTCATCTGGGAGAGCCCCGCCTTCAGTCGCTTCATAAACGATATTTATATAATTCAAAGGAAAACCATACCCTCCCTGGATGCCGGGAGTATTAAAGATAATTTCTGTTTGAAATTGTTCTAATGGAGTTAAAACAAGTTGAAATGGGTCAGTTGCTCCGATACCATCGTCTCCCTGACCGGGATTGAACTGAGTAACTCCAATCGGCTTATCGCCAGAAATAACAACACATCTTGCAGGTCCGTTATCGGCTCGCATCTCTATATATCCCATACCGAGAACCCCTCCAGAATTAGGAATAAAACCAATTTGCCTGCCATCTCTGTATATTTTTGTATTTGGCTCTTTTGCAAATATTTTTATAATTGAGCTATATAATCTGCTCTGCATTCGTGTTACAAAATAATCTTTTCCCCAGGTATTAGTTGGAAGTTCCATTTCAATAATATAATCGCATCGAATAGTTCCAAGTGGAATATCTGAACAGAAGTTGCCAGACAGAACAGCAACAGGTTTTGAAGCAACAACCTTGCTACCAGTTAAATCAGAAAAAACGCCAGTAGTTCCTATAAGCAACACATCTCCTTCATTCATCTGATAATCTTTTTGTTCTCCTGAAAGCATACCGCCAGCAGTCATAGTAGTTTCAGTTCCACCAAGAATGAAGCGAACCTTTGTATTGTCGTAAGGTGCTACTATACTGGTATAGCTCGGAAAAGCATAAGTAGCTGAAGACCCCCAATCAGCATAAGAAGCTATAATGTATTCTTTTCCAAGTGATGCAACTGGTAGAGCAAGAAAACCATCACTTGTTCTGGTATAACGAGTAACTCCATAACAAATAACCGGGTCATCTGAATACACATGGACCGCATAATCAGTGTAAACTTGCTCATGTAACACCGGGTCCATATAAGTTCGTCTGTAGCATTGCCCGAGCAAAGGTGATAAGCTAAAAACAATAATGTCGTTGGGAATAGTTTTTTTGGTTTCTTTGTAACCTTTTCCAGTAATTTCTAATGTTACATTTGTCGCAACTCCAGATGATACGTAAATTTTTAATTCATTATTAGCTCCGTCTTCTTCATAGCAGGGATGAAAAGAAAAGTAAAAACTTTTGCCTAAATTATTTGAACCGAGCATTTTAGGTAAATCTTTTTTTATATCTTCTAAATTATGATTCGCAAATAAACTGCCAGATAATAAAACTAATGATAAAGAAAGAAAGAAGTATTTTAAAGTATTATTAATTAATTTCATTTTAATATTTATAAAATTTATGTAAAAAAATATATTATAATTTACTATTTTTCTTTATAAATCAAAAATGAAATATTCTATTTTTTAATGGAGTTGCCAATGACATCTTTACATTTATCGGTCATTCTGAACGAAGTGAAGAATCCAGAGAACAGTGTTTTAAAGGACATTTTTCTGGATTCTTCGCTGCGCTCAGAATGACAGTGTTAAGTTATGTCATCTGCATTTAAATAAAGTATTTGCTTTATTTTGGGGTTCGGAATGACAGACCAAAATGAATTATTAGAACTTCAATTATTTTATTATTACCAAACTCCTCGTTTCCTTAAAAGGACCAGAAATGAACTTGCAAAAATATGTTCCATTGTTTAAAATTTCAACTGGTATGTTTACACTATACTTGCCCGGTTTTAAAGTTTCTGCAACTGGTCTTGCTACGATTTGCCCTTTTGTATCGAAAATTGAAATCTCTGTCCAGCCCTCAAGAGCTACTGAAAATTCAAAAGTTGCATCTGTTGTTGTTACCGGATTTGGGTTAATCGGTGCAAAATCATAAACTCCGCCAGTATATGCGATTTTTCGTAAGTCGTATAAACAAGTTGGCTTCAGCTCTATTGAATTTGATGTATTATTTAGTATTACGCAGGAAGAACCAATTGCTGTTATTGTTGGTTTTATTTCAGAATAAACAGTTGTATCGCTTTGTGTTGGAAGAAATGAATTAAATGCAATGTGGAATAAATCACCAGCACCATTTAGAAAATCTGATGAAGTTTTTGCCTGCAAATCAAATTTGATTTCACCTTTTACATCGTCAATTGTTAGATTATTCAGATTAAATGTTGATAATATTAAACTGCCAAGCCGGATTTCTTCTCTTATAGCTTTCAAAAAACCATGCTCATAATCTACTATAACTGAAAGTTGTTGTATTTTTGCAAGTGTAATGTCTTCTCCGTCATTTAATCTTATTGTTGCTTCGACTTTTTGACCAATAACTGGATTTTTTGATTCGGCTGGAATCAATACTGATATAGTGCGGGTGAATTGCTCGGCTGTTCCTGTAATTGCTGGATTTGCTTTTATTTCCGGCATCTCTAATGTAGAATTTTTTACAATTAAATCTGCAGTATGGCTGACCGATGTAAGCGGTTCGTATTTAATAACAATTAGTTTTGACTCACCTTCAGCTAAAGTAAATCCATCTGCATCATTTGGATTGTTAAATGAAAAATAATTGTCAATTTGATTTAGCTCTAATTTTGTAATTTCAATGTTTCCATTGCCGGTGTTTGTAATGTAACAATCAATTAATTCAACTTCATTTACGCAAATAATCGCACTTCCGCCAATAGCAGTCAAGCTTTGAGAAACACCGCTACCATTCCAGTTAGAAACCGCGTCGTTTTCTGCATCGCTTACGCTTTGCAAACTTGCAGAATTTCCATTTATATTGTATGAAACAAATTGTGCTGGTATTTCAATAGACTCACCTTGCTGCAAAACAATTGGCAATGCTAAAGCAGTTTTATCAAATTTAAATCCCTCTTCTCCAAAAGTTGAAAAATCAGATGAAATCGAATTTACATAAGGAAGCGAAGTAAAATCAGTAATTGTGAGAGAATCGCCATATTCCCAGGCAGTGTTTGTAAATACTACTGTTTTTGAATTTGGATGCTGAACATCGTTTACTATTGTAGTTCCAAAATCGTAGTCGCTTGTAGAAATTCTTGGCAAAATTCCAATACCTCTCAAAACTGTTTCGGTTTCGCTGCCAGCAGAATTTTCATATCTGATTATCAATTCATGTTCACCAGTTCTGGTTGGTTGGAAAGTTACTGGAATAGATACAGAGTCTTTCGGTGGAATGTTTAAATTAATAAACACATTTTTATTAAAAATAAAAGCATCTCCATTTATGTCTGAAACAATATTAATACCATATATACGAACGGCTTCACTACCATTATTTTCTAATTTGATGACATCATTTTCTGCCGGATAAGGAGTAATAGGGAAATCAGTTCTGCTTATCCTTTTTCTTCCCCAATCGTAAGAATTGGAAAGTAAATCTGATTTTATACCTCTCCCAGTTAGAATTGCAATGCTATCAGTTTTTTTTGCATTGCTGTGAAAAATCATTTGGTCGGGATAGCTGCGTTCTTCATTTGTAGTAAAACTGACAGTGAAAGTAAATTGCTCTCCAGCTTCAATCTTAAGTGGTTCATCATCGCTAATATAAGGTAAACCTGTTTTGTAAATATTTTCAGTTGGTCCGTTGAAGCTATTAATAATAAGCTGGGTGCTTCCAGTGTTCTTAATATTAATATCTCTGTTTATAGTTTTTCCAAGAGAAACATCACTGAAATTTGCATCGCTTACTTCGATTGCCGGTGGCTGTCCAAGACGTGCTTCCACTTGTGATTTAAAGGCAAAACTGCAAGTATCTCCAATTCCAATGAAATCTTTAAACTTTAATTTCCCAATATCTTTTGCAGAAAAACGAACTGTGAATGGAATAGAATCTTTTGCAGCGATGGTAATTGGAGTTGGAAAACCGATGATTTCAAAGTTTTGGTCAGTTAATTGCAATTTTAATTCATTAATTAAAACAGCAGAAGTTTCACTTTAGTTTATTGCCCAAAATGTTTTATCGACAACATCACCAAATTCGAGCAAGCCATAATCAGCAAAATCGGGTCTAATCGTAAATTTCGGAGCAAAGAATTCAATTACAATTGTAGTATCATTTCCACATCTATCAGAAAAAGTAATAACCGCTCTTGCATCTTTACTTGGGTCTTTAACATTTGCTTTCCACTTTGTTTTAAAATCTTCACCGGGAAAGAATTTATCGTAAGAAAAATTAAAATTATAGCTTTGCTCTTTATTGAAATAAATAACTGAAAGATTAGACCTGACTTTATAATCATTTGGTAAATCGGTAACTAATCCATCATTAATTATTCCAGTGCAGTTTATTGTCCAAGTTGGGTTAGGACAAACTGAGTCTGGTTTCGTTAAATCTTTTAGCGCCATACAAGCTGGATAACCGTAAGCATCATACAATTCTTTATATCCATAAATATAAGCGGCAATTGGCTTATTAGCACGCAGACGACAAAGACCAATATCGGTAAGATTCATTATTTTAGCGTTATAATTCTTTCCATTTACTTGATATGCAAAAGGGTCGCCAAGAACAGGGTCAATAACGCTTAATTTATTTGTTCCGCGTGAAGTTACAAATTCAAGGTCATCTGGCATTCCGCCGTTTTCATTAGCTTCATAAACAAGATTAATATAGTTATTGGAATAAGTTTTACCATCTTGAACCCAGGGTGCATTAAATAATAATTCATTCTGAAACTGCTCTAATGGAGTAAGTACCATTTGAAACGGACTGATTAAATTTACACCATCATCTTCTCGGTTGGGATTGTACTGAGTAACACTAATTGGTTTATCACCAGAAATAACTGCACACCTCGCAAATCCCTCACTAACTCTCATCTCCAAATAACCAACTCCATAAACTCCTCCAACATTTGGAATAATACCAATTTGTTTTCCATCTCTATATATTTTGGTATTTGGTTCTTTTGCAAAGATTTTTATAATAGAGTTGTAAATTCTGTCTTTAATTCGGGTAACAAAATAATTTTTACCCCAAGTGTTAGTAGGTAATTCCATTTCTATGGTATAACCGCATGTTGTTTGCCAGACGGGAATAGTAGTGCAATAGTTGCCTGAGATAAGACCTACTGGCTTAGAAGCTATTACTCTGCTTCCAGTTAAATCTGAAAATGGAGAACCACTGGCAACAAGCAAGACATCTCCTTTATTCAAAGAATAATCTTTGTATTCTTCAGGTTTCATACCTCCTTTTGTTACTGTCGATTCTGTGCCACCAAGAATAAAGCGTACTTTAGTGTTGTTGTAAGCAGCAACAACACTTGTATAACATGGTCCCCATATTCCGTCATGACCGAATGGGGATAAATAAGAAGCTACTATGTATTCCTTACCCAAAGTATGGACTGGTAAAGCTAAAAATCCACCGATAGTTATTTCGGTTGAAGTAAAACCATAACAAATAATTGGGTCATCAGAATAAATATGAATTGCACATCCTCTAAAAACCTGCTCTTCTAACTGGTAGGTAGTGTATAATAGTTCGTAACACTGCCCAATTGAAGGGTCAAGAACAAACTCAATAACATCATTTGGTATTGTCTTTTTTGTTTGTATGAAACCTTTTTTCCCTTCTATTTCTAAAGTTACATTTGTTTGAAATTCAGAAGACACATATACTTTAATTTTATCAATATCATCTAAGTGTTGTTCAATACAGGGATGAAAAGTTAAGTAAAACTCTGTTCCAGCATTACTTGCACCGAGCATTTTCGGTAAATTCTTCTTTAATTCTTCTATGTTGTTATTTGCAACAATAGCATTATAACAAAAAAAACAAAGAAAAACTATCAATAAAGTTCGTAATATGTTTGAATTCCTGCTCATTTTTCTTCTCAATTATTTCCTTATTTGTTTTTTAATTTTCAACTATAATTTAAGAAATAAACAAATAAAAAAAAATTAAAATTTTGTAACAAAAATATAATAAGTTCGTAAAAATACGTCAATAATTAATTATATATTTATTATTAAATATTTTATTATAAATAATGGAGAAAAACTTAATGAACAAACTCATTTCAAACAAATTATTCCTCATCACAACAATGTTTATTTATATGCTAATTAATACAAATGAAACAAACGCAGATTTCAAACCAATTAAATACGAAAAAGAAGTATTGGACAATGGATTGGAAGTAATTTATAACGTTGACAAAACTGCACCGGTAGTTGCAACTATAGTGCATTACCGTGTTGGTTCTCGAGATGAGGTCGTAGGAAAAACCGGATACGCTCATTTTTTCGAACATCTTATGTTTGAAGGAACAAAAGATATTGAACGTGCCAGCATAGATAAACTCATTCAGGAAGCCGGCGGAACTTTAAACGCCCACACCTCATTTGACGAAACAGTTTTTTACCAAAAACTCCCAGCAAACGAAATCAAGCTCGCTTTGTGGATAGAATCTCAACGTATGAGACACCTTTTAGTCGATAGCATCGGAGTTGAAACCCAACGTGGTGTTGTCCTTGAAGAATTAAAGACGCGAACATTAAACCAACCTTACGGCACTATGCTCGAAAAAATGTGCGAAAATCTATTTCCAAAAAGCACTTATAGCTGGTTTGCGATTGGGCGATCAGCCGACATCGAAAAAGCAACCATAGAAGATTTTACCACATTTTATAATAATTTTTATCAGCCGAGCAATGCTACTTTAGTTATTTCAGGCGATTTCAATATTAAAGATGCAAAAGAATACGTCCGTGATTATTTTAATATTTATCCTAAAAAGAAAGTAAATAAAGTAGAAAAATTTGTGTTACCTAAGCTCGAAAAGGATTATGAAGAAACAATAACAGACGAAAAAGCACAGCTTCCCGGCATTTTCATCGGTTTTCGCTCACCAAGTTTAGACGATGCTGATTATTACGCTTCAATCCTTTTGACCGATATACTGGCAAGTGGCGAAAGTTCACGACTTTATCAAAGATTAGTTAATACAGACCAAATAGCAGTCCAATCTGCACTCGTTCCCCTTTCACTTCAACACAGCGGGCTTTATCTTTTAATAGGAATTCCAGCCCCGGGTAAAGATTATGCAGATGTAAAAAAAGTTATGTTTGAAGAAATTCAAAGAGTAGTTAAAGAAGGTGTTACAGACAGCGAACTCGAAAAGGCAAAAAATATTCAGGAAACGCAGTTTGTATCCGGAAAGAAAGACGCATTGGAAAAAGCAAGAATCCTTGCTAAATATAACAGCTATTATGGAAATCCCGAGTTGATTAATACCAAGTTAAAAAATTTCCTTAAAGTAACAAAAGAAGACATAAAAAGAGTCGCTAAAAAATACTTCGGTGATGCCCATAAAGTCGTGTTAACTTATTTACCAAAAGAATAATTAAGAAATATATCAAAAGGAAAAATTATGAAAAATATAGTATTGTTATTAATTTTATTTATTTTATCTTCAATAGCTATGGATGCAAAAGAAAAAATTGATGTTACAAAAAGACCTACTCCATTGGAGGCAAAAGAGTTTACTTTTCCAAAACATACAGAACAAAAGCTAAAAAATGGAATTAAATTATTTGTTATTGAAGATGCCGAGCAGCCAATTGTTAGTTTTTCTATTCTTATACCCGGCGGCAGTTCGGTTGATGGCGAAAAAGTTGGTATAGCTGAATTTGTTGCTGGCTTGCTCACAAAAGGCGCCGGAAAAAGAAATGCTCTTGATATCGCAAACACATTAGACGGCGTTGGTGCAAGCATTTCTGCCAGTGCATCTGCTGATAATATTTCTATTTATGCTACATCTCTAAAAAAGCATCAAAAACTTTTGCTCGAACTTCTTGCTGATGTGATTATAAATCCTACTTTTCCCGAAGAAGAATTTGAAAAGTTAAAACCACAAATGATTGCTTCTATTAAACAGGAAAAAACTCAACCAAGCACTATTGCTAATAATATAGCACGTATTATTCTTTACGGTGAAAATCATCCTTATTCAAAATTAAAAACTGAAGAAAGCGTAAAGAATATTTCAATTAAAGACGTAAAAGAATACTATGACAAATGGTTTAAACCAAATACATCAACTTTAGCAGCTATTGGCGATGTAAAACCGAAAGAAATAATTCAAACTCTTAATAATACTTTAAAAGATTGGAAAGAAGGAAAAACTCCTGAAATAAAAATTCCAAAACCAGAACCACAGCCACTCGGTGTTTATTTCGTAAAGCGACCCGCTTCAGTTCAGTCTTTGGTTTCTTTCACAACAATGGGAATCCCAGTTAATCATAACGATTTCGAGGTTTTAGAAGTTGCAGGAAATATAATCGGCTCCGGTTTTGCTGGAAGACTTTTCAGAACACTCCGCGAAACATATTCCTATACTTATTCTCCCTGGGGCTATCAAACAAATGCTAAATATATTAACAGATTTATCTGCGGCGCAGAAGTCCGTAATTCTGTTACCGATTCTTCTATAGATGTAATGAAAGAACAAATGCGTTTGCTTGCTTCAGAGCCACCTTCGAGTGATGAACTTAATAGAATTATTAAATTTAAAGTAGGGCAGTACCTTTTAAATTTTGAAAATTCTAATTTCATCGCCGGCTTAATTCAGGGTGCTGATTTTAATGGGAAGAAAATTGAACAATTAAGGGATTACCCAAAACGTTTGCAAAATTTCACTGCTTACGACATTATGAATGCCGCTGGTAAGTATATGAATCCAAAGAATGCTTATATTATCGTTGTTGGCTCTCCGGACGTTCTTCCAATGGTTGAAAAATATGGCAAAGTTTACGAATACGATTTGGATTTGAATCCATTAAGCGGTGAAAAGGCAAAGATGGAAAAAGTTTCCCTATCTGCAAAAGATTTAATTAAAAATTATCGTAAGGCAATTGGCGGTGACGAAGCTATAGAAAGCGTCAAATCAGTCATTCTTGAAGGAAAAGTAGAATTTGAAATGCAAGGGCAAAAATTCCCCGGCACTTTAATTCAAAAGACTAAACTTCCAAACAAGCAATTCAATTCACTTGATATTGGAGTTATGAGACAAAAAAGCTGGGTTGACGGAACTAACGCTTGGGGAGAAATGAATGGAACTACAAGTAAAATTGAAGGTAAAGAATTTAAAAAATTACTACACTCTGCTACTATACTTGCTGATGCAAAATTACTTGATTTGGGATATAAATGTGAAGTTCTCGGAAAACAAGGCAGCACAATCCTTATGAAAGTAATTGGCGAAGAAGGTCTTGAAAGCACATATTATTACAATGATAAAACATATCTTATTGAAAAAATAGAAAAAACTGAAGAAGGTCCGCAAGGTCCTATGCCAATTACAGAAAAATACAGCGATTACACTAAAATCGGTAATGTAATGTTCCCAAAGAAGATTAGCACAGAATCTCCTTTTTATAATCTAAAAGTTGAAAATAACTATAAATTAAATGAAACTATTGACGACAGCGAATTTGCTCCAAACAAATAATACCAAACCGCTTACAATAATAGCAATATATTATGTCATTCCGAGCGTAGCGAGGAATCTCACAAGTCATTTTTTCCTCTATACTTGAGATTCCTCACTTCGCTTACCAATGACATCGTTACATTTGTCGGTCATTCTGAAGCGCAGCGAAGAATCCAGAGATTAGTATTTAAAAAAATTTTCTGGATTCTTCACTTCGTTCAGAATGACTGTGTTAATTGATGTCATCTCTATTTAAATAAAGCACTTGCTTTATCTTGGGGTTCGGAATGACATTTTGATTTTGCACTTTTAGTTAGCGGTTTGGTATTAATCAGATGGCATATAATTTATCTTCTGCTTCCCCTTTTCTTGAAAAAATTCATTAAAGGAGCCACATAAGGTTCGTCAGTTTTAATTTTAATAACGTCCACTTTGCACTTTTTAAATGTAGTGTTTAGGTATTGCTGCCTTTCAATCCACCAGTTTCTGTATTGATTCCTAACTGCTTTTCTTGAAGTGTCAATTAAAGAAGATTTTCCAGTTTCAGAATCCTGTGCATAGAGCAGCCCAATATCTGGCATTTCGCCTTCTCTTTGGTCATAAATTTGGATAGCAACTGTATCGTGTTTTTTATTAGTGATTTTCAAAGGTTCAGCAAAGTCATTGGCAAGAAAATCGGAAAGGATAAATACAATACTTCTCTTTTTTATAGCATTGAAGAGAAAACGCAATGGCTCTGTTAAATCCGTTTGTTGTTCTTGTGGTTCGAAATCAATAATTTCGTGGATAATACGCAAAATATGAGATTTACCTTTTTTCGGAGGAATAAATTTCTCTATTTTATTAGTAAAGAAAACGACTCCTACTTTATCATTATTGAGCATAGCTGAAAATGCAAGGACAGCGCATATTTCAACAATAAGCTCTTTTTTAAATTGATTTCGTGTTCCATACATTCCAGAATTACTCAAATCAACAAGAATAATAACAGTAAGCTCGCGCTCTTCGTCAAATACTTTGATAAATGGGTGATTTAGGCGGGCAGTAACGTTCCAGTCAATGCTTCTAATGTCATCACCGAAATTATATTCACGCACTTCACTGAAAGCAATACCTCGCCCTTTAAAAGCACTATGGTACTCACCAGAAAAAATATGCTTCGATAAGCCACGGGTTCTAATTTCTATTTTACGAACTTTTTTTATTAATTCTTTTGTATCCATTACGGAACTTCAATATTATTCAATATTTCGTTAATAATGTCTTCTGTTGTTATATTTTCAGCTTCAGCTTCGTAAGTAAGTCCGATTCTATGTCGCAAAACATCATGGCAAACTGCTCTAATGTCTTCCGGAATAACATAACCACGCCTTTTAATAAAAGCATATCCCTTTGCTGCAAGTGCAAGAAAAATCGAACCACGTGGCGAAGCACCAAAAGAAATAAACTGCTGTAGTTTTTCTAATTTAAATTCCTTTGGGTAGCGGGTTGCAAAAACAATATCTAAAATGTATTGCTCAATTTTTTCATCCATATAAACCATTTTAACCAGATTTCGGGCTTTTAAAATATCTGCTGGCGATAGGACTTTGTTTGATATTGGAAAAGTATCTGAAATATTTTCTCTTAAAATCTGAACCTCTTCCTCGCGGGTAGGATATTTTATTATTAACTTAAGCATAAATCTATCGACCTGAGCTTCTGGTAAAGGATAGGTCCCTTCCTGTTCTATAGGATTTTGAGTAGCCATAACAAGGAATGGCTCTTCTAATTTGAAGGTTTGGTCGCCAATAGTAACCTGTCTTTCCTGCATTGCCTCAAGCAAAGCACTTTGGACTTTAGCTGGTGAACGGTTAATTTCATCAGCAAGAATAAAATTAGCAAAAATAGGACCTTTGCGTACTGCAAACTCTTCTTTCCTTTGATTATAAATCATAGTTCCAATCAAATCAGCCGGCAGTAGGTCGGGTGTAAACTGAATGCGACTAAACTGGGCATCAATAGCAGCGGATAAGGTCTTTATTGCTAATGTTTTTGCAAGTCCGGGAACTCCTTCTAGCAAGATATGACCATTGCAAAGCAAACCAATCAACATCCTCTCAATCATCTTCTTTTGCCCTACGATGACTTTGCCCATTTCTAAAAGCAAGATATCAACAAATTCGCTTTCTTTCTGAATTTTTTCATTTAATTCACGAATTTCAATCATATAAACTCCGTATAATGAAAATAGGGGCTAATAATTTCTTAGCAGCCCCTATAATTATTTAATGTGATTAATAAATATTACCTTACAAATGACATCTTTCCAGTTAATACTTCATCACCGACTTTTAAGCGATAAATATAAGTTCCTGAAGTTACCAATTCACCTCTTGAATTTGTACCGTCCCAGACATAATTATGGTTTCCTGCTTGTATTTCATTATTAATTAATGATTTTACTACGTTACCATAAATATCAAGCACTTCAAGAATGACTTGTCTGTTATCGTTTGTATTGAATTTAATATTTGTTGTATTAGTAAATGGATTAGGTTGATTTTGTTCAAGCACTATACCATCATTTGTGTCATTATATTTCAAAGTAATAACTTTGGAATAGTTCTCGCAGGAAATAACACCATCTTTATCTATTTGTCTTAAACGATATTGATATGTAGTATTTGCTTTAACATCTTTGTCTATGAAGTTATAATAATTAGTAGAATTAGAATTACCAGCTCCTTTTACAAAGCCAATATTCTTCCAGTTTTTATTATCATCACTTACAAGAATGTTCTTTTCTACGTAGAAACCAGCATTGTTTACTTCAGAAGAAGTTTCCCAATATACTTCAATACTTTGATTCCTTGCAATACCGTTGAATTGAACTAAAGTAACAGGAATAATGTCATCTAAGCAAGGATTATATTCAGGATTCTTTACGTAATTCAGGTTCGTTCCGAAATAAGGACGAAGCATTGGTATCCAGGAACCTCTTGAAAGAGTTGCTGTAGAATAATCAATAGGAGTAAATCCAAAGTGGTCAAGATGAGCATAACCGGGATTACCAACTGTAGGTGTAAACAAATTCCAATTTCCACTACCCTTTGCATTTTCCCAAGCAAATAAGTTTTTGTTAACTAGGTTTCCATCGGAATTTTTATCTCTTAACTTTTTATCAATAAGTAAATGATAACCTTGCTGACCTAATTCAGAAACACTACTTTGTGGCTCTGGTTTATAAACGCTTGTAGTCCTCATACCCATTCTGGTTTTAGAAGCACCAAGCTCAATACCTGTGCCACGTAATTGACCAACGGTTACCCAATAATTGCCGGCAGGAAGAATAACTGGCTCATCAAGTAAATATAGAGTATATTTATTATATTCAGGCCATTCGTTATTATGTCCCCAACCACGCAATTGGAAGTTTTCAGTACCGGGTACCATAGTTTCAGGTAAATCATCACCGGTATAAATAGAAAACGAAATTGGGTCTGGTGAACTATTCATTGCAGCAAAGTATGCATGATAACCTTTTAGAGTATCAGCACTTAACAGAGAAAATCTGACGGCAAATTGTGCAGCACCGCTACCAGCTAAATCTCCAGTACCATAAACTATTTCATCGTAATCGCCATTATAAGCTGAAATAGTACCAGTTCCACCTCTTGCATAACCGAACAAGTTCAAACCTTTATTTGAAATTCCAGAGAAGTTTCCGTCTGGAACGTCATTTCTTGGGTTTTCGGCTGGGTCATAAGAAAATACTGATAATGTATCGCGTGTATAATCAGCATTTTGTAATATAATACCTGTTTTTAATGTAAAATCAGTATATGTTGTATCATTGCTCATAACAATATCACCATAAGAACCATCTGGCTTAATCATCATTACGTTAGCAACAATTCTGTATTCCTGCTCTGGAACAGTTTGAACAGATTTGGCATCAAAGTTTGGCATCATAACTTCAGTTTCAGACATTGGGAAAAGGAATGGGAATTGCTCTATGCGGCAATATAAAGCATTAGCAGGATTTCTTTCCTCTCCTCTTCTGAATACTTTTACTTTTACTAAAAAAGTTGCTGAATTTAAAAGTGTATTATTAGCTACTTTTACCTTAATAGGAATATTACTTGCCTGACTTATTGGAGCAGATGTATAAGGCCATACTGGCTCAACTTTAACCATTTCCAAATCAGTATATGTTTCTGCCCGTAATATTCTCACATTATCTACTAAGAAGTCATCAAAATCGTCTGGAATACAAATTACGCAGCCAGTTCTTATTTTATGTTCGACTGCACCAACTTTTAACCGGAATCTGAAATTCTTTGCACCATCATAATTAGCATTAATGTAAGCATCCGGGATTGGTAAAAATACTTTCTTATAATCATAATCAAATCCATCATCATAAATATCAGGACGCAAACCGTTTAGCTGCCTTACTGAAGCTGAATATACAGGATATGATAAAGCAGAGTCTTTATCTGTTTCAAGGAAACCACGTAAAGCGCCGTTAGAGCCATAAAGAGTGTATGCAGTTCTGTTCGATAGAGTTGATGACCAACTTCGTTTTGGTAAAATTCTCCAACGAGCTGCAGGTATATTTGTAATATATTGAACTCCGTCTGGGCTTGGTTGAGCAAATTCAACGTCTATTGAATCTGTATATAAAGCAGCTGAATTATTATAATTTCGCCATACTAAATAAGGATTTGCATTGATGATTGTTCTTGGCTCAGGACCAATTAATTGATAATCGTTCCAACCTCTTGGCCAATCAGTCATTTTCACTCCTCTTTGGAATGAAAGAGAAAGAACAGAATTATGCTTTTGTCTTAAATCAATTGGGAATGAACGCAACTCATCGCCATCTGGATTAGGAGATAGTGGTGGCTCTGCGCCCTGAAGAGTTATTCTATTCATTCTAATAACTGGTGAACGTAATCTCCATGTAGTAAAATCCGGGTCGTCAAATTCAAAATCCGGATTATTTGTTGCTTTAAACTCACCTCTCGGTGGAAGTGGGAAGTATGACAAATCATCTCCGTGGGCAGCTTCTGCCTCAATGTTTATCCATTTTAGTGTAGATGGCATCGGAATTCTGTCAACTATATGGAATTGTGTAACGTCATCCTGAAATTCATTTAAACGACGCATAACAAATATTTTCAAATCGGTTGTATCGTCAAATGGCCATTCGTCTCGATATCTTTCACTTGTTACTGGGTCAATTGGTTCTGCTATTATATATGCCTTTAAACGACCAATTTGATTAATAATATCTGGATTGGGGTCAAATGGTGAGAAAAATATTTTTGCATATCCATAAGGTGGAATACCATTATAATTCTTGTTTCCGGGGAAAGATTGATTTGCTCCAGTTGCATTGGTAAACCTTGGGTATGGATCGCCATCGCAATCTTTTGCACTTGATACTGGCAAAGCCAAGCTAATACTATCAACATCTAATAATCTATTATAAATGATTTTCTTTGTTGCTTCATTAATAATTCTAAATCTTGCTTTAAATTTTAATTCTTGAACCTGATAGTTCACTCCTTGTGTTCCCTGAATATCATTGCTTAAATTTTGAATCATAGCAACTGGTTGAATTGAACCTAACCTTTGGTCTCCTGCTAATATTTCATAATCCTGTGCCTGTTGGTCAGTTACGTTAACAGAATAGCAGAGATTTGCACTTAAATTTTGTGGTCTAACTCTATATGCAATACTTACAACTCTTAAGGTATTTTTCCATTGTTTAAATCTAATGGAAAGATAATTATGTGGATAAGTAAAATTAGGATTTTGTAAATTGCTATAATAATGAGTTGATTGCTCGTATTCTGCTGCCCATGGATATTGTGGAGGAGTATCTTGGTTATAATTAACGTGACGGGCAAAGCCACGTACGCCGAGAGTAGTATTATAACGAAGTATTTCAGGCAAACCAATGTTATTGGAGTTAATAATAACAGAACCACGAAGAACACCCATATTAATTGTTACGCTACTATCTAAACGGTTTAAAACGACCTGAGCATTAGCTGCAATGAAATTTGCATCACCCGGTCTTAAATTCAGTTGGGCATTAATACCGCCTCTGCTTGTTGCTATTTGCCCTTTAGGAGCGCAATTCACAAAATAAATAATTAATTTATCAGCAGAAACAGTACGTTTGAACCATACCTGACCAAAGTCATCTGGCTGTCCGTTACTCCTTGACTGAGAAAGATGCATATCAGCAAAGAAAGGAGCAATCACTGCTGCTTTCTGGTTTGCAGGTAAAGTAGTGAGCAATCCTCCTCGTTTCCTTATTCCTGCCTGTGGAGTTGTTTTAGCATTTCCAATTACTGAATATTGATAAC
This sequence comes from uncultured Hyphomicrobiales bacterium, assembly GCA_964498585.1. Taxonomy (GTDB): domain Bacteria; phylum Bacteroidota; class Ignavibacteria; order Kapaibacteriales; family UBA2268; genus JAAYJM01. The sequence continues at coordinate 45,954 of CAZCHH010000012.1, forward strand.
CAAAATCATCTGGAACAGGGTCTGCTAAACCATTACCAACTCTTGGACGGGTATTATCGAACCAATCCATACTCATCGGGTCGTAACAATCTGTATTTCCATCTGGAATTGCTCTGTTACCATTACCATCATAAAAATATCTTCTATTAGTAAGAGCTATTATTCCATTTGTAGATACATAAAAACTATCATAGCGAATTCCATTGAAATAGAAGCTAAATCCAATTGGAATAGGACCGGCAATAGCATCATCAGTAGAGTCTGTTGCATATAATACTCCGTGTGAAAAATAGCTTCGATTGCCAGTAGGATATGCTGGATTACGGAAAAATCTCAACCCTTCGTCAGGAAATTGAGTCCAGAAATTCGAGTCAATGACTCTCGGACCAATAACTATTCTTTTCCAAAGGTTCCTTTCATAATTAGTATCAATTATTTCCGGATTAGGTCGCCACATATCAGCAGCTTCATCATCACTGTCAACGAAATAATAACCGGTGGAAATAGCAGGTGCAGTTACCGGATTATTATTTGCAGTGAAAGGAGCTGGAAAACTTGTTAAGCCATTAGGGTCAACCAGCAAACTTCTCCTTAATAACTCATCTGTGCCTCCTTTTACTTTATCTGCAGAAATTAAATCCCCGGACAAAACAATTAGCAAAGCTATTGATGAGAGTAGTAGAAATAATTTTTTCATTATTTTAACTCCAAATATATTTTTAAAATTTACTTTCTTCCTATATATAAAAACACAAAAAATTAAAAAATGTCTCAAAAATTTTAGAATTTTTTTAATTTTTTTTATTTTTCTTTTATTTTGGCTGTTTAAGCCACATATTATTAAGAATGCTTACCAATTTCAACGCTGTTTTTTATAAAACTTTACGAAAGTTAAGAAACTTTCGCAAAGTTATAAGTTCACCTTATGCAATTCCTCTTTAGAGAAATGAAATAATTTAGTATATATACATTTTTTAATCCACTTTTCTTATTACCCTCTTGAGAGGGGAATTAAATATGTGGTAAAAAATAAAAGAAAGTTTAAGCCATGCCCCACTCAAGAGTTAACGATTATACACATCATTGAAACGTGCTGCTATTCTACTTATCCCGTTAGGGATAAAATATTTGTAACAATGCTTTTTTTAGTGTTTTTTTATTCCGTAGGAATTAAATATTTAATAGCTTTTTCATATATAATCCCTACGGGATAAGTACAGTCAAGGGTTATTGCTGTTACAAATATATAATTCCTACGGAATAAATTTTCAAGACACTGTTCCTTTTTTACTCCCTTTTATACAAGAACTAATATTTGTGTATAATCATTAGCTCAAGAGGGGGAACACATAAGGTAAGCTACAAGACTTAACACTTTTGTAAAGTTTCTTAACTTTGCAAAAGTTAAAACTATCTAAACATTCTAAACATCGAAAAACCTAATATTTTTCACACATTTGATTTACAATAGCCCCACACTTAGAATTTCGTTTAGAAATTCAAGGTGGGGCATATTATTTAATCATTAATACTCATATAATTATCTAATAAATGACATTTTACCAGTATAAATTTCATCGCCAACTTTTAATCTATAAATATATGTTCCGGTAGAAACAATTTCCCCTTTGGAATTATAACCATCCCAAATATATTCATATCTGTTTGGAGCTAATTCTGTATTTACTATTGTTTTTACATTATTTCCATAAATATCAACAATTTCGAGAATTACTCTGCTTTGTTCAGGAATTCTGAAATTAATCTTTGTATCTACAGAAAACGGATTAGGTTGGTTTTGTTCTAAAACAACGCCTTCAATATTATCGAAATGTAAAGTAACTACTTTAGAATAGTTTTCGCAAGAAATGATACCATCTTTGTCAACTTGTCTTAAACGATATTGATAAGTAGTATTAGCAGCAACATCCTGGTCAATAAAGCTATAACGATTTGTATTGTTGGAAGTCCCTGCACCCTTAACGAATCCAATTTGTTTCCAGTCTTCAGTTTGATTTTCTTTACAAACATTTTTTTCAACCTGGAAGCCGGAATTATTTATTTCAGAAGTTGTTTCCCAGTAAAGTTCTATTGCCTGTTTGCGTACTTGTCCGTCAAAATAAACCAAAGAAACTGGAATTACATCGTCTGAGCAAGGATTATATTCATAAGAAGATACATATTGTCTGAATCCGAAATATGGACGAAGCATAGGTATCCAAGTTCCTCTGGTAAGTGTTGCAGTACTTCCATCAATAGGAGTAATTCCATAATGATGTAAGTGAGCATAGCCCGGATTTCCTACAGTAGGCATAAATTGAGACCAAGAACCACTTCCCATTGAATTTTCATAAATGAAGTAGTTTTCATTAATCATAAAACCGCTTGCATTCTTCTTGCGGAATGCTTTGTCAACCATCATATTATAACCGGAAGCACCAACAGCTGTTTCATTTGTCGGTGGGAAAGGTTTATAAATACTTGTTGTTCTTAATCCCATTCGAGATTTTGATGCACCAAGTTCAAGTCCAGTCTGACCGAGCTGAGAAATAATTACCCAGTAAGAACCTTCATCTAAAATAACAGGATTTTCTAAATAATAAGTTATGTATTGATTAAATTTCATAACACCATTTTGTCCGTCCCCCATTCCACGCTCGCGTAGCATATAAGAGTTTGGAACTAAATCACCCGGTTGACCATTTTGGTCTTTGTATGTTGAAAATGCTATATAATCTGGTGCCTGGTTCAAATTAGCAAATAATGCCTGATACCCTTTGATTGTATCAGCTTGTAACAGAGTAAATTTAACACCGATTTGTCCTGAACCACTTCCGCGAGTATCACCAACACCATAAGGTACTTCAGTATAATAAGGTGGGGTTCCTCTTGGTTCAGCAACAACTCCTCTACCGCCATAGCTATATCCAAAGAGATTTAAACCTCTACCAACAATATTGCTAAATTGTGGATGTGGTACATCATTTACCGGATTATCTACTGGGTCAAATGCAAAGACGTCACTTGTTCTTAATGTAAATTTAAATCTGCAAGTATCATTTGATGCAACTAAATCACCTTTTGTTCCGTCTGGTTTTAACATAATGATATTTGCTACGATTATATATGTTTCAGTAGTATCAGTTTGAACAGATTTTGCATTCCAATTTGGCATATAAATTTCAATATCACTTGAAGCTGAAAGGAACGGTAATTGTTCAGTTCTGCAATATATTGCCTTTGTTGAGTCATGTTCGTCGCCTTGCTTAAAGATTTTTGTTTTAATTAAAAATGTTGGCGCTGCAATACTTGTATTGTTGTTTACTTTTACTCTAACTGGAATAGCACCAGTTTGGCTAATTGGAACAACAGTATAGGGCCATTCTATATCAACTTTTGATAAACCAAGGTCGGTATATTGAAGAGGATGAAGTATTCTTACATTATCAACAAAGAATGGGTCATCGTCGTCTGGAATACAGGAAGGACAATTGATTTTTTTCTGATGGTTTGTTGCTTCTACATTTATTCTAAATCTGAAGTTCATTGCTGCATCATCAGATATAGTAATGAAAGTATCAGGTATTGGAATAAATACTCTCTTATACTCAAAATCAATACCATCATCATAAATATCAAATCTTAATCCATTTGCTACTCCACCTGTTAAATTAGGTCTATCTAATGAAGAGTCCTTATTGCTTTCAGCAAATCCACGCATATAGCCACCACCACCGAAAAGTTCGTAGGCAGGCATATTAGTTACCAATTTATTGATTCCTGGGTGATATCGCCAGTTTGCTTTTGCTATGTTAGTAACATATTGTATTCCATCAGGACTTGAACGTGCGAATTCTACATCAATAACATCAAAGTTAATAGCAACAGAGCCACCTCTTGAAGTATTAGCGGAATATTCATCCCAAATATCATAAGGACTTGCGTTTACAACAGTTCTCATTTCCGGACCAATTAGTCTTTGGTCAGCCCAGCCACGTGGCCAATCCTTTTGTTTTTTTGCTCTTTGGATTGAAAGAGAAAGAACAGAATTTTTCTTTCCACGCATATCAATTGGGAAAGAACGTAATTCGTCACCGCCAACATAACCTGCAGGTTCATTGCCAGCTAAAGTTATTCTATTCATCATTATTGTTGGTGAATTAAGAACTGTATCAATTGAAAAGTCCGGGTCAGTGATATTGTAATCGACAAAATTAGTTGGTCTGAATTGGCCTTGTGGAGGTAGTGGCATATAAGATACGGTATCTCCATCAACTACTTCACAGCCGACACTTACCCATTTTAATGCATTTGGAACTGTTGTCCATCTATTTGTTTCAACGTCAAAAACAAGATGATAATGGGACACATCATCTCCAAAATCAGTTAAACGCTTCATTACAAAAAAGCGAACAGAAATAGTATCGTCAAAGGGCCATGCATCGCCAAGTCCTTCATCTGTAAGAGCATTTACTGGCTCTGCGATACAGAAACCTCTCATACGTCCAACATGATTTGCCTGATTTGGGTCAGGGTCAAATGGTGGAAATGTAACCTTAACATATCCATAAGGTGGAATACCATTTAATCCCGGTGCAGCACCTGGGAAAGGTAATGTACTACCTGTTGCTGAACAATATTGGGCATTTGGTTCGCCATTACAGTCTTGTTCAGGTAGTAACGGAGTTGCTAAAGTTAAACTATCAATAAGAACCATTCTATCGTAAACTGTTCTTCTTGTAACTTCATTAATAATTTTAAATCTTGCCTTGAATTTCAATTGTTGGACCTGATAATTAACTCCTTGAGGACCTTGAATATCATTCGTTAAATTTTGAATAATAGCAACCGGTTGAAGTTGACCTAATCTTTGGTGTCCGGCTAGAAGTTCATATTCCCAGGCAGTAGCAGCATTGATGGTTTGAGTATAACAAAGGTCTGCATTAGCATTTGAATTTCTTGTTCTAAAAGAAATACTTGTTACTCTCAATGTGTTTTGCCATTGCTTGAATTTAATAGATAAATTGCTTTTTGGGAAAATTGTATTGAGTGAATCTTCCAAATTGCTGAAATACAGAGTATATTGCTCATATTCACTATGCCATGGATATGATGGTGCAGATGACTGGCCATAATTTACATGACGTGCAAAACCACGAACACCAACAGCTGTATTATAAAGGAATAATTGCTGGGCAGAAACGACGGTGTCGGGAGCAAAAGCAATTTGTCCTTCAAATTTATCATAATTAATTGTAATACTGCTATCAGAGCGGTCAAGAACAACCTGAGCGGAAGCAGCAACGAAATTTGGGTCGCCAGGCCTTAAATCATAAGTAAATCCTAAATCCAAAGAATTTACTGGAAAATTGCCATAGCGTGTTTTCATTGTATTAACTATAGCTGCATTTTTAATATATATAATAAGCTTGTTATTATCGGGAGTGCGTTTGTACCAAACCTGGCCAAAATCGTCCGGTTGATAAATTTTTGGATTATATTGGGAAAGCATTAATTCGCCAAAGAAAGGAGCAATTAATGCTGCTCTTTGATTGTCTGGAAATGTAGGTTTGGTTATTGAACCGGAATTTTTCCTAATACCAGCAGTAGCTGTGTTCGGGGCATTACCGCAAACAGCAAACTGATAGCCGAAATTATCCGGAGTAGCATCAGTAAGACCATCTCCGGTTCTGGATCTCAAGAACCAATCCATACTCATTGGGTCATAGCAGCTTGTTTCTCCGTCTGGGATATATCTATTTCCGTTATTATCATAAAAATATCTTCTGTTTGTTAAGGCAATAACACCATTAGTCGAAACATAGAAGCTGTCAAAACGGATTCCATTAAAATAAAACTCAAATTTAATTGGGATAGGACCTGCAAAAGCGTTATCGGTAGAATCGGTTGCATTATCGACTCCGTGGGAAAACATACTTCTATTGCCAGCAGGTAAAGCAGGATTTCTAAAGAATCTTAATCCCTCAGTATTATTTTGATACCAGTAGATTGAATCTCTTACTCTGGGACCTGGTAAAATTCGACGCCAATAATCTCTTTCGACATTAGTGTCTTCAATAGCATTTATTGGTCGCCAAGCAAGAGGCGCTCCGTCATCACTGTCAACGAAATAGTAGCCAGTAGAAACAGGAGGGCTTGTTACTTGATTTGAAGATTTGTTAAAAGGTGTTGGGAATGTTGAAACACCTGTTGGATCTTCCAAATCACTTTTCCTTAATGGATTATCGCTCGATTTACCTTTATCTTCAGCATTTAATATTACAGCTGTAAATAAGATAATACAAACTAACGTTAAGAGTTGTAGTGATCTCTTCATTGAGAACTCCTTAAATGAATTTAATTTAAAAATCATATTTATTTATTTTATTTAATTTACAAATTTTCACTTTTAAAATATAGAAATTAAGAAAAAAAACTCTGTTCTTAAAATATTTTTTTATCTTTTAAATCTCCAGCCAGCATCTTCATATTCAAAAACCCAGCCAACTAACTTTCCTTCATCTATTTCATCGAAATCATTCCAGTAATCAATAGTATAAGTATATCTTGAACTTGTTATGTCTCCGACAATTGAATCCGTTTGTTCCATTATCAATTTAATATAGTTTTGCCATTTAGCAAAACTTGAAGCTCTCAGGTCAATCCAGCCCTCTTCACACCACTGGTTCAATGTTTCCTCATTCATATCAATTTCATTTTTGCCAAGGTTAGCTGGAATCTTAACATCTTTACCTCTTAAATAGCTCTTACCATCAGGGAAAAGAATAACCAAACCGATTGAAAGCATCTCACTTCTTAATTTATTATTTGAATTTATCAAATTAACTGCTTTAGCTGAAAGCTCTACTGGTTTATATTTCAAAGCATCTTTCATAGACGAACAAATATTTCTTAAAATATGAGTTTCAAAAAGAAGTTTTGAAAGTCTTGGAGGACCGAGCATCTCGAAAGCAATACTGCTAACATTATTTTCTTTTTCAAGAGATTTAATTTTGTTCATTGCATTTTGATAAAGGAAGCCACCTCTATAAGTAGGACCGAGAACAAAAGCGTCTAATCCTTGCACTATATCCTTACCGGTATTTCCACCAAGAATTTCATATACAGCATAAGCAGCAATTTCTTCAGGAGTAACAATTTCCATTTGTCCAAGCGAGCCAATAGCACTAAATTCACCTTTTGAAAAAATTCCATTTTCACCTGTATCAATAAAAACTGATTTGAAATTCTCTCCTGTTTCTACAATCCCATTGAAATCATTTAAAACAAACTTATTGCCAATTTGATGTGCCTTTTCCGGCTGCATATCTACCAAAGGAATAGGTCTTCCTTTTCTCATAACGGTATCGTAAGCAATACGTTTCCAGGCAATTGTTGCAGCTGGCTTAATTTCTTTAACGACCGGACCGCCGGGAGTTCTTGCCATAAGAAACAAGAGTAAAGAATGGGCGCCGGCAACAGCTGATTTAGATAGCAATACCCTTGAAGGACGCTCTTCGCTGTGCGTATAGGGAATGTTTAAGCCCATGCCGCCAGTGCCGGTAGTACCAATCTTTAAATAAACCTTTGCCTTTACATCGTTTAATGCTTTGTTAAGTATTTGAATATGACGAATAAGCTGAGGGATATACATATTAGTCATCATCTTTTCAATTGATTCAATTGAAATATTCCCATCAGTTATTTCATTTTTTACTTTTTTAGTAGTATTGTAAATATCTAAATATGCAAAAGCAGTAGCAGTATTAATGCAATCAATAACAATGTCCGGTTTGGATTCGTTTATAATATTATATAAAGCAGAATTATTTAATATCTCATCACTGAGTTCATCGAAAATATCGCAAATAGCTCCGTTTCTTTTTTCATTATCATTAATCACATCAGCCCAAGGTAAATCTTTCCATTGTTTGCGTGTAAAAATATTTCCACTTTTAGCAACAAACATATCTCTTGAAAGATTAGGATATTGTTTCCTTAGTGTTTCACAAGCATCTTCGGCTTCACTTAAACGTATAGAAGTAATGATTAATTGCTTTGGAGAATGCTCCAATATCTTATGGCATATTGCTGAGCCGACTAATCCCCAGCCACCTAATATCAATATTTTTGAATTTTGAATCTGCATATCTTTAAACCAATAATTAATTATTTTTAACTTTTATTTTATATTAATTCAAATTACGTAAAAATAACAAATTATTTGATTCTTTTTTCAATTTTTTTCTACTTTTATAAATTTTATTTAAAAAATATAAATTTCATAGCAATTTTTATACTAAAATTTATATTTATAAAAATTATTTTCAATCATTTTTAAACTTTCCGAAAGCTTTTACACTTTCGGAAAGTTATTAAACAAGTTATTTTTGGAGAAATAACATAGCGACATGAATAATTGTAAAAGAATTTTAACACAACCAGAATTCATTCCCTTTTAATCAATTATTCCCCATATTAGTATAGTCATTAGTTAAATGACTTACTTACTTCTGTCATTCTGAGCGAAACGAAGAATCTCACGAGTTAATGATACTACAATATTTGAGATTTTTCACTGAGATACCAGTAACATAGTTTCTTGTCATTCTGGCGTATGCCAAAATCCATCTTGGGAAAGCAAGTGAGCTTGCTCACTTGTATCATTTGGGCGAGCCCAAATGCTTCATTGAAATAGCTAAAATTGAATAGCGTTGAACAATAATAAGATAGATTCTGACATTCGTCAGAATGACACATTTTTTGATGTCATTTCAATTTAAATAAAGCACTTGCTTTATCGTGGGATTCAGAATGACTAGAACTCATTATTAACTAATAAATGAATTTTTATATCCATTCTAGTTAATGGGCTTTCTGCAAATGCATCGCAAATAATTAACTTTTTTCTCAAAAATTAAAAACAATTTTAATTTTTGTAACACTCCCTATATACAATAACACATAAAACGAAAAAATATCTCAAAAAAAAATTAATTTTTTTATATTTTTTTTAAATTTTTTTAATTAAATTTGGATATTGACTATATATTATAAGGGAGTCAATAAATGAAAACAAAAAATAAAATAAAAAAAATTCGCATATTCATTATCATAACATTGCTTTTTGTGTTTTTTAACAGTTACGCAAAAGATAAATTCAATCAGTTAAGCTCAGCACAACAGCTCACTAACAGTATTGGAACTGAATTTTATGTAACTTTTCACCCGGGCTGGGAAGCTCAGACAAATAACGAATACGTTATTGTTGTAACTTCTGAAAAGAATAATTTAGTTAGTGTAGAGCATTTAGGAAAGAATTATTTTGAATCTAAAGAAATAAAAGCATATAAATCAATTGAATTTATAATCCCGTCCAATATAGTTCAAAATTATCAAAAAGCCGACACATCAGCACCTTATCCTGATGCAATTTATCGTTCGTTTGCATTATATATAAAGGCAGTAGAGCCAGTATCGGTATATTGTATGTCAAAATTCGCTAAAATTTCAGATGGTTATTTAGCTCTTCCAGTTTCTTCACTATCTAACAAATATGTAGTAACATCAACAAAAGATATATCAAATAACAATAGTCAGTGGCTTCCCGGTTATACGAGTATAATAGCCCCGTTTGATAAAACTGATGTTACTTTCTCATTAGCAGGCAACGACTCATCTCAAACTGCCGGTGGTATTCGCTTCGGTATATCCAAAACTGTTACCTTAAATAAAGGCGATATTTGGCTTATTGCAAGCAAAGGACAAGACGAGGACTTATCCGGAAGTCTTATTGAATCTAATCTTCCTGTCGCTGTTATATCCGGAAATTACTGCACTTCTTTTGAAGATTCTGATGCTGACGGTTGCAGTTATACTGTTGAAATGGAAATACCCGATTATTGTTATGGGAAAAAATATCATCTGATATGTTTTCCACAATTCCAAAATTCCTTTGTTAGAATTACATCATTTGATAATAGCAACAACATTGTAATTGACGGCGAGCAAAAAGAACTGTTTAATTTAGATGACGATACAGAACGCCCTACTTTTACTACTTTGTTGGAATTAAATACAACTGTTCCTCATACTATTGAAAGCGAAAATGAAATTATTGTAACTCAATACAATGCTTCAACCAAAGGAGATGAAATCCTTAGCGCACCTTTTCAAATATCTCTAATTCCTGTTGAACAATACAGCAATGAAATTATTTTCAATATTCCGCTGATTATTGATGAAGATGACAATCCAATTTCAAGCTTTGTTACTTTTATTTTTGAAAGTCCGGACCTAACTATTCCTGATTGTATAGAATTCGGACAGGAAATAAATTCAATGATTGTTTGGGAAAAACTTAATAATTTATCTCTAGAAACTAATGCATATCCACAATTTGATGATGATAATATTTATTTAACATCTACCTTGGAATTACCATCAGGAACCTATAAGTTAAGAAGCTGCTACAATATTTCTGCTTATCAATACAATCCATTTAGTTCATCGTCTTATGGCTTTCCAGTTGCTGTTTCTATGAGCAATCCAACTATTAAAGATACTATCCCTCCTCAACCGACATATACTCAGGATTGTAATGGAAATATAAACGATGGCTTAATTAAAGATTACCCAAATAACGACACTTTACGCTCAAATTTAGGACTGATAATTTACCATAGTAGTACAAGTGAAAATTATATCTTTAGCTATGATTACTTTATTCCCGGTCAATCAATTTCAACTGCCTGGCGTTTAAATGTAGTCGATGATACTAAATACGCAAAAGCTGTTATTACTTTTATTGATAGAGAATCAAACGATACTACAATAACATTTGAGTATATCCCCATTCTTGCTGAGGCAAATCCAACTTCAATTGATTTTGGTTTAAACAAAATAAATAACACTGAACTCCAGCAAACCATTTGGATTAAAAATCAATCTGAAATAACATATTATCATTTATCAAAAATTGAGTTAGAAAAAAATAAGAATTTCAGATTAGAGCATAGCAATTTGCCAAGTCTAATTGCTCCTTCAGATTCCATCGCAATAGTTGTGAAATTCAATCCAAAAACTGCTGGTACTTTTAATGATTTTCTTATTATTAGCGATACCTGCAACTCTTTACCTAAAATTTCAGTTTCCGCAGAAGTAGAAATCCCCATAATCACTGTTTATGATGTAAAATTTCCAGACGTTACTGTTGACAAAGAATTAATCAGAGATTTAGAAATTTATAACTCTGGCAATAATATCCTGTTAATTTATGGAATTATTCAACAAAAGGATACTCCATTTAGCTTAATATTGGATAGAATCCCATCGTTAGCAAATCCAATAGAAATAAATCCAAAAGAAAACTTTACTATTCCAATCAAATTTTCTCCAAAAAGTGAGGGATTCTTTGGAACAACTTTTATTATCCAATCAGACGCACAAGGTATAGATAGCATAGCTACTGTTACTGGACGCGGAATTAAACCCGGACTCATTGCTTCTTCATATAACTGGGAAAAGAAGCGAATTAGCTTGCCAGCTCATCCTGTTGAGCCGTATCCTGCAAATGACCCAAATTCTATTATTAAATTAGAAAACAACGGTAGCCAAAGCGTAATGATTTACTCTATTGAAATTCAATTCGATATGAATGGCTCAAGCTTCCTGTTCGATAAATCTAAATTTGTTAATCTTAGAATTAATCCTAATGAAAGCATTGTTGTTCCTGTTACTTTTCTTCCTTCTCAGGTTGGAGACCACAAATTAGTCATTCGATATATAAATTCTGCTAATAGTATAACTGAAACTACTTTAGAGGGAATTGGAATTATCCCTTCACTACGTTTTGATAATGTATCTTTTGACACTACTTTTATTAATGATTATGATTTTCCGATAATAAAAAAAGTTCGAATTGAAAATATATTATCAGATTACAGCGATACTGCAATAATAGAAAACTTTAATATATTTCCAACAAGCGATGCAATATCTACAATTTACAAAAATTACGGGACACAGGGATTTTCTTTCAACAAATCTGGTTTAAATCTACCAATTAAGCTTTATCCCGGCGAAGTTTTTGAATTTGATGCCGAATTTGTTGCTAATTTCGAAGGTAATCACTCAGCTAAAATTGGAACAAAAAGCAATGCTTCTGAAGAAGTTTCTTCAAATTGGACTGGTTATGGAAAAATTAATCAAAGCATTATTTCTACTCAATCAAATAAAACTTATATCTGCCCCGGCAATACTGATACTATATATTGCAAAATTCAAAATAAAGGTGATGGCAATCTAATAGTTAAGAATTTATCTTTTTACCCGGTTATCCCTGAATTTTCTTTATCTGAATCTGTCCGTCCTTTCCAATTGCATGGCAAAGAAGAAAGAATAATAAAAGTGATTTTTCAACCAATAACAACAGGTGCTTTCTCAACTAATTTAGTTATTGAGAACAATTCAAAAAACGACCAAACTGCTAATATTGAAGTTTATGGAGAATCTTCGCAATCCACTAAACAAATCAGCTTCAATTTCAATCAAAGCAAAATTTTTGCCGGTCAGGAACTTTATGCCGCTATTGCTCTCAATACTAATGCTCCAATACCGCTTTACCACTTTAATTCTATTCTCTTTACTTTTTCTTTCAATAACACCTTATTAGAAATAAATCCAGACGATATAAAACTTTCTGCTAATGCTGAAGACTTATTTACTCTTAAAATTGAAGATTTTAATTTAAATAAAGGAAAATTTATTTTTTCATTAAAACCAAAATCTGATGAATACTATATTAGCGGAACTGAGTTGTTATTCTTAAAGTTTTATACTTCAACAAATATAACAAATAGTATTAGCACTCAAATAAAGTTTGATATTGACATTGACGGTTCAAATTGCTTCAATCTTCAGCCAATTAGCTCGACTTTATCAATCAATCCAATTTCTATAAATGAAATCAGAAAAATTTCCGGCTCTGCTGGCGATAATAAATTTTCAAGAATATACCCAAATCCATTACCAAAAGAGCAAACCACAGACATAGAATTTACACTGGCTCAATCTGGAATGACATATATTCAATTATATAACGAAAAAGGTGAGTTATTACGCACTGTCTTTTCTGGCAATTTAGATTTTGGTAAATATAAACTCCTTTGCTCATTCTATGACTTGTCTGCTGGTGCATATTTTATCAGATTATCTTCTAATTCTTTCACTGAAACCCAAGCAATTATTTTATATTGATGAAATGAAGTTTAGATAGATTAGAAGGTATAGATAGATTAGAATTTTAACTATATTTTACGTGTCATTCTGACGGATGTCAGAATCCACCTTTGTCTTGTCATTCCGAACCCCAAATAAAGCAAGACCTTTATTTAAATAGTTATAAAAAATATTTACGTGTCATTCTGACGGATGTCAGAATCCATTTTTGGTTTGTCATTCCGATACGAAGTGAGGAATCTCACAAATCAATAATACTATAAAGATAAAGAAGTCCAACATCTCTGAGATGTAGGACATCTGGGTAAAAACTTTCTCAATGTTTTAGAAACAAAATAAGCAATTTTTACCTTACAATAATAAACTTTCCAGTTTCTACTGTTGTTTCATTTACTATTTTGTAAAAATACTGCCCTGGTGCTAAATCGTTTGTTGGAATTTGAATAATATGCTCTTCATTGCTGAAATCTAAATTCTCTAAATCTAGAATTTTAACGGTATTTCCAAGGTAATTGTAAACATAAAGAATTGTAGTTTCCGAATAGCTGCTTAAAGAAAAACTAATATTTGTTATATCTTCAGAAGGATTTGGGAATGGTTGGCTTTTCTTATTTTTTTCAGTGTTATATTCATTTACACCGACTAAATCAGGACAGTAGAGTTTTTTAAATTGGCAAATATCATCGTCAGAAAGATTTCCTTTATGGCCAGCTTGGAACCTTGCTGTATTATTCATAATTCCTCCTGAAAAATCTGGATTATCTGGGCATGCTTTATCTATTCGACCTTGCTCATTAGTAATAGTATGATGGTGAAGCCCCATAATGTGGCCAATTTCATGCATTAGTATTTCTACTAAATTATAAACAACTTTTTTTTGGCTGTATAAAAAACCTGCATAATTATTATTTTCTCTTATATACCTATCATTTATAACAAATTGGTTCATTTTATAACAATCATCAGGAGAAGAACCAGTAAAACCTTCGGTATTATTAATACAAATTTTAGTTATAATACAATCTAACTTACATGCTGATGCAGGGTATGCTTTCATTAAATTAGCGCAAGCAATTGCCGTGGTAGGATTATCAAAATCACCTGGATCTGAACTTAATTTAACTTTAATTGTGCAAGCGCAAGGTTTATTTTCAAAACCACATAAACACATCCATTGATAAGGTGAATCAGAACAATCTTCTTGCATATATTCTTTTTTTAGAATTTCTAATGCACCTGTCTGTGTTAGAATACTATACGATTCACAATTTCCAAATGAATTACTATCAAACTCAAGACAAACAGGTAAATCAACAGTTAATGGTATATAAGAAGGATACATAACCCATGGATCTGTTGCACAATTTGCAATTAGATTTGTTGATTGGTCATTTTCTAAACAAAAAAAGTATTTATGTTGCTTCTTAGGGCAATTTGTTTCTTTTCCACAAGGTTCGTCTATATCTGATGATGTCATTATCATAATATTAAATACTATAAATAAATATGTAACAATAATTGTTTTCATTTCTCTCTCCTAGTAATTTAATATTTCATTAATTTTCTGTCTTAATGTTGTCTTGAAAAGATTTATTTCTACACTTGAACCAAAACCAAATTCATTTCCTGGGTCTTGAACTTTACCATTTTCTATTGGGTACATTGTGCAAGTTAGAGAAGCGATAACTTTTGGATAAATTACACAATAATCTTTATGATTATCTCGGCATAATGGAATAATTTGTAGGCATAAAATATATTCCTGCCCTTTTTTTGTCCAAATTTTTCCAGTTGAATCAACCAATGAATTTTCACTATTACCCAATACTACTACATCACTAAATTCTGATTTCCTTTCCCAGCCGAGGCGAAATTCAAACTGAGAACAATTATTACTTTCTAATAAATTATCTTTTTTTTCTTCACTATCTCTATACTGATTTAATGATATATTTTTGCAAGTAGGTATTCTTTTCCCTTTAATTGTATCTAAGACCTGATAATTCACTATTGCTAAATCTTTTAATATTTCTGCTGATAATGTTTGCCTTGTAATAGTATCTAAAATAAAAGCATGTAAAATATAATCGGATTCAAGTAAAAGTTTATTTAATTTATAATTTGATGATAATATAGCTGCTTTTTCAATTAATTCCGATACAATAGTTTTTGGAGATAAATAATAATAACCATTTATTTGTGATTCATCATAATATTGAGTTCTTTTAAAAAGATATGGGTCCCAATCCGTCATTCTATAAATAAAGTTCATAATTTTTTTGATAGTATCGTTATAAGTTTGTCGGTTTAAAAATTCATCGAACATTATCCCATTACCATATTTACAAACACTATCCATTACAATATAGCCAAGCATTACCTCGTAAGGCATATCAGTTGAGTAATTTGGTAAATGAGAATATTTAGGGTAGGAATAAGTAAGCCCATAGTAATCTGGCATACACGGCGGTTGCTGCGAATAGCTTAAGCATTGAAAACATACTACTAATAGCAGAAATGTGAGTGAGAACTTTTTCATATTATTCCCTTTTATTAATAAATAAAAATATATTTTTGAAACAATATTAAAATATAAAAAAAAATCAACTGTGCAAGTATTTTTTTTATTATGAATAAAAATTAATTATTTATTAATAATTGTTTAATGTTTTTATGATGCTTTTAATTTTATGAACTCGGATAACTGCATTTCTTCTGAATTAATTTTTTTGTAATTAAACACTTTGCATAAGTTGAACATCTTAATTTCTTTTTCAATTTTTTTTGTAATTTTTTTATATTAAATTGCTTTTTTGAATTGTTCTGGTAAATGAAACAAATTATCCAGAAAAAATTCAGATTGTAAATAAATATACTTCAGGTGTTACCAATGACATCTTTACTTTTGTCGGTCATTCTGAACGAAGTGAAGAATCTCAAACTCTTTTGAAACAATGACTTGTGAGATTCTTCGCTGCGCTTCAGAATGACACAGAATAGTAAGTCTATTAACG
>CAZCHH010000013.1:0-56739 GCA_964498585.1 uncultured Hyphomicrobiales bacterium
TTTATTGCAACAGGTTAGTGTTGTTTTTTTTTGAAATTTTTACGGAACTTCCGTTGTAAGAAAGCATTTGCTTTATCAGGTGCTTCAGAATGACACAGTAATAAATATAAGTTGTCTGGCACTACTTCTTGAAAATAAAATAAACTGCAAGAACTAAAAAAATAAAACCTACAAAATGATTCATTCGAAAAGTTTCGGTTTTAAAAAAGAGCAGCGAGAAAATTGTAAAAACTGAAAGAGTAATGACTTCCTGAAGTACTTTTAATTCAACTAAAGAAAAAGAGCCGCCATTGCCTGCATATCCGATTCGATTAGCTGGAACTTGGAAACAATATTCAAAAAAAGCAATTCCCCAAGATATTAAGATTATAAAGAATAAATCCAAATTATTAAATCCAGGGAATTCTTTAAATTTTAGATGTCCGTACCAGGCAAATGTCATAAAAACATTTGATGCAATTAAAAGCAAAATTGTGTAGAACGAGTTCATTTTAATCAAACATAAAATTATTTAATCACTTTATCAGCTCTGTTAATCAAATTATCAGAGATAATAAGACCTTGTGCTTGGGCAGCGCTTAAATTGATATATAATCTTTTCCCGACTATTTCAGTGCTTTGAGCTTCTTCGCCTTTTAAAATTTTAACGGCAATTTTTCCACTTTCCTGCCCCCATAATTTGTAATCAGTTCCAAATCCAATAGCAGCACCTTTTTCAATATTAGATGCTTCAGTAGTAAAAATTGGTTTTTTATTTTCGTTTGCAATTTTAACTAAAGAAGGAAGAGCAAGAGTTACAACATTATCAGCTCCAACCATAAACATATCAATATTCTTTTGAATTAATGCCTGAGCAACCTGTAAAAGGTCATTGCTTGTATTAACATTCATATCAACGACTTCAAAGCCGGCAGCAGATAAATCCTTTTTAATTTTATTTCTAGAATAATTTGCATTAACTTCAGTAGAATTATAGGGTAATCCAACCCGAAATTTATTCGGCAGGACTTCTTTTATCAAAGAGCCAAAATCTTCAATATTATACGGGTCATAAGAACCATAAATGTTCTTGCCATAATCTTTTGAACCCATTTGCTCCGGACTAAATGCAATAGAAAAAACAATTGGTATATCTTTAATTAGTTGCGCTGCAGCAATAGTGCATGGAGTTGTTATTGTTATAATCAAATCAACCTTGTTTGTTTTAAATTGATTTATAATCATAGGGATGTTTGATATTTCACCTTGTGCATTTTGGTAATTGATTTTTATATTTTTTCCATCAACAAAACCAGAATCTTTTAATAAACTTATTAATGCTTCCCTTCCTCTATCTAATTCAATATCTTCTACAATTTGAATGATTCCAATAGTTTTGAGTGAAGTATCTTTTTGTGAACAAGATGATAACAAAAAAAATACTAATAAACTTGATACAATTAAATAAATACCTTTTTTCATTTTTTCCTACTTTCTGTTTAGATTAATTATTTACGAGAACAAAATAAATAAATTTATCTATGGAGAGATACCAATGACATCTTTACGTTTGTCGGTCATTCTGAACGAAGTGAAGAATCCAGAAAATTATTTTTGGAACCACTGTACTCTGGATTATTCGTTGCGCTCCTAATGAACCACTTCGTCTTTTTATTGTCTAACTGTATATATTACAAATAATTCAAGTAATATATCAACCATCGGGTTAACCCGATGGTTGATTGTTCTTAACAAGAAGTTGCAATCCCTTGTTAAGATTTAGAAAGCATAACATAGTTCATTTTCTCAAAAGTAAACGTCTTCGTTTATATTCGCCTCAGAATGACAGTGTTAATTTATATCATCTCCATTTAAATAATAGTTTTCCTTTATCTGGGGTTTCAGAATGACAAGACAATTTGAATTTTTAGAACTCCCCTATAATTAAAAAAATTTAATGAAATAGTGTATTAGTTAATATCACAATTTCTGTAATTTAGCAAATTGCAGCATCAAAAGTTTTGTTCCAACTAATTCAAAATTAACAATAGCTTGTTTGGAAGATCCGAAGCCACTAATCTTTTCTATTTTCCCTTTGCCAAAAATAGAGTGCCGAACTGTATCACCAATATTAAAATTATCTTTACTGCTCAATGATTTACTATCAATATACTTTGCAACAGATTCGGTGCGTTTAATTTTTGGTTCGTTTTGAGCAGAAAGGGCACTTCTTACAGTCCCATTTTTCCTTTTATAAGTAACTCTATAATGATAATTAGAATTAATCTCGTTAAGGAATTTAGAAGGAATTTGCCATGATACATTACCAAATATCATTCTCTGACAGGCATAGCTTAAAAATAGTTTATCTTCTGCTCTTGTCATTCCGACATAACATAAACGTCTTTCTTCTTCTATTTCATCGGGATGAGAATTTGCCTTGGAAAGGGGGAAAAGTCCATCTTCTAAGCCAACAACAAAAACTACAGGAAATTCTAATCCTTTTGCTGAATGCAAGGTCATAAGTTTGATTTGATTGTTTGTGATTTCTGTTTCGTCAATATCGCTTAAAAGGGTTATTTGTTGCAAATATTCAGTAAAAGATGCTTCCTGATTATCTTCAAAGAAATGAATAATATCATTTATCAGTTGCTTGATATTGTTTGCACGATCAGTAGCATCATCGGTACCAATATCCTCATACATTTTAATTGAACCAATTTCATCTAAATAATTTTTAATCAGTTCGATTGGTTCGCCATCAGAAAGATAGCTTTGATATTTACTAATCAAAGTAGCAAAAGAAAAAGCAGATTTCTTCGCTTGCGGTTTTAATTCATCTATATTTTCAGCATTTAGAAATGATGTTAGTAAATCAACTCTATTAATTTTTGAATAATGAATAATGTGGTCAATAGAAACCTTTCCTAAACCGCGAGGTGGTTCATTTACGATACGAAGTAATGCTTGTTCGTCCTTTGGATTAACTAATGCCTGCAAATATGCTATTGTGTCTTTAATTTCTTTACGTTTGAAAAAAGAGGTGCCACCAACAATAATATATGGAATATTCTCTTTCCTTAAAGCATTTTCAAAAGTAAGGGATTGGGCATTTGTTCTATATAAAATAGCAATGTCCTTTGGTTTTAAATTCTGATTGTCAAGTAATGATTTTATTTCAGTAACAACAGCTTCAGCTTCAGTTAAATCATCGGAACATTCAAGGACTTTAATTTTTTCGCCTTCACTATTGTCTGTCCAAAGTGTTTTTGGTATTTGATTTACATTTTTTTTTATAAGAGAATCGGCTGCTCCGAGTATAGTCTTTGTTGAACGATAGTTTTGCTCTAAACGAATAAGTTTAGTATCTTTAAAAACTTTCTGAAATTCTAAAATATTTTTGATTTCTGCTCCACGCCAGCGATAAATGCTTTGTGCGTCATCACCAACTACGCAAATATTCCTGCTTAAACCTGCAAGCATATTAATTACTTCAAATTGGGGCTTGTTTGTGTCTTGATATTCATCAACTAAAATATATTGGAAGCGGTTTTGGTATTTATTTAATATTTCATCTGAAGATTTTAGCAATTTTATCATATTAATTAGCAAGTCGTCAAAGTCCATTGCGTTATTTGCTATTAAACGATTTTCATACTCTTCATATACATCTGAGCAAATTTTTTGAATTGTAGTATTAGCGGACTTATAGAAAGAATTAGTTGTTATCAAATGATTTTTTGCCCATGAAATCTGCGAGCGTACTAATTGGGCAGATATCTGCTGATTTGATATATTTTGCTCGTTTAAAATTTTTTTAATTAGCGATAAAGAATCTTCTGAATCATAAATAGAAAAAGAACTTGAATATCCAATTAGATTCGCTTCGTAACGCAGAATACGAGCAAAGAGCGAATGAAAAGTACCAGCCCAAATTTGAGAAGAGTAGTCTTCCTGAACTAAATTTGCAAGACGCTCACGCATTTCGCCTGCTGCTTTATTTGTAAATGTAAGTGCTAAAATGCTGTAGGGGGGAATTCCATTTTCAATTAAGTAAGCAATTCTATGAGTTAATACCCTTGTCTTTCCGCTACCAGCACCAGCAACAATTAGCACAGGACCTTCAATAGTTTGAACTGCAATTTTTTGATTTTCATTTAAATTTGCTAATATATTTGAGTTTTTCTTATTCATCAGAATTTTTTTATTTTAATCTTAATCTTACAAAATTAAGAAAAATTGCAATGACTTCTATATAAGAATGGAATTTTGTTTTTTAATATTTACACTTCTTGGAATTAGAAAGGATTATCAACAATATGGATTCAATATGATAAATTGCTTAATGTGAATTATTAATTAACAAAAAATTAAAAAATAATCTTATTTTTGTAATATAAGATATTTTAAGTATCAAAATAATTAAAAATACTTGAAATATTTAATAGTGATTTAGTAAATTTTGTTTGTAACAAATTATGGCTTTTACGTTTTTCTTTAGAGATAGTCATTCGATAGAGCAAGCACTAAAATACTTTATACCAATAGTATATGGATATAGTAAAATAAAAGTATGGGATGCAGGATGCGCTATGGGACCTGAGCCATATACTTTTGCAATAATGTTAGCAGAAAAAATGGGATATTTTGCTTTCAAAAATATCGAAATTGACGCTACTGATATAGATGAAACCCAGACTTTCGAAAAAATTATTTCTGAAGGAGTGTACCCCGAAAGTGAACTTTCAAGAATCCCCAAAGAAATTTTTGATAAATATTTTTCAAAAAACGAAAGAGAAGGTTATTATAAAATTAACGACAGTATTTTGAATAGAGTGAAATTTAAGAGACATAATCTATTGGATTTAAAGCCAATTAGCGATAATTATAATTTAATAATATGTAAAAACATCTTGTTACATTTTCAACAAAATGAACGAATCAATGTGATTAAAATGTTCCATTCTTCATTAGCAACAAATGGACTTTTATTAACAGAACAAACTCAGCAGGTACCAGAAGAAATTTCTCATCTTTTTAATAAAATTGCTCCGGATGCTAATGTTTATCAAAAAGTTACTTAAATTTACTGTTTATGAAAGTTACTGTATTAAAAAAAAATCCTAAGGTTTATTCTGCTAATGCATATTTAGTTAGAGGAAATTGGAATGCGATAGCAGATTTAAATACATTAATTGATATTGGAACAAATGGATTTATTATAGATGAAATAGAAACTATTTCTACAGGCGTAGGGAAAAAAAGAATTGAGCAAGTTATTTTAACACACGAGCATTTCGACCATGCTGACGGATTAATGAAAATAAAAGAAATGTATAATCCAGTTGTCTATGCTTATTCGTTGTCAGTCGGAGTTGACGTAAAAATAAAAGATAGAATGAAAATTAGAATTGGAGACAGAGAAGCAATGATATTGCATACTCCCGGGCATTCAAATGATTCAATTTGCGTTTATTGTGAAGAAGAACAAGTGCTTTTTTCCGGTGATACACCATTAAATATAAATACACCCGGCGGAACTTATAATCAGAATTTTGTAAGTGCCCTCAAAATGTTAACAAGTTTGAAAATAAAAACTATTTATCCCGGACATGATAATCCGATGACTACAAATGTTAAAGAGATATTAAAAAATAGTCTCAATAATGTAAGAAAAAGTAAAATTGTTTTATAAAATATTAGAAAAAAATGAAAACAGTAGACAACCACAAAATAAGAAATTGCCTCATTTCTGTTTTCGATAAAACTGGAATTGCAGAATTTGCTAAAGAGTTAAATAACTTTGGTATAACTATTTATTCTACTGGTGGCACTTTATCACATCTTTTGGATAATAGAATAGAATGTCGAAGTATTTCCGAAATTACTGATTTCCCTGAAATTTTAGATGGAAGGGTAAAAACTCTTCATCCTGCAATTCATGCAGGTTTACTTGCCCGGCTTGATGACGAAAGGCACCTTAATGAATTGAAACTTCATAATCATTTTTCATTAGATATGCTTGTTGTCAATCTTTATCCTTTTGAGAAGCAATTAGCTGCTAATGCTCCTCACGAAGTGATGGTCGAAAATATTGATATTGGTGGTCCTACTATGCTACGTGCTGCAGCAAAAAATCATCAATGGACTGTTCCTATCGTTAATCCTAACAGATACAAAGAAGTTATTGAACTATTAAAACAAAATCAAGGTGCTTTACCTTTAAAATATAGAGAAATTTTAGCCGGCGAGGTTTTTTTCCATACAAGTTATTACGACTCTTTAATTTCTGAATATTTTCAAAAGTATAATCAGATTGAATTCCCCGAACGCTTCGGCATTGCAATGAAGCTAAGCCAACCGCTACGCTATGGAGAGAATCCTCATCAAAAGGCAGCCATTTACGGTGATTTATCAAAATATTTTTTACATCTTCACGGTAAAGAGCTATCATATAACAATATTTTAGATATTGATGCAGCAATGAATTTAATTGTCGAATTTAAAGACCCAACAGTAGCAATTATCAAACACACTAATCCTTGTGGAGTTGGCAGTGCATCAAATTTGATAGAAGCATTCAATAAAGCTTTTGAAACCGATACAGCTTCTGCTTATGGTGGAATCATTATTGTTAATCAAATAATAGATGAAGAAACTGCTCAGGTTATTCATAGCTTATTCACTGAAATAATTATAGCGCCAGAATTCACTGAAGAAGCACTCGAAATTTTGAAAAAGAAGCGGGATAGACGGCTTATTCAGGCAAATCTTAATGAATACTCTAAATCTAAAAATTTACAGGTTAAAGCTGTTACTAACTTATTTTTATTACAAGATAGAGATAAGGTGCTTTTTGAAAGAAAGAAGTTAAACGTTGTTACAAAGCGTGAACCCAGTAGCAAAGAATGGCTTTCAATAATTTTCGGCTGGAAAATTGCAAAACATGTAAAATCAAATTCAATAGTCTTTGCAACTCAGGATAGAACTCTCGCAATTGGTGCCGGACAAATGTCTCGGGTCGATTCTACATTAATCGCAATTGATAAAGCAAAAAGACAAGGTATAGATTTAAATGGTTCTATTTTAGCTTCTGATGCTTTTTTCCCGTTTCCTGATGTAGTCGAACAAGCTGCAAAAGTAGGAGTAAAAGCTATTGTGCAGCCCGGCGGAGCGATGAGAGATAAAGAAGTTATTGATGAAGCAAACAGGCAAGAAATTGCAATGCTTTTTACTGGAATTAGACATTTTCGACATTAAAAAAAAAAAATATTGTTTTTTAATTTTTATTATTGTATATTTGAAATGAATTTTATAAATAATTATTATTTATTAACAAGGAGCTTAATTATGAAGTTCAAAACAATTATTGCAGCATTCCTTTGCTTAGCTTTCGTTGCTACAAGTGTATTCGCACAGACAAATACTACTAAAACTGAAAAACAAACAATTAAAAAGCAAGAAGTTAAGGAACGAGACTATGTACCTCCAGCAAAATCAACTGGTACTTCAGTTCAAAAACAAGATGTAAAGAAGGAAGACGTAAAAAAACAAGAAGCAGCTAAATATGATGAACAAAAGAAGCAAGCTGATTTAAAGAAAAAAGAAGCTAGTAAAAAATCTATTAACAAAGCTGGCGATGTAAAGACGAAAAGCTCTGTTGATAAAGCACCTGCTGCTACAAAGTCTGAAGTAAAAAAAGTTACCAAAGAAGCTAAAAAAGAATTGAAAAAATAAATTATTTGAATTCTTTTTAAACAAATTTAAAGGGACTAATTTTTTAAATTAGTCCTTTTTTTATTTCTTCAAAATTCAGGACTCAATAACTATCATAAAATATATAGTTAAGAAATAAAAAAAAATATTCAACATTAAACTCTAACTACGCAAATTTACGTAATACTAAACCGACAACAACATGTTAAATATTATCTGTCATTCCGAAGGCAGCGAGGAATCTCAAGTATCGAGTTAGCAATGACTTGTGAGATATCTCGCTGCGCTTGCCAATGACATCTTTACGTTTGTCGGCCATTCTGAAGCGTTGCAAAGAATCCAGAGGATTCTGGATTAAAGTTTTTTTCTGGATTCTTCACTTCGTTCAGAATGACAAGATTAAATTATGTCATCTCCATTTAAATAAAGGTCTTACTTTATCACGGGGTTCGGAATGACAAGATTAAATTATGTCATCTCCATTTAAATAAAGGTCTTACTTCATTTTGGGGTTCAAAATGACATAATATAATAATCAGTCATATTACGAATTACAATATGAACTATTCATTCAATTTCAGTTCTCTTAGCAATGCCTGCTTTTCAATTTCCAACTGCCTTATTTTTCGTTCGATAGAATCAAGTTCTTCAGGCAGAGAATCTATTTCAATCCTAAATTTGCTGGCAGCTTCGTCAATCAAATCAATTGCCTTGTCTGGAAGAAATCTGTCTGTAATGTATCTGTCAGAAAGTTCAGAAGCAGCAACAAGGGCAGCATCTGTAATTCTAACTCCATGGTGCAATTCGTATTTGTCTTTTATTCCGCGTAATATTGAAATAGTTGATTCGACAGATGGCTCTTCCACGAGAACTTTCTGGAAGCGTCTTTCGAGAGCAGCATCTTTTTCAATGTATTTTTGGTATTCATCTAAAGTAGTTGCACCGATACAGCGTAAATCGCCACGCGCCAAAGCAGGTTTTAGGATATTAGCAGCATCCATACTTCCGCTTGTGGCTCCTGCTCCAATTAAAGTGTGAATTTCATCAATAAACAGAATTACCTCCCCGTTAGAGTCAGTTACTTCCTTTATGACTGCTTTGAGCCGTTCTTCAAATTGACCGCGAAAACTTGTTCCTGCAACCAAAGCACCTAAATCTAAAGTAATAACCTGTTTTGTTTTGAGAGATTCAGGAATATCGCCGCTTACAATACGATGTGCAATTCCTTCAACTATTGCAGTTTTACCAACACCGGGCTCGCCGATTAATACAGGATTATTCTTAGTGCGGCGGGAAAGAACCTGCAACACTCTGCGAATTTCATCTTCACGTCCGATTACCGGGTCAAGCTTCCCGAGACGTGCTTCTTCGTTTAACTGTCTTCCGTAACGTTTCAAGGCATTGTATTTGTCTTCAGGATTTTTATCATCGACACGCCTTGTGCCTCTTATTCCCGTTAGTGCTTTGTATATTCCATCTTTGTTAATACCTTGTTCTTTAAGCAAATTAGAAACATTACTTTTCGTTTCAACGAAGGCAATTAAAAGGTGTTCTGTGCTGATATATTCATCTTTTAGCTGCTTGGTTTCTTTTAAGGCAACATCGAAAAGTTCCATCAAACTTGGTGAAATATACTGTCCTGTTGCGCCCGAGCCAGCTACTTTTGGGTATCCATTTATAATTGTTTCTAATTTTTGTTTTATAGAAAATACATTAGCACCAAGTTTATTTAAAATTTCCGGGACCAAGCCCTCAGAATTTTCTATTAAAGCAGAAAGGAGATGCCCCGGCTCCAATGCCTGATTGTTATTGCCTGAAGCTATTTCTTGAGCAGTTTGAACTGCCTCCTGCGATTTTAATGTAAATTTTTGAAAGTTCATTTTTTTAATTTATTTTATTTTAAATAACTTAATTTTTTCTTTCCAATTGAGAGATGAAAGAACGATTTTTAAGATGGATTCTGGATTAAACCAAAATAACATAATATTTTCCAATATGGCTATTTATTACTCACTTTTTCAAAACGTGCTGCTATTCTACTTATCCCGTTAGGGATTTGATATTTGTAACATACTTTTTTTAGAGTTTTTTATTTCGTAGGAATTAAATATTTAATTGGCTTTTTAAATATATAATCCCTACAGGATAAGCGCAGTAGCGGATTTCTCTTGTTACAAATATATAATCCCTATCGGGATATTCATCTGTCAGAACAACTGGCTTTAACTTTGCGAAAGTTTCTTAACTTTGCAAAAGTTTTGTGGTAGCAATGAGTTGTGAGATTCCTCACTTCGTTTCGGAATGACACTGAAAAATTAATCATTAATCATTAATCACTAATCACTAATCATTAAAATTATACATTTCCTCTATTAAATAAGAGTACTTTCTTTCAACTATATGTCGTTTTACACTTAATTTTGGTGTAAGCTCACCGTTTTCTATGCTGAAAGGAGCGGAAAGCAAAGAGAATTTGCGAACTTTTTCGTATTTAGCCAAATCTTTTTGCAATCGGTCTATATCGTTTTTTATTAGCTTAATTACTTTATCATTTGTAATTAAATCATTCGGTGAATGATACTGAATATTGAAATTATCAGCGACTTTTTTAAGTTGCTCGAAATCAGGAGTAATAAGGGCAGTGCAATACTCACGACTATCGCCTATTAAAATGCACTGTTCTATATAAGGACTTTGACTAAGCAAATTCTCAATATGCTGAGGAGCGATATTTTTCCCGCCACTGCTAACGAAAATGTATTTTTTCCTATCAGTAATTTTTAAATTACCTTTTTCAGTTATGAAACCGACATCTCCGGTGTAGAGCCAGCCCTCTTCGTCAATGGCATTGCGTGTTGCCTGAACGTCTCCCCAGTATCCTTTCATAATACTTGGACCTCTTGCTAAAATCTCTCCATCTTCTGCAATTTTCAATTCAACGCTTGGAAGTGGCTTCCCGACAGTGCCAATTTCCTCCTCACCAACGCAATTTATGCTTACAATTGGCGACGCTTCTGTTAAGCCATAGCCCTCATTTACAGGAAAGCCAAGTGCAAAGAAAAATTCACAAACCTCCTGAGATAGCGGAGCGCCACCGGAAACAAACCTAACGTGATTAATTCCTATTTTCTCGCGTAACTTTGAAAAAACTAATTTATCAGCTAATTTATATTGAGTAGAAAGAGAAATAGAACTTTTACCATCAAATTTCATTTTTACAAATTTATGTCCAATATCTGCTGCCCAATAAAAAACCTTTTTCTTCATCGGGCTTTCTTTTTCAATGTTATTATAAATCTTTTTCTTCATCATTTCAAGAAGTCGCGGCACAGTAGTAACTAAAGTCGGTTTTATTTCAGATAGATTCACTGCTATTGTCTCAACTCCTTCAGCGAGAGCAATAGTGCTTCCGGCACTTAACGCAGCGTAATATCCTGATGTCCTTTCGTAAGAATGACAAAACGGAAGATAAGATAAAAATGAATCTTTGTCATTGATATTAAAAATTGAAACTGCATCTTTTACGTTAGTGATAATGTTTCTGTGAGTAAGCATAACACCTTTTGGATTGCCAGTAGTTCCACTTGTGTAAATCAATGTTAATACATCATCTGGTTTTATTTTATTTACAGATTCTTCAATAATGCTTCTTCTGTCTTCACGGCTGCGAATTTCTGCTCCCAGTTCGATTATGTAATCCATAGATTTGACAGCAACATCTTGTTCGCTAAAATCTTTGTTCATTACTATAATATGTCGCAGAGAACTTAAATTTTCTTTAAACTCAAGTGCTTTTTTTAACTGAAAATTGTTTGAAACAACAATTGCTGAAACTTGACAATCTGAGAAAATAAATTCTTCCTGTTTTGAAGTTAAAGTAGGGAAAATAGGGACATCAATAGCGCCAATCGAAGCAATAGCCAAATCTGTAATTACCCATTCGAGCCGGTTTTCCGCAACCAATCCAATCCTGTCACCAGCGCGAATACCGAGATTCAAAAGTCCCAAACTCATACATTCGACTTTTTCCCTTAACTCTAAGTGGTTTATTCCTTCATACTTTCCATCTTTTTTGAGCATAAATGCATTCTTTTTATCTTTGTATTTATCACATACATATAAGAACATTTCAGGTATAGTTGTAAAGTTCATATTATTCCAAACAAAATCAATTTAAACAGAATAAAAAATTTATCAAATAAAACACTTAAAATATAATTTTTTTTTTTAAATTACAAGTAAAAATGAAATTATTTTCAAAGGAGATAATTGATGCAAAAATCATTTAAGCAAAGAAGCGATGTAGAAAATTTCTTAAAAATCCGTCATAGCAAAATAATTAAAGAAATCACAGATAAAGATACTTCCTTGCTAATTGATGACCCATTGGAAAATGATATGATTTTGAATATGGGACCTCAGCACCCTGCAACTCACGGCGTGTTAAGGGTAGTATTGCGGCTTGATGGCGAAACTATAATCAAATGCGTTCCGGAACTTGGCTACCTTCACAGAGGATATGAAAAATTAGCTGAAAACGTAACTTATCACGAATTTATACCGCATACAGATAGATTGGATTACCTTGCTCCAATGTCAAACAACGTTGGAATTGCACTTGCTATTGAAAATTCACTCGGAATTGAAGCACCCGCAAGGGCTCAGTGGATTAGAACACTTGTTTCAGAGCTTGCCCGGATTTCTTCTCATCTTATGGCAATGGGTTCTACCTGTATGGACGTCGGCGCACTTACAATGCTACTTTGGACTTTCACTGAGCGCGAAAAACTTTATGATATTTTTGAACTGATTTGCGGAGCTCGTTTCACTACAAGCTATACCCGCATTGGTGGAGTGGCTCAGGATATTGACGACAATACATTAAATAAAATTAAGGAATGGGCTGAGCAGTTTCCCAAAGAATTAAAATATTTCGAGGGATTGGTGCATAAAAACAGGATTTTCGTTGATAGAATTGCCGGCGTTGGTATAATGCCACCAGATAAGGCAATTCAACTCGGTCTGACTGGTCCCACTCTGCGCGGTTCTGGTATCCCACGCGATTTAAGACGCGATACTCCTTATTTGGTTTACTATAAATTGGATTTTGATGTTATTACCTTCAATGATTGCGACGTCTGGTCTCGCTATATGGTCAGAATTCAGGAGATGAAAGAAAGTTTGAAAATGGTTTTTCAAATATTAGAGCAAATGCCGAAAGGTGCAGTTCATTTGAAAAGCCCAAAAACTGTTCTTCCACGCAAAAAAGAAGTCTATACCAAAATGGAAGAACTTATAAATGATTTTATGTTAATCAATTTTGGAGCAATGCCGGTTAAGGGCGAGTGCTATACAGCAATAGAAGGTCCTAAGGGCGAACTCGGATTCTTTATCGTTTCTGATGGAACGGGCTATCCCTGGAAATTAAAAATCCGTTCATCATCAGCGGCAAATCTTCAGGGAATTCAATTTATGGCAGAAGGTTCAATGGTTGCGGATATGGTTGCGATTATTGGCTCAATTGACCCGATTATGGGCGAAGCAGACAAGTAGCTGTTTGTTTGTTGAATTGTTTATTTGTTGAATTGTTTGTATTTTTGCTAAGTTCAGAACTCCAGCCACCATAACGAAAATAAAGGGGTTAGGAGATTTGTCTCGTAAAGAATACTTGCGCAATTTATTGCAAAAATATTTTATTCTGAACTCCCTGATAAAGCAAGTGCTTTATTTAAATGGGAATGACATCACTTAGCACTGTCATTCTGAGCACAGCGAAGAATCCAGAAAAAAACTTTAATCCAGAATCCTCTGGATTCTTCACTTAGTCCAGAATGACCGACAAACGTAAAGATGTCATTGGCAAACGAAGTGAGAAATCTCACGTCATTGCTAAAATAGAACTTGATATACCTAACTTCATATAATGTTACGTTGGTTGAATTGATTACTTTCAAACTTTTCTGCTAATTCTTTTATTAATAATCTGAACCAAATAAAATATCCAGATATCGAAGAAACAGAATACCTGAAGGGCAATCATCCTGTGTGTTGAAATAAAGAATGATAGTACAATCCTTTTCTTCGCTATGATACATTGTAGAGGAAAAGCCGGGTAAATCGCCGCCATGTCCATAGAAACTTCTTCCACAACGCATAATTCCTAATCCATATTTAATTTTACCAAACCATAAATCTTGGTTTCCATAAAAATTTTCAGTCAGTCGTTTTTCCTGAAGTGATTTTGATAGAAAATCTCCTCTCACCAATGCCTCAACATATTTTTGTAATTCTCTTGGAGTTGAATATGCTGACCCGGCGGCCCAGCCCCAAGATATATCATAATACTCTGTGGCATCCTTGTAGGTACTGTCATTTTGGATTTCGTATCCTCTGCCATGTTCGCCCGGTAAATCTACACCAGACGTCAGAAATCTGGTATTATTCAAGTCCAAAGGTTCAATTATTCGATTGTTTATTTCAGTTTCAAGGGAATTGCCTGTCAGTTTTTCAATCAATTTAGCAATAATGAATGTATTGGTATTTGAATAATGAATGTCTGTTCCGGGCTCAAAATAAAAATCATGGGAGAAGCCCAGATCAATTAATTCCTGAGGTTGCCATACCCGTGTAGGATTTGAAACCATTGATTGCATAAAAACCGGCATATCTTCAGAATAATTGAAAATACCGCTTTTCATATCAAGGAGCATTGCTATAGTAATTTTATCTGATTGAGGATAAGAGGGAAAGTATTTAGAAAGTTTATCGCTCAGCGACACCTTTCCTTCATCTACCAATTGAAGCAATACGGTGCATGTGATGGTTTTGGTGTTGCTGCCAATCCTGAATCTATAACTGCCATCCATTGGCAGTTTATTGTGTATATCATTATATCCAGCCGTATATAGCCAGTCGATTCCCTTTTTTTTATCAACTACCAGTGCTACAACGCCAGGTACCCGGCTATTATTAATGATTGAATCTGTAACTGCTTTCATCTGAGCGATAAATGTCTGGTCGGGTCCGGTGGGGGTCTCTTTCTCGCATGAGGTAAAAGAAAATACCAGAAGAAGAAATGCGAATGCAAGGATTATTTTATTTGTTCTCATTTTGTATATTATTTTTTAATTAAACTATTACTCCCCAAAACTTTGTTTTTTTAGCAAAATTTTTAGAATAATTTCAGAACTTCTAACTCCTTAACGAAAATAAAGAGTTAATAGAATTGCCTCGCACCGAATAATTGCTCAATTAATCTCCATATAAATTATGGAGTTACTCTAATAATTAGAATAACTCCTAAATTTATTTAGGAGTTATGTGTTTGCAATTTTTTGAAATTACATTATTTTTATATCAGAACTATATTAATTGCGAAATATCAAACTACGATGCATCAGGAGTTCTGAAATTGTAAAATTTCTTATCATTTTGGTCATTCTGAAGCTTGGGTGGAATCTCATAATCTGTGGTAGCAAGAAGTTGTGAGATTCTTCGCTGCGCTTCAGAATGACAGTGTAAATTTATGTCATCTCCATTTAAATAAAGCACTTACTTTATCATTGTATTCAAAACTGCAAATTTACTATCAGTTTTTCAACTAAGCTACCCAACCGATTTCAAGTCAGCTTTTTTGGGAATTTTTTTGATATTTTCACTTAGAAAGAAAAAGGCACCGGGAATAACCTGTATTAAATAATTAATTCCGTGAGAAACAGTTGCATAACCAAGAGCAATTTCCGGAGCAATACCATAAATACGTGTTAATGTATTCGTAATTAAAAAATGATAAACACCTACAGCGCCGGGAGTAGGAGCAATCGCTGTTCCTATTCCCGATACTACGATTAAAAGTATTGCGTCATCGAAGCCCAAATTATAATCAATTTTGAAATCAAAAGCAAAGAACATTAAATACAAAGGTATTGTATAAAACAGCCAAATTAGCATTGATTCAAAAGCCAGACGAACGTATTGCTTTGGTGTGCGGATTATATCAAAACCTTTAGTGAATTTATCGAAAATTTTATTAAGTTCATCATAAAACTTTTGTGAAAAGGGTTTTATAAAAATTCTTAATAAAAACCGAACTAAAGGAGGATACAAACTAAAAACAAGCCCGATAGCAATAACAATTGTTGGCAGAACGATTTTATTTGCATCTAATTCTGGCAAGGCATTTACTATTTGGTCCCTAAAAAAGAAAAACACGCCTGCAAAAAGCAGGACAAGAGCAATAACATCAATAATTCTTTCAACTACTATAGTTGCAAACGTGCTTGAAAATGAAATTTTTTCTCTTCGGCTAACGACATAAGGCCTTAAGAGTTCGCCACCGCGCGGAATAACGTTGTTAGCAGCATAGCCAATCATAACAGCGGAAAATAAGTTCCAGGTGGAACTGTGTTTAAGAATTGGGTTGAGCATTGTTTTCCAACGCAATGCTCTAACCCAATGCGAAAGCATAATCACGGGTATTGGTAATATAACCCATAAGTAATCTGCTGAAACAATTATTTCATAAAGCTTGCTTAATTCAACATCTTTTAGTGCTAAGTATCCTGAAACAATAATTAAAATTACTGCTAATGAATATCTAATTGTTGATTTTACGGCATCTTTCATTCGTTATTTATCTAATTTTGCTCTTAAAGAATCCCAAATAATATAAACGATAAGCACAGCAAACATAATTATTGCTAATGCTTCAGCTCCGGATGTGCCTTGCCAGTTTTGACTAAATAAATCAAGTCCAAGGAACTTTAGCAATGCTCCAATTACACCGAATAAAGAGCCACCTGCAATAAAGCCAGAAGCAATCAGCGTTCCACGTTGGTAGCGTGCCTGGCATAAAGCATTATCTTTTGTTGATGATTTAATGAAGTATGCAACAAGACCACCTGCGAGAAGCGGTGTATTGAGTTCAAGCGGTAAATACATTCCTAATGCAAATGCAAGCGGAGAAATTCCAATAGCATTTACTATTAATGCAATTACAGCACCAACTAAATATAGTATCCAATTGATTTGAGCATCAGGCGACATCAATGGTTGAATAACTGCTGCCATCGCATTTGCTTGTGGAGCAGCAAGCGGATTAGCATTGTCCGGACTGAACCCATAAGTTTCGTTTAAAATTAAAATAACTGCTCCAACCGTTGCAGCAGAAACTATTGTTCCGAGGAACTTCCATGATTCCTGCTTGTAAGGAGTGGTTCCAAGCCAGTAACCAATTTTTAAATCTGTTATAAAGCCGCCAGCCATTGAAAGTGCTGTGCAAACTATTCCGCCTATGATTAAAGCACTTATAATCCCCTGGTCGCCGGTCAATCCGACTTTTGCTAAAATGAATGATGAAAGTATTAATGTCATCAAAGTCATACCTGAAACCGGATTTGTTCCAACAATTGCTATTGCATTTGCTGCAACTGTTGTAAATAAAAATGAAATAATCACTACAACAAGCAGTGCGATAATAGCGTGAGTTAATGTAAGCTCAACTCCAGTTAATAAGAAAATGAATATTGCAATTACTGTTAAAAGAATAAAAATCACATTATAAGTAATTTTAATATCTTTTTGTGTTCTTGGAATATCAGAGTCCGCAGTTTTCTTTTTACCAAAAATTTCTTTTATTGCAAGTGAGAAGGCACTGCCGATGATTTTTGATGATTTCAAAATACCGATAATACCAGCCATAGCAATACCACCGATACCAATATGGCGAACATAATCTCTGAAAATCTGTTCGGCGCTCATACTTGCAAAAAAGTTTACTCCGTCTGTTCCTGCAACAATGCTTCCGATTTGATTAATTAGTGGTATCATTACAAAATACGAAAGGAAAGAGCCAGCACAGATTATTGTTGCAAACTTTAATCCAACGATATAACCAAGACCAAAAATCATTGAAAGTGTGTTGATTTTGAAAATCAATTTCAAATCGGTATATAAACTTTCGCCAAAAGAAAAAATTCTTGTAGTAACAACTTCAGACCACCATCCGAGTGAAGTGATGATAAAATCGTAAAATCCTCCTACAAGACCGCTCACAATAAGGACACCGGCTTGCTTGCCACCCTGCTCACCTGTAATAAGGATTTCAGTAGTTGCAGTTGCTTCCGGAAATGGAAATTTCCCATGCATATCTTTAACGAAGTATTTCCTAAACGGTATTAGGAAAAGAATACCGAGGAAACCTCCGAGAAGAGACGACATGAAAACCTGAAAAAAACTAACGTCTAATTTTAAGATATAAAGACCGGGAATAGTGAAAATAGCACCGGCAACAATAACGCCCGACGAGGCACCAATTGATTGAATAATGACATTTTGACCAAGAGAATTTTTCTTCTTGGCAAAAGTTGAGAGACCTACTGCAAGAATTGAAATAGGAATAGCTGCTTCGAATACCTGTCCGATTTTGAGTCCGGAATAAGCTGCAGCTGCAGAAAAAATCAAAGCCATAAATAAGCCCCAAAAAACTGACCAGTAGTTCACTTCGGGAATTAATTTATTTGCCGGCATTACGGGAATATACTCTTCCCCCGGCTTCAGCTCCCTGTATGAATTTTCTGGTAATCCGCTCTGTGTAATATTGCTTTCCATAATCTCCTGTTAATAATTTGTATTGAATTTATTTTTCTTCTATTTATTCCATATTAACTTTATTACTTTACAATTTAACTATTTTTTTTTAATTTCAAAAATAATGAAAAGCATAATTAATCTTTTTTTGTTCTTAAAATCACTACTGTCCAAAATAAATAAAAATCAAATAACAGGTATAGATAAAATCTATATCTTATTACCTAAAAATCTCTTTTTAAAAATCAATCCCCCCCTTAATTTCTAAAATAATCGTAACTGCAAATCATTTTCATCATAACCATCTTCAACTTCAAATGGCTTGTTAAGCCATAACATTAATTCTATTTTAACAAAGATATTCAAACGTAAAAATGCTACTAAGTTAGATAAGCACCAATTATACGATGCTATCGCTTTTAAGTATTTTAATATCAATATTGTTAGCATTGCTGTCCATATTTGTATCAATACTGCATTAGCACTTGTGCCTACAAATGACTTGATACGAAGCAACTGTTTTATTTCCTTGAAAAAGATTTCTATTTGCCAGCGGCTTTTATAAAGCTCTCATATTGTGTTTGCTGTCCAAGTAAAATTATTAGTTAGCAATTCTATTGTTTCATTTTTTTCTTCGTTAAAAACAACTACTCTTCTCAACTTTTTAGGATATTTCTGTGCTGTTTCTTCTTCAGAAAGTTCTATATACTCATCTACAAGTATATGCTCATGGCGATTATCAGGTAAATCACGTTCTTTTAATCGCTTAAATTTTATATTCTTTTTTAATCGCGTTACAAAATATACGCCTTCTGTATTCCAGCGACTAAGCATAATAAAATCAAGGTAAGCCCTGTCCATTACTATTACTGCACCCTTGCGAAAACTTAACTCTTGGACGGCTTTTACATCACTTAATTTGCCATCGCTCATATATACATAAACAGGAAGGCAACTATCGTAATCCAAAATCGTATGAAGCTTAATTGCTCCTTTTGCTGTCCTATATAATGCCCAGTCAAATATTGACAAGCAAAGCGTTATTGTTGTAGAATCAAGCAAATATATTTTCGACTTTATCTTAAACTTTTTCTGCTTAAAACCAGCTAAACTGCTTAAATGCTCAAGCATTTTAAAATAATAATCTTTAAATAAGTTCCAATCTCGTTTTTTATTAATATAAGATAAACTACTTTTGCTTGGGGCTTTGCTTACTCCAAGATGATTAAGATTTCCAGTAGCCGACATCAGACAATTGCTTATTTCTCTTAGTGAATTTGAAGCAGAAAAGTGTAAAAATAACATAGAAACCAAGTGTGTCCAGCTATTTATTCCTTTGTTATATTTATCTGTTTGTCGTTCTTTAACTAAGTTGCGAAAGATATTCTTTTCTAATTTGTTGATTATTTGACTGATTAATGTTATTTTTTGTCATAGCTAAAGTCTTTAATTAGTTTTATTCTTATTGGGAGTAACTATAAAATCAAAATTAAGACTTTAGCTGCTTTTTTATTTTGGTCAGATGCGAATAAACTTAATAAAAATTTGATATTTTCTTTTTAAAAATATTTTTATTTTTTCAGAGCAAATATTTCTTATATAATAAAAATTTTCAAAAAAAAAAATTTAATTTGCTTTTTTACAAAAAATATTTGTAAATTTATTTTGTGAGTAGTTACTTAAAAAATTAAAAAAAAATTTGTATTATATTGTTTTATTTTAAAAAATAAATATGTATTTAATAAAAGGAATATTCACATATTAGGTTGAAAAATGTTACAAAGCGAAGTTCTGAGCATAGTTGACAAACATATTGACAATAACTCGGGTTTAATGTCTATACTGGAGGAAATCCAGGAAAAATATAGATATTTACCTGAATTTGCGTTGAAAATAGTTTCTCAACGAACGAAACATTCTTTATCCGAAATTTATGGTGTAGCTACTTTTTACAAGGCATTTAGTTTGCATCCCCGTGGTAAACACTTAATTTCGGTATGTTTGGGTACAGCGTGTCATGTTCGTGGTGGACAATCTATTGCATACGAGTTTTCGAAGCAGTTAGATATAAAACCAGGTTGCACAACTTCTGACAAAGAGTTTTCTTTGGAAACAGTCAATTGTCTTGGGGCTTGTGCCTTAGGTCCTATCGTTGTTGTTGATGGACAATATTATTCAAAAGTTTTATCTAAAAAAGTGAAACAAATAATCAAAGAAACGAGCGAAGGTTTAGATAATACTATTGTAACTACTGACCGCAGAATATTTCCTGTTAATGTTAATTGTCCATATTGCAATCATACGTTAATGAACAATGAAAGGTTAATTGATAACAGCCCAACAATTCGATTGACAATTACTTGGGGTGTTAAGCATGGTAGTTTATATTTATCAAGTCTTTATGGTAGTTATAATAGTGAAACAGATTTTGAAATACCAGAAGGAGCTGTGGTGAATCTATTTTGTCCACATTGTCATTCAGAGTTAAGAGGAATTTCAGCTTGTCCTGAATGCGATATGAAAATGATTTCTTTTAAAGTACGTGGCGGAGGAATATTACAGATATGTCCTAAGAAAGGATGTAGTGGGCATCGGTTAGATTTATCTTTAAATTGATAATATTTAAAAATATTTCATTTTGATTCTATTAATGTATTTAAGTGAGAAATAAAATTAACAAGATAGGAGTTAAATAAATGTCTGAATCGTACTATAAGGACGAAATAAAAAAATTATCTTCAGTTGAAGATTTAGAAAGCTTATATTGGACGATTATCGATGAACAGAAAAGTGATAAACCACAGATATATATGTGCGGTGAAACTGCTTGCCAGGCAAGTGGTGCAAACGATTTGTTAAGAGTTGCCAAAAGATATATTCTCGAAAACGAACTTCAGGATAAAATTACTTTAAAAGTTTCTGGTTGCCACGGATTTTGTGAAATGGGTCCTACGGTTATTGTAAATCGGAATCAAACTTTTTATCCAAAAGTAACTCCTGAAAAACTTAACAAAATTATAGATGCTGTAATTGGTGGTTATGTTATTGAGGATTATCTGTATAAAGATGCTAAAACTAATGAAGTTTTTGCTCAGCAAGATGATATTCCATTCTTTAAAAAACAGAATAGAATGATATTTGGCAAAAAGCAATTTATAGACCCAATTCATATATATGATTATTTATCTGTTGAAGGATATAAGGCAATAAGTAAAGTTTTGTCATCACTGACACCTGAAGAAGTTGTGAGTGAAATAAAAGCATCTGGACTCCGTGGTCGTGGTGGTGCTGGCTTTCCTACTGGATTAAAATGGGAATTGTTATCTAAGCAATCTTCTGCAAAAGGAAAATATATCATTTGTAATGCTGACGAAGGTGACCCTGGTGCATATATGGACAGGAGCTTACTGGAAGGCAATCCACATAGTATTATTGAGGGTATGCTTATTGGAGCTTTTGCAACCGGTGCAACTGATGGTATTGTTTATGTCCGTAATGAATACCCCGTAGCAGTTAAGCACTTAACAATTGCCTTAAGGCAGGCAAGAGAAATTGGACTTCTCGGAAAAAATATTCTCGGAACCGATTTTTCGTTTGATATTAATATAATTCGTGGTGCAGGTGCTTTTGTTTGTGGAGAAGAAACAGCTTTAATTCGTTCTATTGAAGGTAAAGTTGGCGAACCACGTCAAAGACCTCCATATCCAATTCAAAAAGGTGTTTGGGGAAAGCCAACAATAATTAATAACGTCGAAACTTGGGCAAATATCCCAATTATTATTCAAAATGGTTCAGCTGATTATAATGCTATTGGCACCAACACAAGCAAAGGAACTAAGATATTTAGTTTAGTTGGTAAAATCAAAAACACTGGTTTGGTTGAAGTGCCAATGGGTATTACAATCAAAGAAATAATTTATGATATTGGTGGTGGTTCTCCGGATAGAACCAAAATCAAGGCAATTCAAACAGGCGGTCCCTCTGGGGGTTGTATTCCTATTAGAATGTTTGATTTAGCAATAGACTATGATTCTCTTGCCAAAGCAGGTTCCATTATGGGCTCTGGCGGTATGATTGTTATGGATGAACATACTTGTATGGTTGATGTTGCTAAATACTTTATGAACTTTTTGAAAGGTGAATCCTGTGGAAAGTGTTTCACTTGCAGAAAAGGGACTCAAAGGATGTATGAATTACTTGATGACATTACCAAAGGATTAGGAACTTTAGAACATTTAGATTTATTAGAAGAACTTGCCCTAACTGTTAAAGACACTTCAATGTGTGGTCTCGGACAAACTGCTCCCAATCCAGTCCTTTCTACAATTAAATACTTCAGAAATGAATATATTGAACATATAGTTAATAAAAAATGTAAAGCTGGAGTTTGTAAAGAATTAGTTGGCGCACCCTGTCAGGCAACATGTCCAATAGGCACAGAAGCTTGGAGATATGTAGCACATATTGCAAGAGGTGAATATGAAAAAGCATATATTGCAATACGGGAAGCCAATCCGTTCCCATCTGTTTGTGCAAGGGTATGCAGTCATCCTTGTGAATATATGTGCCGTGCTGGTTTTGGCGAAGGTCAGCCAATTGCAATTCGGGCTTTGAAGCGTTTCATTACTGAAAAGATTGACCCAAGCATATATCAACCAAATAGAATTGACAGCAATAATGTTGATAATAAAAAAGTTGCTGTAATCGGTTCTGGTCCATCTGGTATGACCGCCGCTCACTATTTATCTTTAAAAGGATACAAAGTAACTGTTTTCGAAAAAGATGCAATTCCGGGTGGAATGCTAATTAGTGGTATCCCAGCTTATAGACTTTCCCGCGAAGTTTTAAGAAAAGAAATCAATGCCTTGATTGATGATAATGTTACCTTAAAATGTGATACCGCGTTAGGTAGAGATATTACAATAGATAGTTTGTTGAAAGAAGGATATAGTGCAGTATTTTTAGGTATGGGCGCTCACAAGAGCAAATTATTAAATATTGAGGGAGAAGACTTGAAAGGAGTTTATCCGGCTATTGAATTTTTAAAGAATTTTAACTTAATAGGTAAAAATCTGGCTAAAGGAAGAGTTGGAGTGATTGGAGGTGGTGATTCAGCCATAGATGCTGCAAGAGTTTCTTTAAGACAAAAAGAAGTCGAAAGCGTTACAATTCTTTATCGCCGCACCCGACCTGAAATGCCGGCTTTACAGCATGAAATTGATGCTGCTTTGGAAGAAGGTATAAAACTGCAAACTTTAGTTTCACCGAAAAGAATTTTATCTGATGGAAAAAATTTAAAAGGTGTTGAAATTATTAAAAACAAACTTGGTGATGTCGATGCAAGTGGCAGAAGAAATCCAGTTGAAATTCCGGGTTCTGAAGAAACTTTAGAGTTTGATACATTAATTGTAACTATTGGCGATACCCCAGATGTAGATTATATTTCCTATATGGGAATTGATGTAAATAAATGGGGCACTTTGATTATAAATGAAGACACATTGCAAACAAATCGGGAAAGTGTTTTTGCTGGTGGAGATGTTGTAACTGGTCCTAATACTGTTATCGCAGCCATAGCTGATGGTAAAAAAGCTGCTGTAATGATTGACAGATACTTAAAAGGTGAGCCACTGAAACAACCTGTTATGCCTTATCTTCCAGAAAAATATATTGCTCCTTTTGAAGAAACAGAAGCAACAGAAAGCGTTGAAACACCAAGAGTTAAGTTACCAACAATAGATGCTGATGCAAGAGTTAATAGTTTAGAAGAAGTTGAATTGACTTTAACTGATGATGATGCAAAATACGAAGCCAGACGTTGTTTACGATGCGATTTAGAATTTACTTATCAAAAAAATAAACAACTGGAAAATCAAGAAGTTCAAGAAGGAGTGTTCGTATGATAAATATCAGTATTAACGGAGTACCTTTACAAGTTGAGAAAGGAACAACACTTTTAGAGGCAGCACAATTTTTAGGATTTCCTGTTCCTACTCTTTGCCACATGGAAGGATTAAGTCCTTATGGAGCTTGTCGTTTGTGTGTTGTTGAAATTGGAGAAGGAGAGCGGGCAAAATTAGTCTCCTCCTGTACCTATCCTGCAGAAGAGGGACTGAAAGTACGAACTTCATCTGCCCGTGTTGTTAGGGCGAGAAGAATGATTATTGAACTATTATTAGCTTCAGCACCACAATCGAAAGTCATTCAAGATTTAGCTTCAAAATTTGATGTACATAAGCAGAGATTCAAACAGGAATGGTTGGATTGTATTTTATGTGGTAGATGCGTCAGAATGTGTAAAGAACAAATGGTAGCCGGAGCAATTGGTTTCAGTTCACGTGGAGAAACCCGGGCTTTAGGAACACCTTTTAATGCAAAAAGCGATGATTGCCGGCTTTGTGGTGGATGTATCTATGTTTGCCCTGTTTGCCAATTAAGATGTACTTATACGGACAAAGAAAATGCTATTTGCAATGGATGTGTGCAAATTAGTTTGCCATGCGTTGGAAAAGGAAATTTCGATGATATGATGTGTTATATGGATCCATGCGTTGCTTGTGAAATTGTTACTAAAAATTAATTAAATGAAATAAAATTAAATTTTAAAAAAAATAAAGGAGCAAAACAGTGCCTTATTCAAGAATTAATTCATCGGCAGCCACACTTACGAAGAATAGAACTGAAGATTCTATAACCCCTACTTCAGGTATGTGCGTAACCTGTGTTGATGGTTGTGTTGGTATGTGTGAAATTGGTAAATCAGCTTATCGCGGTCATGAAGTTATTTATCCACAACCATTTGGTGTGATAACAACTGCAGCAGAAAAGCAATATCCTGTTGATTATGGTGATTTCAATATTATGGGAACTGCTGTAGGAGCTTTTGGTATTGAAGCTGATAGCGACAAAGCAATTTTTCCAGCAGTTGATTTAACTGTTCGTTTCGGTTTTGATAATAATATTAAATTCCGTTATCCTTGGATAATTCCCGGTATCGGCTCAACAAATATTGCAAAGAACAATTGGGAGGGTTTAGCCATTGGGTCTGCTATTGCAGGAACCGGTTTAACTATCGGCGAAAATGTTGCCGGTATGGATATGGAAACAGTTTTAAAAGATGGAAAAGTTTTTGATACTGTTGATTTAAAAAGAAGAGTCAAACTTTACAAAGATTTCCAAAGAGACGGATATGGAGCTATCATTGTTCAAGCAAATGTTGAAGATACCCGTCTTGGTGTCCAGGAATATGCTATTGAAAAACTCGGCGTTGAAATTGTTGAACTAAAATGGGGACAGGGAGCAAAAAATATTGGTGGTGAAGTAAAAATTAACAATCTCGAAAAAGCTCAAGAACTATATCGCAGAGGTTATATTGTTCTTCCAAATCCAACAGATGCTCACGTTATAAAAGCATTCCAACACGGTGCTTTCAAAGAATTCGAACGCCATTCCCGCATCGGTATGGTTTCTGAAGAGGGATTTGCTTCAAGAGTAGAAGAACTTCGCCGCGCTGGGGCTAAATATATCTTTTTAAAGACTGGTGCTTATGCTCCAGCAGATTTAGCAAGAGCTATTATTTATGCATCTAAATATAAAATTGACCTTTTAACTGTTGATGGTGCCGGAGGTGGAACAGGTATGAGTCCTTGGCGTATGATGAATGAATGGGGCGTGCCACCTGTGGAACTCCATTCAATGCTTTATAATTTTGCTACAAAATTGTCTGAGCAAGGTAAATATGTTCCGGCGCTTGCTGTTGCCGGTGGATTTACTTTTGAAGACCAAATTTTCAAGGGGCTTGCTATGGGTGCTCCTTTTGTTAAACTTGTGGGTATGGCACGTGCACCTATTGCTGCAGCTATGGTTGGAAAAACAATCGGTAGAGCTATTGACGATGGACAAATGCCCGTTTATGTGGAAAGATTCGGCTCTACAAAAGATGAAGTATTTGTTACTTCTTCCGAACTTCGCCACGAACTCGGTGATGCTGTATTTGAGAAATTGCCAAGCGGAGCTATTGGTCTTTACACATACTATGAAAGATTAGCTCAAGGTTTGAAGCAGCTTATGACCGGCTCAAGAAAATTTGCTCTCAAATATATGACAAGAAATGACCTCGCTGCTCTCACAAGAGAAGCTGCTGATAGAACAGGTATCCAATTTATTATGGATGTTGACAAAGAAGAAGTTGAAAATTTATTCAAATATTAATTTTAAGGGAGTGTTTAAATTTGTCATTCTGCCTCCCAGATAAAGCAAGACCTTCATTTAAATTGAGATGACATAACATAGTGTGTCATTCTGACGGATGTCAGAATTCATCTTTTAATCAACCCACTGGTTAACCAGTGGGTTGATTTGTAATTTTTATAGGTTATTAGTCATTAGTATTTTTACTAACAACTAATGACCAATGACTAAAATTCACTTTGTCTATTATAATTAGAGAAAACCAAGATGGATTCTGGCATACACCAGAATGACAAATCATTTATTCATATTATTTATAACATTGTATAATGGAATTTGTATAATACATCTTGTAACATCGAGTCTTTTTATAAATTATTAAGGTAAGTAAGAATAAATTCTAATTTTTATTTATTTTGAAGTATAAGCAAACCGTAGAAGAAAGAAGAGAAAATTAGCTGGAAACCCATTACTAATAGTGTAAATGAAGCAATAACATAGCGAAGAGTAACTGATATACCAACCTCAAAGAAGGTGCCTTTTGTCCATAAATAGTAAGTATATAAAGAGCCGGCAATACCAAGAATAACAAGTATCAGCCCGGCAACAATGCCTTTGTTTGGTGTGAATTTATTAAAAAACCGCTCAATAATAGGTCCGGTAGGAATTAGTTTTTCATGAACAGCAAAAGTTTTTGAAAATATCGCAAAAATTACAGCTTGAAAACCAATCATTATTCCGGCAACTGCATATAGCATTGAGTGGACGTCAGGAGTAGTGCTAAATGGACGAGGAAGAATCCAGCCAGCAATAGCCAAACCGAAAAACATCATAATCAAACCGGGATATAAAAAAAGCCAGCGAGGAGAGTAAATAAATAAAAACTGTAAATGCCTCCAGCCGTCACGAAAACTACGCAGATGTGGTTTCCCACTTCGTCCATCAGGAGATAGTTTTATTGGGACTTCAGTAATATTTAATCTGAATAGTGTAGCTTTGACTACCATTTCGCTTGCAAATTCCATTCCGGTTGTTCGCAAATCTAATTTTTCGAATGCTTCCTTAGTAAAACCTCTTAATCCGCAATGAAAATCTCCTATTTTACTTTTAAAGAATAGACGTCCTATGAAAGTTAAAAAAGGATTACCTATGTATTGATGAGACCAAGGCATTGCACCTTTAATCATTTTTGTTTTGAAGCGGTTGCCCATAACTAAATCGTATCCGGAACGCAGCTTTTCTAGTAACGGAAGAAGTGCAAGAAAATCATAGCTATCGTCTGAATCACCCATTATAACAAATTTACCTTTTGCAAAGTTTATTCCTCCGGATAGAGCAGCGCCATAACCCTTTTCTTCAATCGAAATAACTCTTGCACCAGCTTTTATTGCTAATAACTGGGAACCGTCTGTACTTCC
This sequence comes from uncultured Hyphomicrobiales bacterium, assembly GCA_964498585.1. Taxonomy (GTDB): domain Bacteria; phylum Bacteroidota; class Ignavibacteria; order Kapaibacteriales; family UBA2268; genus JAAYJM01. The sequence continues at coordinate 27,891 of CAZCHH010000013.1, forward strand.
ATTGTCAGCAACTATAACTTCACCACGAATATTATGCTCTTGTAGAAAAACTCTTGCTTTCCAGACACAACTGCTTACTGTTTCTGCTTCATTTAAACATGGCATAACAATAGAAAGCTCCAATTCCCCTTGTTGTTCATCAGAAACTTCAAATTCAAGAAGGTCTTTATATTTTTCTACAATTTCTGACATTTAGAACAAATATTTCATTTGACAAAGAAATCATTTTATAATTTTTTTTTACCTTTCCTAAAAAGAAAAGAATGTTGTTTAATTGATAATGACATATTTTTCGAATTGTCATTGGCAAACGAAGTGAAGAATTTCAAATTAGTTGAAACAATGACTTGTTAGTTTCCTCGCTGCGCTCCTAATGAACCACTTTGGTTCTTTAAGCACATAACTATCTATATGCAATACAAATAATTACAATGATTACTTATGCAAACGTAAGTCAACGGATGACTGCAAGTCATACGTTGACTATAAAGTTCATTTTCACAAAAGTAAACGTCTTCGTTTATATTCGACTCAGAATGACAATCTTTTGATGTCATCTCCATTTTAATAAGAGTCTTTCTTTATCGTAGGATTCAGAAATACAATCTAATTATTTCATTTCTAATTAAATTGAACTATTCTTTTTTCTACAATAAGACACATTAGTATTTGATACTATTTAACAATTCTTTTGCTTCAACAGATTCAGGTTGCAATTCGAGCACTCTTGTTATGTCTTTTCTAGCGTTTATTTTATCATTTAAATTTAAATTAACTTTTGCTCTGTCAAAAAGAAACTGAGGATTATTCGGGTCAATTTTCAAAGCACGATTGATATAAAATAATTCTTTTTTATAATCATTTTGCAAACGATAGATTGCAGCTATATTTACAAAACCCTGCATGAAATTCGGGTCAAGAGAAGTTGCTTGCTTATAGTCTCTTAAAGCTTTTTCATATTGTTGTAAATAAAAATACACAGAACCACGATTATTATAGCCGAGTGGGTCTTCAGGAATAAGTTCAACTACTCTAGTATAATATTTAATAGCTTCTTCATAATTTTCTTGAGCAAGTTCAACATCACCTAATGCGGAATAGCCGCGTGTATCATTTCTATTCAAACTTACTGCTTCTTTTAAATCTTTCTTTGCAGCTTCAAAATCTTTCAGCATAAAATATGCCTGCGAGCGGTTATAATATCCATTGTAATCATTTGGTACTTTTTCAAGATATTTAGTATAATCAATAATTGATTCTTTATATTCCTGGGCATTGAAATGAGCATTGCCACGGTTTAAATAAACATCAGGAGCGACTTTCTTTTCAATTCTGATATAGTTTGTAAAATCATTAACGGCATCTTCAAATCTTCCAATTTGCATATTTGCAAATGCCCGATTGTGGTATGCTATTGAATATTCTGGCATAATGCGAACTGCATTTGAAAAATATTGAACGGCTTTTTCAAAATCTGCTTCAGCAAGATGGGCAAGAGCAAGATTGTTATGTGGACGGGCTTTGTTCGGTGATTTCTTTACTACGTCTTCCCAAAGTGTTATTTCATTCTGCCAGACTTCATTGCGCAAATATGTCATTATTGAATATACTACTATTAATAATCCAAGAAATGAATAACCTAAAACTTGATTTCTTCTAACAATTAATTGATTTATTATGCTTATAAGAATCAGAATAAAACCAAACATTGGCAAATACATTCTATGCTCGTTCATTACATCAAGAATTGGGATAATGCTTGATTCTACTGCTAATGTTATATAAATCCAAAAAATTCCAAAAGCAATTAAGGGACGCTTCTTAAATAATAGTATTCCGATTACAATTACTGAAATATTGATGAGTAAGCCAAGAAATACATCGAAATCCCAAAAACTGTTTATTATTGGGAAATCGTGGTCTAAATTTTGATTAACTGGTAAAAGAAATAAATAAAAATAAAAAGGAATTACTTTAAATTGAGCTAAAAGATAAGTCCAGCTTGTAATTCTCTCGCCAGAGAAATTAGTTAGTTCAATGAATATTTTGCTCGGTCCGACTAACGCTAAAAAAGCTATAGCAGCAATTACTAAAAAACCAATTGGTATAAAAATTTTCTTTGATATTCTTTGCCCTTTCACTCTAAACAAACATAATTCAAACAGGATTATTGCAACAGGCAAAGTAAACGAATTTTCCTTTGTAAAAATGGCAAAAAGGAAAGATAAACCAGATAAAGCATAGATAATAAATTTAAATATTCTTTTTCTTTCAGTTAGCCGGGCGGTCAAATAAAAAGTAAGGGTTAGCATATAAAACATTGCAGAAAGTGAAGTCAGACGCTGATAGATATATGTAACCGCCTGCGTCTGAATTGGATGGGCAATGAAAATCAAAGCTCCGAATAGCGCTAACCAATGCCTGTGTTTATAAAGGTCTGTATCTTTTAGTGCAGGGGTTCTAAAAGTTAGGTTTATTAAGAAAAAAACTAACAAACCGTTTATAATGTGAACTATAATATTGAATAAATAATATCCCCAAAGGTCAAAACCTGCAATATTATAATTAATGGAAAAAGTAGCAAAGGTGATGAATCTAAATGGATTAACATCAAAAAATTCTCTTAAATAACCAAATTCTTTCATTCCGAACGGCTCCATATATGTAATGTCGTCGAAATGCATAGTATTGTCGTAAATATTAGAATAAATGACAAAGCCCAAAATTATTATTGAGCAAATAGAAATAGCGAGAAATATTTTTTTATTCTTACTCATTCTTTTCGTTATGTCTAATTTTCCGCTTGTATCAACGTTCATAATTTTATTTTAATTAATTAATAATATCTAAATTTATTTTAAAACAATAAATTTAATAACTTTTGAATTACCTTCAAAATCAATTTTACAAAAATAAGAAGAATTTGTCTCTTGAACCAACAAATTACTAATGTTATAGCTATAATTTCCTGCATCAGTATAACCTTCAAATAAGGTAAATCGCTCTTTCCCAGATATATCATATATTTTTATACTTATATTCCCACTTTTTTTCAGATTTAATTTTAGTTTAGCTTCACTTTGAAATGGATTTGGAAATATTTCTGCAGTAAAATCCTGATTTATTTCAATATTTTCGTCCAGTATCTTTTCACGTTTATTTTCAACAAAACAAAGTATATTGTTCTCACGACAAACTTCTCCGCTTATAACCAAATCATCTGATAAATCATCATCCCCCATTATTTCATTTGCATTGAGTACTCTTTTCCAGATTTTTATACCTTTTATACTTCCACAAAAACGTCCTTCAAAAGCACTATTCCTTAGAATTTTTGCTCTTCCGCCAATAAATACCTCTTCATTAGCAAAATTAAGAGGAAAGTTAGTTGAAGCAGATTTAACAAGGATTCCATTTACGTAAAGATTTATTTCCTTTGAATCTGCTGTCATTGCAATGTGATACCATTTATCTAATTCAACGCTTGCTTTCTTATCAACAACAACAGCTTGCACTCCCTCTGAACTTGCAACCGATGCAGCAAATCTCTTATTTTTTTCGTCTAAATATAATGCAAATCCCTCGTTGAAATGCTCAAGACAGTTCTTCTTAAATAAAATGAACTGCCAGATATCATTGCCACCGTATTTTGGAGTAGAAAAAGAATTTACTTTTACAAATGCTTCTATGGTTATTTCTGTCAAATTGGAAATTGTATTATCTTGAAAATAAAGTACATCATTAATTCCATCAAAATTTATCTCATCAATAGAATATGCTGTTGCCGTTGATAAGATTAATAATACTGAAATAACAAGCAGTTTTATCTTATTTTTCATTGTATTCTCCTTATAAAACAATATAAAACGCATTTTTCCAAAAAAATTCACTTTTTCAAAAAAGCAATTTAATATAAAAATTGAATAAAAAAAATGAAAATTGAATAGAAATGAATATTATCTAAGAATAACATAAAACAAAGCCATTTATTATAGCTATTTTCAATGATTTGTTTTAATTAATTCAAAATTATATCGCTTCAATAATAAAATTATGATGCTTACAAGTATTAGATAACATTAAATTTATGATAATTATCTTTTTGAAAATCATCTGATGACTAAATAGTTCATTTTCCCAAAAGTAAACATCTTTGTTAATATGGTGACGACAAAAAATTGAATTTTTAGAATCTAACAAAATTTGATTAATTTTGTAAAGTAAAGAAAATAATATGCAATATTACTGATGCTAAATAAAATAAAAACTCTTGCAGGCGATACTCTAATTTATGGAATTTTCACAATAGTTAGCAGATTTCTAACATTTCTCTTAACTCCTCTTTATTCAAACTATTTAACTTTAGACGAAGTTGGAGATGTTACCTACATTTTTTCTATTATTGCTTTCCTAAATATTATCTATAATATTGGAATGGAAACTGCTTTTTTTCGCTTCTATAAAAAAGATGATTTACTTGAATCGCAAAAAGCATTTTCAAACAGCTACTTAGTGATTATTTTATTTTCATTTTTGCTTTCCTTACTGATTTTATTTAATGCTGAATCTATTGCACATTCGCTTCCACTAACAACCAATGTAATTCAAATTATACAAATCGCAGCGTTCATTCCATTTTTTGATTCTATTGCTGTAATTCCCTACGCTTTGCTTCGTATGGTTCGTAAAGTAAAAAAGTTTTCTTCGCTCAGGTTTTTACAGGTAATGATTGCTGTAGTGCTTAATGTTGTCTTTGTAGTTGCTTTTCCATGGGGTTCAAAAGGAGTTATGCTTGCTCAAATCATATCGAACGCATTAGCAGTTTTTATTTTTATACCAGAGCTTCGCAAATATTTAATTTTCAAAATTGATATATCTCTTCTGAAACAGATGTTTCGTTTCGGACTACCAACCATACCTGCAAGTTTATCTTCTATAGTGCTTCAAATAGCAGACCGCCCAATACTGATTCATCTCACCAATTCAGTTCAGGGAGCTATTTATTCCGTTAATTATCGGCTTGGAATACCAATGATGCTGTTTGTAGGAGTTTTCGAATACGCCTGGAAACCATTCTATTTATCTAATTATGAAGAAAAAGATGCTAAGCAGCTTTATGCAAGAATAATGACTTATTTCTCTCTTATATGTGCAGCAATTTTTTTGCTAACTGGCTTTTATATGGAATTTCTTGTTCAAATGCCTTTTGTCGGTGGAAAATTCATTAATCCCAACTATTGGGAAGGAATGGGAATAATTCCGATTATCCTCGGAGGATACTTTTTTAATGGAATATTCAATGTCCTTTCTGCTGGTTTCAATATTGAGAAAAAAACAGATTATCTTCCTATTGCTGTTGGAGTTGCTGCTATTGTTAATATTGGACTAAATTTTCTGTTAATTCCAATAATTGGATACTGGGGAGCAGCTTATGCTACTCTTATTGCCTATTTTATTAGTGCTGTTCTGCTTTATTATTTTACAAAAAAAGTCTATTTTATCAAATACGAATTTAAACGTCTGTTTTTAATAATCTTTTTAACTTTAGTCATTTATTATTCTTTTACTTTTATAACACAGGGATTAGAGCTTTGGTTATCTTTCGTTTTAAAGACAGCAGCACTTTTAATATTTGTTATATTATTAAAATTATTTGGATTTTTCACAAGTTCTGAAATATCCGGAATAAAACGCTTGATAAATTTTAAGAATAGGAAATAAATTGTTAATTTTGAAAGAATTAATTTTAACATTAAGGATTTTTTATGTCATTAAATCAAATAAGACCAGCACACAGAACAAACGAAGTTAAATATGCCATACGTGATATTACAGTTTTAGCAAATAAAGTTGCAAAAACCGGTAAAGAAATGCTTTATTTAAATATTGGCGACCCAAACGTTTACGACCACGAAACCCCGCGTCATTTAATTGATGCGATTTACAAAGCAATGCTTGAAAATAAAAACGGGTATGCTCCATCTTCCGGTATTAAATCAGCCGTTGAAGCGATTGAAAGAGATGCACACAAAAAAGGTATTGAAAATATTCGAGATATTTTCGTAACAACTGGCGCCAGCGAAGCTATTGAACTTTGCGTTACTGCCTTAGCCGACAGCGGTGAAAACATTCTTTTACCCAATCCGGGTTATCCGCTTTATTCTGCAATTCAAAGTAAACTTGAAATGTATGAAAATCCATATTATCTTGATGAAAGCAACGGCTGGCAGCCAGATATTGATGATATTAAATCAAAAATTAACGATAAAACCCGCGCTATCGTAATTATAAATCCAAATAATCCAACTGGCTCTATTTGCAAAGAAGACACTCTTCGCCAAATAATTGATATTGCATTAGAACACGATTTAATAATTTTTGCCGATGAAATCTACGACAAGCAGATTTTCAATGGTAAAAAGCACATTTCTATTGCATCACTCAATAAAGAAGCACCAGTAATTACTTTTTCCGGTTTATCAAAAAATTACATTGCCCCCGGTTTCCGTATCGGCTGGGGCATTATAAGTGGAACTGGAAAGAAATTAGAGCAATACGTTGAAGCGATAAACAAATTATTACGTGCAAGAATTTGTGCGAACCACCCCGGTCAATTTGCAATAGCACCTGCTCTTGACGGCGACCATTCACATTTAACATTACTTTTGGAAAAACTCGAACGCCGCAGAGACATTACAATGAAAATGCTTGCTACTATTCCGGGTATTTCTCTCGTTGAGCCCGAAGGTTCATTCTATGCTTTCCCATCTATTGATGTGAAAAACGACTGGCATTTCACCGAAGAGCTAATGAAGGAAACTGGCGTTGTTATAGTTCCCGGACAAGGTTTCGGGCAAAAACCCGGCTCTTCTCACTTCAGAATCGTTATTTTGCCTACTGAAGAAACTCTCACAAAAGCATTTAAATTGATTTCCGAATATTTAGAAGTTTATAAAGGAAAATTCGAGTAGTAGGTTAGTATGTTAATGGGTTAATGGGTTAATGGGTTATTGAGTTATTGAGTTATTAAGTTATTAGGTTATTATACCAAACCGCTAACTAATAGTGCAAAATCATAATGTCATTTCGATACGAAGTGAGAAATCTCACGAGTCATTGCTACCACGATATATGAGATTCCTCACTTCGTTCGGAATGGCAAGCAAATTAACAATTAACAATTAATAAAAGATTACTTTGCTTACAAAAATATTTCCATTTGCAATAAATCTTACAAAATAAATACCTTTTGCAATTGCTAAATTCTCGAAATTGATTAATGAGTTGTATTTGCCTGCTTCTTTAAATGCGTTTTCAAGTTCGCTTACTTTCAATCCCATAAAATCAATTAGTTCTATTTTTACATTTGTTGGTGTTTCGATTTTATATTGCAGTGTGGCAGTGGAATTAGTTGGGTTTGGGAAAATGCTGAATGGTAGCTCGGGGTTTGCGGTATTTTCAGTATGCTCATCTTCTACACTTGTAATGATGTATGGGTGTTTTAATAAAAGAGTGTAGAGCTGGCTTAGTTTGTAAGGTGGAGTGATTGAACCGGTTAAAAACAGGTCGTTGTCTTTGGTTGTTAAGATAGAATTTATAACTCCATTTCTTTCAGGGAAGCGAAAAGAATTAACGAGTTCGCCTTGATTGTTGATTATATCCACACCTATTTGGTTGTTGAAATTGCCTGTAGCAGCGAAAAGAGTATCGGAAATGCTGGAAATGCTATAATAGCAAGAATTTGGACTATCTCCAATATATTCGCAAATCTTTTCTCCTAAACTATCAACTTTTAGAAAATAAGTTGTACTAATTCCATTATTTCCTATTCCACCGGTAATAACAAATTCTTCGTTTTTTATCGCTAATGCATCATAAGATAACATATTTTTATCAGTTACAAATTGCCTAGTCCATAGAATGTTTCCTGTACCATCAATTTTAATTAAATCAATTCCAGAATTATTTAATCTTTTAATAATTAATAAATAATTACCCTTTGCTATTTGAATGATATTTCCAGTATAACCATTAAAATATTTATACCAAATTTGTTTACCATTAATATCTGACTTTAATAAAGCAACCCGGCGTTGCCCATCATAAGACTCACCAATAACCATAAATCCATTATCATCAGTTAAACAAACATTATCAACTTGGTCATTTTTTTGAGTATTAAATGCTTTTTCCCACATTATTTCTCCAAACTTATTTAATCTCATTACATAAAATCTAATAACACTACTGTAATTATTTGTAAAAATCAAGAAAGTACTATCTTGAGTTTGTAGTAAATTTCTTAACTTAAATGTATTCTGTTTTTGCCATAATATATTGCCTGTTGAATCTGTTTTGAATAACATTGAATACGCATAAATTAATTCATATTCATTAAATTCTTCTAAGTAGTTTCTTCTATAATAATCAGCATTAAGTAAAAATCCTCCATCGTAAGTATGAATTCCATCAATGCCATATACCACCATTCCTTCGATATAATACCGTGTTTCAAATTTAGTTTTAAAAAAAGGAATAGAAGGTAGGTAAGCAGTTATTCTTTCTTTTTTTTCTATTGTATCTGAAAAATATCCGTCAGAAATTATTAATTTAACATCAAATTTACCCCATTTATCATAAACAACAGTTGGATTTTCTTCAATGCTTGTTTTTTTATTGCCAAAATCCCATTTATAACTAACTATATCACCTTTAGAATAACTATTAAATATTACTTTAAAGGGAATGGTATCTTCTGAAATATAAGAGTCAAAATCAGCAACTAAAGGTATTAACATTCTTATATAATCTTTTTTAATCATTGTATCTATTTGAATACCATTTGATGATATTAGTTTAACAGTATATAAACCTTTTGCTTTATAATAGTGAATAGGGTTTTGCTCAATACTTGTTTCACCATCTCCGAAATCCCAGTGCCAGCTTGTTGCATTAGGTAATGAATAATCACTAAATTGAATCGCATTGCCTAATTGCTTGAAAATCGAATCTGCTGAGAAATATGTTTTATAGGTTTCAGTTAATATTTTGGGTTGAAAAATTCTAATTTTCCCATCTCGACCAGCTATTGCAATATTCACAGAATCTGGAGCAACTGCGATTAATCCATTATGTGCTTTGCTTGCTAAATAAATACTGTCTGCTTCTACACCTGTTTCTGCAAGGAAAAATTTTATTATTGAAGTGTCTGATTTTTCTAATGTAGTAATTAAAAATCTATCGTCTGCGGAAAATTGAGTATATCTTAAATATGGTATAAATATTCTGTATTTTATCTTTTGATTATTAATATCCCAAACCAAAGTATAGGAATTGTATCTAGTTGATGCAAAATATAATGAGTTATTACTAAATGCTAAACTGTGATAAGGTTCAAAATTATTATCGCTTTTAATAGATTTTATAGAATTATTTTTTAAATCCTTTATAGTTAAATAATAGTAATAGCGATAATCATAATCATCGTTCTCATAACTATAACTATAATTGCTATATAATAAATACTTTCCATTTTTGGAGAGTGTTAAATTTGTTGCATTTCCATTATGGTCTTTGTGTTTTACTTTACTGCTATCATAATCAACGATAAAATTTGCACCGTTGGTGCTATGATGTTGTGAACTATAACAGGAACAATCATAATTTATATTTATTTGATATTTATCTTTTAAGAAATTTATTAAAACATTTTCATAATTACAATAATCCTCTTTTGAGTATAATTCAAAAATATCCAATTTGTAAATTAAACTGTCAATCTTATAAATTTCTAAATCACTAGCATAATTATAAGTGTTTATTATAGCGTAAGTTTCATCGTCATTGTGTAAATCGAATTTTAGTTTATAGACATCTTCAAACTTCTTTTCCTTCACCACTTTCCCCGTTTTCACATCCCACTTCCTAAAAGTGTAATCACTACCAAAAGTAAAAAGATACTGCCCATCATTTGAATATCTGAAATAGCTAATGCTTCCGACCTGCAAAGCGTTTTCGAGGTAGCCATCTTTTTGCACCCAGCCGGAGTCGGTGGTCATTTTAAATACTTTGTTGTAGTCATCGGATGACTGGAAGTCATCCGATGACTTGTCCATACAAATTAAGCTAATACTGCAAGTAATTGCAATTATTAATGCTATTCCGATTTTTAAAATATTTGTTTTCATTTTATTTCTTTTTTTATTTTTGCACCTCTTATAAAAGAATAACACAAAAATCGAAAAAATATCTCAAAAACGTTTAAAAAATTACATTCTTTTGGGTCCGGCAGCGACTACTTCGTCCGGACAGCCATCGGAAAACAATTTAAAATTTTCAATATAACGGGCAGCAAGAGCATCATACATTTTCCAGTATTCGTCTTTATTCCCCCAGGCATTTGATGGGTCAAGAACATCTTCAGGAACTTCCGGACATTCAAGCGGAACATCGAAACCGAAAATCTTGTCTTGCCTGTATGGAACATTGCTTAATTTACCATCTAAAGCAGCATTTAAAAGATTACGAGTGTGCCTGATGCTGATACGCTTACCAACACCGAATTTACCTCCCACCCAGCCAGTATTAACAAGCCAGCATTGAGAACCGAATTTTTCCATTTTCTGACGCAGTAAATCAGCATAAGTAAATGGATGATGAACCATAAACGGAGCGCCGAAGCAGGCACTGAACGCAATTTCCGGCTCAATACCGAGACCGATTTCAGTTCCCGCAATTTTTGAAGTATAACCACTAATGAAGTGATACATTGCCTGATTCATATTTAAACGGGCTATTGGTGGAAGAACGCCGGTAGCATCGCAGGTAAGGAAAATTACATTCTTTGGATGATTCCTTGTCATCTTATCTGGAACAACGTTAGGAATAAATTCCAATGGATATGAAGCACGTGTATTTTCAGTTAATCTGTCGTCATCAAGGTCAATTTTACGTGAAGGAGTATCGTAAACGACATTTTCTAAAATAGTTCCGAAGCGCCTTGTACATTCATAAATCTGTGGTTCGTGTTCTGCAGAAAGGCGAATAACTTTAGCGTAGCAGCCACCTTCAAAATTAAATACTCCGTGGTCGCTCCAGCCATGTTCATCATCACCAATAAGTTGGCGTTTGGGGTCCGCAGAAAGAGTTGTTTTACCTGTTCCGCTGAGACCGAAGAACAAAGCGACATCGCCGGCTTTGCCAACGTTTGCAGAGCAGTGCATTGCCATAACGCTTTGCAATGGCATCAAATAATTCATTATAGTAAAAATGGTTTTTTTAATTTCACCACCATAACTTGAATTAGCAACAATAGCAATGCGTTCAGCGAAATTAATCATCATAGCAGTTTCGCTGCGCGTTCCGTCTATTCTTGGGTCAGCTTTGAAAGAAGGAGATGCAATTAAAGTAAATTCCGGAACGTGATTCTTGAGTTCGTCTCGGTTATTTATGTTAACAAACATATTGCGTGCAAATAAACTTTGCCAAGCGGTATCGGTAATAATGCGGATTGGCATACGGTATTCAGGGTCGGCTCCGACGTAGCAATCCTGCACAAAAAGTTCTTCGCCTTGTAAAAATGCCTGTAAGCGAGCGAACATACCGTGAAATTTTTCAGAACTGCAAGGACGATTATATACACCCCACCATACTTTATCTGCTGTAGTTGGTTCGTGAACGATGAATTTATCAGCAGCAGCTCTGGCAGTCCATTTACCAGTATTGACAAGAAGTGGTCCGCCATAAGTCATATGTCCTTCACCACGGAAAATTGCTTCTTCATAAAGAGCTTCAGTTGGTAAATTCCAGAATACTTTATCAAGATAAACCAAGCCGTGATTGCTTAATTTAAAGTCGCTTGCAAATTCGCCAGCTTGTTTGCCGGCTGGAGTATCAAATTCTAAATATTTCATGACCAATCCCTTATAAGTTTGCGATTGCCAATATAAAGCTCATTTGGTGAATTCGGGTCTAATGCCCATTTCATTCTTTGAATGCCTTCTGTAATGTCTTTAATTGTTCCGCAGGTAGAAAGGCGTAAGAAGCCGTCTAAACCAAATTCATAACCCGGAACAGTTGCTACTCTTACTTTGTCGAGCAGGAAAGCTGACAATTTTCGTGAATCCTTGTAGTAGTGGCTAAAGTCAGCAAAGCAATAGAAAGTACCATCGGGTTTGGTTGCATGGACGCCTTCAAATGCGTTAAGTTCCTGCATCATCACGTTTCGATTATTTTCTAAATTTAAACGTAAACTTTCAACGCAGGATTGCACTCCGTTAATAGCAGCAGCAGCAGCAACTTGAGTTACAACTGCCGGACCAGAGGTTTGATGACTTTGAATGTTAGTCATAACTTCGACTAATTTCTTATTTGCAACTGCCCAGCCAATACGGAAGCCAGTCATAGCATATTGCTTTGATACACCATTAACAACAATAAGCTTGGAATTTTCTGAAAAATCTTTTGCATAATTATAACAGTTAATCGGTTTTTTGTTATCGAAAAGCAAGCGATGATAAATGTCATCCATAATAAGATAAATCCCACGCTTTTCGCAGAACTCAACTATATCAGAGATGAATTCTTCGGAATACATAGCACCTGTTGGATTGTTTGGGCTATTTATAATAATTGCTTTTGTATATGATGTGGTTCTTAACTCAAAATCCTGAATGCGAGGATAAAAAGTTCCGTCTTCGGCAAGAACTGGAACTGGGATAGCGCCGCATAGCTTTGCCATTTCCGGATAGCTAACCCAATACGGAGCCGGGAACATTACTTCTTCCTGTGGGTTGAGTATTGCTTGCAATGCAACCATAATTGATTGCTTGGCGCCACTTGAAGCAATTATATTTTCCGGAGCTACTTTTCTATTATAAAATTCTTCAGTGTAACGAATGATTGCCTTTTTCAAAGCGGGAATACCATCGGCGGGAGTATAGCGGACCTCGCCGGAGTTGATTAGACCGGTAACAGCAATAATTGCATCAAGTGGGGCTTTCGATTTCGGTTCGCCACCGCCAAGATGAATTACTGGCTCGCCCTTTTCACGTAATATGGCTGCTTTCTCGTTTAGCTTCAGCGTCGCTGATTCTGCTATTGATTTGCCTATTAAACTTAAACTCATTACTTTATTTTAACTCCTTATAGTGAATTAAGAATTTTTTGTATATTTATTAAAAATTTATTTTTATTTTTACACATCAAATATAAACAACAAATTTGATAAATATTTATATAATATGCAAGTAAAATTATGATTGAAATAAAAGAATTTAATGATGAAAGAATCAATTTATATAAATCTCTTCGATTCACTCCCGTTTCCCACACAAAAAACAATATTTTTATTGCTGAAGGAAAGAAAGTTACTTTAAAGCTATTAAAATCAAATATTGAAGTGCTTTCTGTCTTTGCTACCAGTGAATTTTATGAAGAATATTCAGATTTAATCAGCACAAAAGCTGTGTCGGCAGATAATCTTTTCTTTGCGGATAAAAAAATTATGGAACAAATTGTAGGTTTTAAATTGCATAGCGGAGTTATGGCTATTGGGAAGCAGCCAGAATTTACACCTATTGAGCAGCTTGACGCGAAAATTGTAATTTTAAATGCTGTGCGAGATGCTGAAAATGTCGGCTCTATTGTTCGTAATGCTGCGGCTTTTAATGTAAATTCTCTCATTTTTGACGAACAATCAAGCAGTCCTTATTTACGTAGAGCAGTTCGTGTTTCTGTTGGAAATGTATTTAATTTAAAAATAAATAAAGCTGATAATTTGGAAAAAACTATTAATAACTTGAAAAAACTTGGCTATCAGATAGTTTGTGCCGAAATTTGCAATGGAGCTATTGACATAACAAAAATCAATTTTAAAGAGAAAGTAGCAATAATTTTTGGGAATGAAGGCGATGGTATAGAAGAAAAATATTTAAAAATGTGCGATTCAATTTGCTTTATTCCTATTTCAGAAAAAGTAGATTCTTTGAATGTAGCTGCAAGCTCAGCTGTTTTTTTATATAATTTATCAAAAGTATAGGTGCTTAATGAAATCAACAATTTCAATTATCTTTGTTTTCCTTTTTACAACAACAATTCTTTTTTCACAGGTAAATGTAGAGCTTTTATTATATGAAGAAGATAAAAATGGTTTTTACAATTCAATAACATTAGGTTCAGATTTAGACGCTGGTAACTCTGAAGATTGGACTTTTACAAATGATTTCCGTTCTGATTGGATTCAGGACCGATTTTATACTTTCTTTGTTTCATATTTTAAGTATAAAGAAGCAGATGGGACTGTTTCAACCCGAAAAGGACATTTTCATTTAAGGAGCATATTAAATTACGATAAAAGTGTTATGCCAGAATTATTTGTTCAGAATAATTTCGATAATGGATTAAATCTTTCAAACAGATGGCTTGCAGGAGGCGGCTTGCGTATTGGGGCTATTAGAGTAAATTCAGGTAATGATTCTAACAAAGTTCTTAATGTTGATATTGGCGTTGGTGCTATGTATGAATACGAAGATTACCGCTCTCCGGACAGATATATTTCACGTTTTATAAAATCTACTAATTACATTAATCTTTATACAAAATTAAATGAAAACGCAGATTTTCAATTTACTTCTTATTTCCAGTTTTCACCAATTAGTATTTTAGACAGGGTATTTTTATCTGATGCTATTTTAGAATTCAAAATATTTAAGCATTTAAGTTTTTCAGTAAATCTTCATTACCGTTACGATAACGAGCCACCACCCGGACTAAAGAATTATGATTTAGAACTGATTAATGGAATTACTTTTAAATTTTAAGAAAGAATATTTGTTATTTTTAATTATTTTATATATTTGCAAATAGTTGTTTAATTATTATATTTTATTGAAATGTAAGATTTTTCATTATTAAGAAAAGTGTTTTAAAAAACGGGAAAGCTTATGATAGCACAAAATTTAGTAAATACACTTAAAAATGATTATTCAATCTCCAATTGCACTTTAAATGATTTAGAAAAATGTGTTTTTAAAAAATATGTCCCAAAAAACGTAATCATTCAAAATGAATTAGAAATTGCAGAAAATATTTTTTTTATTGAATCTGGAATAGTTAGGCATTATAGCGTTTATAACGGTAAAGAATATACTACTTGGTTTTCTCAGGAAGGCGAATTTTTAGCCAATTCGAGTTTCTTTTTAAGAAAGCCAACTTACGATATTTTAATTACTTTAGAAGAATGTACCCTTTATGGTATAAGCAATGGAGATTTTGAATGTCTTTGTTCGGCGCATCATGATTTTGAGCATTTCGTTAGATTAGTCATAACAGAACTGTTCGTTTCTCTTGATGAGCATTACACATTAAGAAATTTACTAAATGCAGAAGAAAAATACAAACTTTTAATGACAAAATACCCGGGTTTTCTTCAGCGTGTTCCACTTTTATATTTAGCAAATTTCCTTGGTATAACTCCAGAGACTTTAAGCCGGGTAAGAAAAAAAATTTCAATTTCTTGATTTATGTCAAGTCAATGAAAAATATTTTTTTTTAATTTTTAATTTTATCATTATTAGGAGTAAAGCATTATGAAAAAATTTACTATTTTAATTATAGCTTTTCTTGTGTCTTTTCCAACTTCGTACTCACAACTTTGCCAATGGGCTGATATGATTGACGGAAATGGAATTGACTACGTAGAATGTGTAACAAACGATGCTGCCGGTAACTTTTATGTATGCGGCAGTTCGAGTTCCGGAACTATTAATTTCAATAATGGAATTACTCTTACAAGTAGCGGATACTACGATGGCTTTATAGCAAAATATAATTCCGATGGTTTATGCCAGTGGGCAAGAAAAATTGCCGGGTCGAGCAATGATAAAGCTTATAGCTGTAATGTAGATTTTGAAGGTAGCGTCATTGTTTCCGGAGAATTTGAATCTTATACCTTATGGCTTGATGATAGTGTGTCATTATCCGGTTATGGCACCTCTGATTCTTATATTGCAAAATATAATAATAATGGATTTTGTCTTTGGGCTGAAAGAATTTACGGACCAGGCAGACATAGGGGATACTCAATTACAACCGATGGTGCAGGAAATATTTATATAGGCGGTGAATTCTCCCAATCTGTAAATTTCAATAATAGTATATCTTTAACCAGTTCTGGCGGAACATATACTTACGATGGTTTTGTCGCAAAATACAATTATTATGGCAACTGCCAATGGGCAAATAAAGTATATGGCTCTCAATCCGAAGAAGTAAACAGTTTAACCTTGGATAATAATGGAAATATATATGCAGCCGGAACATTTAATTCGCCTACTGCCTATATAAATGAAAATATTACTTTACTTAATTCGGGTGATTTAGATGTTTTTATAGCTAAATATGATAATTTTGGCGGAGCCCAGTGGTTTACTAAAATTTCAAGTATAAACGGTGACAAAACCTATAGCATTGATTTTGATGGCTCTGAACATCTTTATATAGGAGGTTCTTATTTTGGTGCTTCTGTAGAATTTAATAATGGGATATCTTTAACTAATTCCGGAAGTGAAGATGCTTTTTTTGCAAAATATGATTTAACTGGACAATGCCAATGGGCAGAAAAAACCACAGGCACCAGTGATGAATTAGTATATTCAGTCAAAGTAAAGGATTTAAATACAATTTATATTGGTGGATATTTCAGAAATCAGCCAGTTACTTTCAACAATGGTATTTCCCTTACCAACTCTGGCAATCACGATGCTTTCCTTGCTGAATACAATTCAAGCGGAGAGTGTCAGTGGGCAGAGAAAATTGCAGGAACTGCTCAGGAATGGGTTAGGTCAATTGATTATTCACAAAATGGGATTTATTTAGGAGGTAGCTTTGAATCTACTTTGCTCAATTTTAACAATGATATTTCATTAACTTATAGCACTTATGCGTATGGCGGTTTCATTGCGAAATATTCCTTGTCTGTTCAACTTACCCCTCCAGTCCTTATTTCTCCTGAAAATAATTCAACAAATTATGTCTTTAATCCAACAATGCAGTGGCAGCCGGTTGAAAATGCCAGTTCATATTCACTGCAAATTTCTACTACAAATGATTTTAGTTCTCTACTTGTTGATGAAAGCGGAATAACTGAAACAAATTATCAGGTATTCGGATTAACGAACAATACTAATTATTACTGGCGGGTCTGTGCTGTTGCAGGTTCTCAAACAGGTAACTGGAGTGAAGTGTGGAATTTTACAATTATGATTAGTAATGTAACGTTCAATATTAACTTATCTCAAGGGTGGAATCAGATTTCAAGTAACGTGATTCCTCAAAATCCAAATATGGTAGATGTATTTTCAGAAATATCAGAAAGTATTGTATTAGTTAAAAATGGAATGGGACAGGTTTATTCACCTGTTTTTCAAATTAACAATATTGGGGATTGGGATATTACCCAAGGTTACCAGTTATATTGTAATTCAGATTGTATTTTGGAAATAACAGGTATTCAGGTTATACCTGATGATACTCCTATTGAACTTAATGCCGGCTGGAATCTGATTGCTTTTGTTCATCCTTATGAAGTTTCTGCTGAAATTGAATTAGAGAGCATCCTTCCATATTTAATAATAGCTAAAGATAACTATGGTAGATTTTTTGTACCGGAATATAATATTAATACAATAGGAAATATGTTACCCGGACAGGGCTATTGGGTATATGTAACGCAGGCAGTTATTTTAACTCATCCGCAGTTGGATAGAAAATAATATCATTTCCTATTTGAAACGGAACATATTAGAATGAACTTTTTAGTCATCGGATGACTGGCTGTCATCTGATGACTTTTGTTACAGTAGAAATCATCATAATTATATAATTTTTATTTTCAGAACTTCATACCCCACGTAGTATGTTATTTCGCACTCTTGTCTTTCTGGGGTTACCAATGACATCTTTACGTTTGTCGGTCATTCTGAAGCGCAGCGAAGAATCCAGAGAGTAGTGGTTAAAAAAATTTTCTGGATTCTTCACTTCGTTCAGAATGACTGTGTTAATTGATGTCATCTCTATTTAAATAAAGCACTTGCTTTATCTTGGGGTTCGGAATGACACAATATAATAAGTCTTTTAACGAATTACTACACTAGCAAGAAA
Organism: uncultured Hyphomicrobiales bacterium; assembly: GCA_964498585.1. GTDB lineage: Bacteria > Bacteroidota > Ignavibacteria > Kapaibacteriales > UBA2268 > JAAYJM01. The sequence continues at coordinate 46,050 of CAZCHH010000013.1, forward strand.
AAATGTAGCTAAAAAATATTTCTTTTACTTCAATACCAAAAATTTAGTTAAGAAAGCTCCTACTTTTAAAAAATAAATTCCTGTAGATAAATTAGATATGTCTATTCTTTGCTTTGGAACGGGCATTAGCGAGTGTTCCAATATTGCTTTTTCGCCATAGCAAGTGTAAATACAAATTTTTTTAGAAATTTCGTATCTTTTAAATATAGCATTTCCATTAATTGAAATCTCTATAAAGTCATTTGCAGGATTTGGATAAATATTGAAATCATCATTATTTTGATAAAAAACTGAGGATGCTGCCTCATATTCAATTGCTCCGATATCAATAGTATCATCGACCATACGTTCTTTAAAAAAACTTTTGTAGCTATATTCATATTCAGGTTTAAGCGAATGCCCTAATACTTTTTGGTTTAACTTTATTCCAGCATTTATAGCAGGGCTGTTTTCTTCCAAATTATATCCTATTATCGAATTCAATACTAATCCAGCTTCATCTATATTGTCATTAACCAAATTATTACTTGAATCTAAAAAGCTATCATTACCAGTAATAAAACCACCTGTTTTTGCACCAACACAAATATTATTTTTAATGAATATCGTATCAATACTCTTGGTATCAATGAAATTTCCTCTATCTTTATAATTAACAATAGTATTGCTGCAAATATAAAGATTGTGAGGAGCTGGATTTGACAAACCTTCAAGCCCAAAACCAATAATATTTGAGTTGACAGAGTTCTGTCCCTGCTCGATAATGTTGCCAAGAATAACAGCGCAGCCACCATTTGGTAAATCAATATTTCTGCTATCACACGAATTCAAGTTAGAAATAAGATTGTATTCAATGAAATTAAACTTGGCTCTGCTTTTCAACTCATTTCCTTCAGCAACAGCATCGTAAGTTTTATTGAATCGAAATATTAATGTGTCGATGAAATTAATATAGATATTGTGTTGATAGCCCGGATTTGAATTGCTTCCATTTCCATAAAACTCACAAAATTCGATTAATATTGTGCAGTTATCTATTTTTCCACCTTGCAAAATCCCCATTTCATTGCCAACAAAATTGCAATTTCTAACAATCAAATTAGCTCCTTCCTGTCTTATTCCAGCTCCGTTATTGTCTGATACTACGGCATCGCGAAATTCAATGTTTTCTACTCTTGTATTATTACCTCGAATAACGAAAATCCCTTTGCCATTGTTGTAATTTTTAGCTAAGTTATCTCCAGCTGTTAATATTGGTTTCCCATTTATTCCGCAAATATAAAGATTGTTTTTAGTCCAGGTTACCTGAATATCATCATAATAGTTGCCTTTTTCGATAAGAATAGTATCGTTATCTTCCACCAACGGAGCAACTTCGCTACAAATTTTATACTCTCCGTTATTGCTTACAGTCCATACTTTTGATTTTGTAACAAAGCTGAATAAAAGAAAAGCAATAATTGATATAAAGAAAATTTTTTTCATATTTCTTCTTTTTTATATTAGGGGAGTTCTAATATTTCAATTTTGATTGTAATTCTGAATCTATGTTTACTCATTCATTTTCTTTGCTCTAATATGAAGATTCAACAGCCAGAAAAAGAGCATTGAAAAAGCGATAATTGAAATTCCAAAGCCAAATTGCATAGTAGGATTGAGCATATCACTTTTGGTTGCTAATACAGGACCAATAGTATCTTCACTACTTGAGCCGGGATGCAATCCAGAAGCAATTCGCGGCAGAATAAAAATAAAGAAAGGTACTGTTACAAATGCAATTATTGAATAAACAGAACTTAACCGCGCTCTCATTTTCTCATTTTCAATTGATGAACGCAATATAAAATAAGCAAAATATATTAGCAGTAAAACGAAAATCGATGTTTGCCGTGGGTCCCAATTCCAGTAACTTCCCCAGTTATACTTTGCCCAGACTGCACCTGTAAGTGTTGCTAAAATACAAAACACTGTCCCTAAATATGCTGATGATGATGCTTTTATATCATCGAACATATCCTGTTTTCTTAAATAATTTACAGAATAAATCATCGAAATTAAATAAGCCAGAACAGTTAGCCAAGCCATTGGCACGTGAAAATTCATTATTTTTATTCGTTCTTCAAGTTGTGGAAGATATGGTATCGAAAAAACTGGATTCTCACTTATTATAGAATGAAACACAAATCCATTCTTATTTTTATCATATTTAAGTTTAACTATATATTCATTTTTTTCTAATAAATCAAGTTTTTCTTTTGAATACAAATTAAAAGAATTTTTATTTTTTTTACTACTTTTTATATGATAAAGCCACATTTGATTTGCTTCATCAAAAGTTGCTTCGTTATTATTTAATGCAATAGTCGAGTTGATTGGATAATCAAAAATCTTTGAAGTAATAACTTTTGCATTTTCTAAGTTTGTAGCTATAGGAGGTAAAATATTAATTAATATGGCAACAATCATCATTAGAACAGCAGTTATTTTCCAAACCGTCGATTTTGCTTTGTCAATTTTTGGAAAAAAACCAAGCAATATTGAAATTATAAATGCTAATGATATTATTAGGAACTTCATTTAAATTCAATCAAAATTAAAAAAACAAATATAGAAAATATTTCCCAAAGATTTTAAAAATTATGATTACACTTGAATAATTAATCAGATAACTGGAGCTATCAGATAAATAGATTCAGTAATAATATCTAAAAAAAGCATTGTTACAAAAATTTTATCCCTACGAGATAAGTAGAATAGCAACTCATTTTAAAGATGTGAGTATTCGTAAACTATTAGGAGGAGCATACTGGTATGTTCTCTTATAGTTATACTATCTACTTGTAGAAAGTATGGCTTTCTCCTCACTTTATATTAAAAATAAAATATATGAAAAATTTGTAAAATAATTTTAATAGTTTTGTTAAATGTTGAAATAATTATTATATTTGTAATTAGTTGATATAAAGATAATTAATATTTGAAAAAGTCAAATGTTAAAAACCAAGTAGTCAAATGTTGAAGTAAAATTAATACAATTACTCATCAACAAAACAAAAGCTTAAAAAATATCATTTCTTCAAAACAATGCAAACACTCAACGAACTTGGATTTATTCGGATTGCAACAGTATCACCAGAAGTAAAAGTTGCTGATATCGAATTTAATAAAAACGAAATTATAGCGCAAATAAAAATTGCGAATAAAAAGCAATGCCAAATAATTCTCTTTCCGGAACTTGCTGTTACAAGCTATACCTGTGGCGATTTATTCTTTCAAAACACTTTGCTTAAAAAGTCATTGGCAGCTGTTGAAGAAATCGCCTTAGTAACTGAGAAATTGGGCTGTATAGTAATTTTGGGCGCACCACTTGTCGCAAATAATATGCTGTTTAATTGTGCTTTCTTTCTTGCAAATGGAGAAATACAAGGAATTGTTCCCAAAACATACATTCCCAATACCAATGAATTTTACGAAAAAAGATGGTTCTCTTCAGAATTTGAAAGAATATCAGATGAAATTTCTTTAGGCAATATAAAAATTCCTTTTGGAGCTGATTTAGTTTTTTCTATAGAAAATATACCCGGTTTAAAATTTGGCGTAGAAATATGCGAGGATTTATGGGCAATAGAACCGCCAAGCACCCAACTTTCGCTTTCGGGAGCAAATATAATATTTAATCTTTCTGCAAGTAATGAAGTACTTGGAAAGCACCAATACCGGAAGCAATTAGTTATTTCTCAATCTGCACGCACTCTATCTGCATATATATATGCTTCTGCCGGTGCTGGTGAATCCTCAACCGATTTGTGCTTTTCCGGCAGCTTGCTTATTGCTGAAAATGGAATTCTTTTAAATGAAGGTGAGAGGTTTAATTTCAATTCACAAATGGAAATTGCTGATATTGATTTTGAAAAGCTTAACAGCGAGCGGCTGAAAAACTCTTCATTCGCTGCTGCACCAAGGAACAAATTACTTAGAGAAGTTTCGATTAAATTAAAACTTCGAAAAAAAGTAGATAAAATTGATACAATAATTTCATCTCAAAATGAAATAAAATTATATAGAAAAGTTAGCCCTACGCCGTTTATTCCACAGGAAAACGACAGAGCAGCAGTTTGTAAGGAAATATTCAATATACAGACAACTGCACTTGCAAAACGGGTCAAACACACTCAATCAAAAAGCATTCTGCTGGGTGTTTCTGGTGGTTTAGATTCTACTCTTGCTTTAATCGTTGCATATAAAACCTTTGAAATGCTTGGATTAGATAAGAAAAACTTAATTGCTGTTACAATGCCCGGAATGGGAACCAGCAAACGAACTAAATCAAATGCAGAAATATTATCTAAACTGCTGGGAGTAAAAATACTTGTGATTCCAATTGAAAAAGCTGTCAAGCAGCACTTTGAAGATATTGGGCACAGTCCAGAGCAAAAAGACATCGTTTATGAAAATGCACAGGCACGCGAGCGGACACAGATTTTAATGGATTTAGCAAATAAATATAATGGTTTCGTTTTGGGTACAGGCGACCTTTCCGAACTTGCTCTCGGCTGGTGTACTTACAACGGCGACCATATCTCTATGTATGGCGTAAATTCCGGTATTCCCAAAACATTGATTAAATATATTATTGAATGGGCGGCTCAGGAAGAATTTGAAAAAAATATTGCTGATATTTTGCTCGACATAATTGAAACGCCTATTTCTCCGGAACTTCTTCCAACTGAAAATGGTGAAATAGTTCAAAAAACAGAAAAAGAAATTGGGGATTATATTTTAAATGACTTCTTTTTATACTACTTTTTCCGTTTTGGATTTTCTCAGGAAAAAATACAATTTCTTGCCGAAATAGCATTCGAAAATCAATATAAAGCAAGTGAAATCAAGAACTGGCTCGTTCAATTTTACAAACGATTTTTTACTCAACAGTTTAAGCGTTCCTGTATGCCAGATGGAGTAAAAATTGGTTCTGTTTCACTTTCTCCGCGGGGAGATTGGCGGATGCCAAGCGATGCCTCGTTTGGAGAATGGGTGTGTGAGTTGCAAATGTAAGTTATCGGCTATTTAGTCGTAAGTTATTAGTCATTAATTCTTTTATTAATTAATAACCAATAAAGAATAGCCAATAAGCAATATGGATGCTGCCATAAGTCAGAATCAATCTTTGGGAAGCAAGTGAGCTTGCTCACTTGTTGGTTACATTTGGGCAAGCCCCAATGCTTCATTGAAATAGCTAAAATTGAATAGCGACTGAACAATAATAAGATGGATTCTGACATCCGTCAGAATGACACTTTTAGTGAGGTCATCTCCATTATAATAAAGCATTTGCTTTATCAGTCGGTTTGAAATGACACTTTCATTGTATCTATGAATGCAACTTGTTATTAAAACTTCTCATTAATCTACTTTCATAAATTTCAGTGCTTTTTGATTTTCCTTGCTGTCTTTTAATATAATAAAATACATACCACTTGCTAATCCACTTATATTAATTGAAGCATTATTTGATATTTTTCCGGAAAGCAGCTTGTTTGAATAAATATCAATAATTTCATACTTTGAATCAATTAAGTCGGTGCCTGTATTTATTGAAATGTAATTTACAGCAGGATTCGGATTTAATGAATAATCTAAATTATTCGAGCAGGAAACATTTTCAGAAACACTCATTAATTTATTATTAACAAAAGTAGCAAGAGAAGCAATAATTAATTTAGAGTTTTTATGAAAATAATCCATATTAAAATATTTTATACTGTCGTGTATTGAATGAAAATAGATGTTAATATCAGAAGATAAATCTTCAAGTATTCCTAAAGCTGAAATGTTATAATTAAAGAAAGAAAAATAATCGCTAGTTCCATAACTGTTGACATAAGAAATCAGCCGAGTAAACAATCCAATATCATAGATATAATTAATATCATAAATAATATCACTGTAATATTCAGAATTCAAATCAGTAGTTCTTATATGGATTTCATTATCATTATTCCCATCATAGCCAATCATATCTGGCGAAATAGCGCATTTTACTACTTTGTTATTATCAACTAAATTTTTTGCAAAATAACTTGAACCGAGTAATCCAATTTCCTCAGCATCAAAAAATGAGTAAATAACAGAATAATCAAGTTCATATTTGGAAAGAATTCGGGCAGCTTCAAGCACTGCAGCGCATCCGGACGCATTATCATCAGCGCCGGTGGCGGAATCTCCTGAAAATGTAATCGAATCGTAATGTGAGCCAATTACGTAGTATTCATCTGGAAAAATCTTTCCTTTTTGAATTGCATAAATATTAGAAAATAATGATGAGTCATCTGTTCTCGTAAATTCTTGTCTTTCACTTTCAAGCCCAAAACTTTCTAACCTATCAGCTAAATAATCTGCAGCTAAATCATTCCCATAAGACCTGAAATAACGGGTAAAAATTTTATGCTTTTCTCCATTGATTATAACTTCCTTTTCACCCGAGAGTTCTTCAACGTATATTCTTAAAGAATCAATATTAACCTCATCAATGATTTTTTGAATAGTTGAACTATATTCAATAGAACTGCAAATCGAAGCGGTTAAAAACAAAAGAATTATTATACGAATTTTTTTCATAATAGTATTTTACTACTCTCTTTTAAAAAATATTATTTAACAAATTTAATAATAGATTTTATATATTCAAAATTAATTTTAATTCAATTAAGTTTCATTACACCTTAATTTAATAGTTATTTTTAAATGATTTACGATTTTGAGTCATTCCGAGCGCAGCAAGGAATTTCAAACTCTGTGGTAGCAATGACGTGAAATCCCTCACTTCGTTCAGAATGACGGTGCTAATTGATGTCATCTCCATTTAAATAAAGGTCTTCCTTTATCTGGGGGATCGAAATGACAGAAATTAATGAATTATTAGAATGCACCATTAATTAGTAATTCAGAATTATTGAGCTTAAAAATATATTCTTACTTCTTCTTTGAAAAATGATTAGTAAAAGTATTAATAGCTTTAAAAATTGCTGATAGAGTTATCACTGATGAACTGATTGGTAGAGCTATTCTGTTGTATGAATTTTTGATTAAATTGTGCAAAGGTGAAATAGTTTGAATATATTTATCAACTTCAGTTTCTACTTTTTCAGAAGTTGTGGCTAAGCTGTCAGCTAATCTATCGAATTTATACAAAGAATTTCCTACTCTATCTTTCAAATCGTCCATATCAATTTGTATTTGCTTCATTGACTCTGTAAGATTACTCGAAAGACGTTCTAATGATTTAGATGCTTCATCAATTAATTTTGTTGCTGAACTTAATGTTATTATAATAAAAATTGCGAGAACAATAAATGTAACTATAGCAACAAGTGATATGATTTCCAATATTGCTGATAAATCCATAAGTTTAAAATATTTCAGTTTTAAAAAATTTTTTTATATTGTCATTATTTCCGAAAAACTATTTTAAAGGAGTTGGTGTAACTAAATGCGTCATTCTGACGAATGTCAGAATCCATTTTTATAATCAACCCACGAGTTAACCCGTGGATTGATTTATATTTTTTGTTATAAGTTATTAGTATTTTTGTTACAACCAATGATTAATGACTAATGGCTAAAAAATCCTTTTTCCATTCCCATTAGTTAAAAGCAAGATGGATTCTGGTATAAGCCAGAATGACAAGAAATAGAACTCTCCTTTAGCAATTTACATAATATATTTCTTCTTCCCAAGTCAAACTTTGGAAGAAGTTGATATCTAATAATCCAATAACCTTTTAACGTAAAAAAATACAGAACTTAACCTTTTTCTTCTTCGAGTGGAGTTTTCATTTCATTTTTGAAAACTTCAGCACTTGCTTTAGCTGCTTCCCTAAGGTGTTCGATTTTATCTTGCACTAAGTCTTTGGTTTGTTCTGCTTTAGCTTTTGCATCCTTAAGGACTTTTTCAGCGTTTTGCAAAATGGAATCAGCTTGTCTTTTTGCAGAGCTGATAATATTTTGTGCTTTTACTTTTCCTTCGTTCACAGTGTTAGTAACAGCAGTACTAACATTACCTTCAACTTCACTAAAGTAATCTGAAGCTTTGTCATAAATTTCGCCTGAGCGCATTGCAAGGTCTTCGCGAAGTTCGCGACCGGATTTTGGAGCAAGCAGTAATGCGGTTATTGCGCCTATAGCACCACCAATTATTGCACCAAGAACGAAACCTTTTGAGTAATTTGAACTATTTTGTTCTGACATATTTCCTCCATTTATTTTAAATTACCAACTTTCTGGCAAAGATATAGATTTTTTTTGAGATATTAAAATTTTTTCTATAATTTCTCGAACGGCACCTTTGCCTCCTTTTGCTTCGCAAATGTAATCAGCATTTTCTTTAATCAAATCGTGGGCATCGCTAGGGCAGGCGCCTACTCCGGCAGATTGGATTGCTTGCAGGTCATTTACATCATCACCAATAAATGCAATTTCATTTACTTCAATTCCGAAATGGCTTGCTAACTGCTCCAAATCTTTCTTCTTATTTCTTGAACCAAGCAACAAATGCTCTATTTTTAATTTATTAGCTCTTGCAACTACTATCGGAGAATTTTCACTTGTTACTATAGCAGTTTTAATTCCTTCCCGTCTTAAAAGCTCAATTCCCATTCCGTCCCGAATACAAAATTGTTTTAGTTCTTCGCCGTTTTTTGAGTAATAAACTGTGCTGTTTGTCATAGTGCCATCAACGTCCATAGCTAATAATTTTATTTTTTTTAGTTTTTCACAAAGCGTAGATTCATTCATAATTTTTTTTATTTTTGTAACATAGTTAAATACAATTTATAATTGTTATATTGATTTTACAAGTTATTTTTATATGAAAAGAGAAATGTTCATTAATATTCATATTTCTGTAAGAACAGAAGTATTTGAAATATTTTACGGTATGCTTTATAATTTCAACTTAGTCGGAGTTGAGGAGCAATTCGATAAATTAATAGTTTGTTTTAAATTAGACGAATGGGAAAGAATTAAAGAGCATTTTTACGAATCAATGAAGCTTGTCTCGGACATTGCCAACATAGAAAAAGAAGAAAAAATGCACGAAAAAAATTGGAATGAAGAGTGGGAAAAGAATTTAAAACCATTTGTTATTTCTGAAAGAATTGGTATATCGCCATCGGTGCATTTAGATAAATTAAATACTGAAATAAAACTCATTATTAATCCAAAAATGTCATTTGGTACTGGAGAGCACGCAACTACCCGCCTTTCCTGCGCCCTACTTGAAAAGATATTGAAACCAAACACTAATTGGGTCGATGTCGGAACCGGTACTGGGGTGCTTGCAATTTTAGCTGCAAAACTGGGTGCTGCAAAAATATTAGCTTTCGATAATAATTACTGGTCAATTGATAATGCTGTTGAAAATGTTCAACTCAATGGTGTAGAAAATCTTATAGACGTTTTCGAGGCAGATATTGAAACATATAATTTTCCTAAATGTGATGGTATTACAGCAAATTTATTCAGCAGCTTGCTCCTTCCTTCAATCCCAAAATTTTATAATGCTTTAAAAAATAATAAAGGTGATTTGATTTTATCCGGTATTTTAAAATATGATGTTGAAGATATAAAAAGCAAAGCAAAAGAAACCGGTTTTGTTTTAAAGCAGGAAGTTTACGATGAAGAATGGGCTGGACTTCATTTTGTAATTGAGTAACCAACATAACGCATTCTTTTTATTGTTAGTATTTTAAAATGAAACACTTTTACTTTAAGGAAAATGAAAGATACAAAAAACCAAGCCAAACGAACACAAGTTGCATAATATTCTCTCCTTCCTAAGTTGAACTTGGGAAGGATTTTTTTTATTAGAGCAAAAGATGGACTCCATGCTTGGAAAGTGGAGTTCATCTGAAAAAAAAATAATTTGCTTTTTAAAAAGGAAATTATTAATTTGTAGAAATAGAAAATATTTTAGAGGACTAAAAATGAAAAAATTATTTTTGCTTATCTTTTTGCTTAATTGAATTTTTTTTATGCTGATTCTCAATTAGATGATGAGCTTATTGAAGCTGCTGAAGACGGTGATATTATGAATGTAAAGGAATTTATTAAAAAGGGAGCTGATGTTAATGCTAAAGATAATGATTATGGCTGGACTGCTTTAATGCATGCATCAATTTATGGACATAAAGAAATAGTAGAAATATTAATAAGTAATAAAGCTGATGTTAATGCTAAAGATAATGATGATTTTACTGCTTTAATGTATGCCTCAAGAGAAGGTCATAAAGAAATAGTAGAAATTCTAAAAAAAGCTGGCGCAAAATAAACCATAAGAAGAAAACCACCCGAACAGGATTTTCATAAAGTAAGACATTCTTTCTGACTGCAGTAGTAAAAGATGTGCCACACCTTCGAGGAGTGGCACATCTGCCGAGAAGAATGAATCCGTAGAAACGCAATGCATTGCGTCTCTACAAATCAACAAAAAATCCAAACTATCCCGCAAGGGATTGTATTATTGTAGAAAATGTTTTCGTTTCCAGTATTATCCCGCCAGGGATTAAATTTTGCAAACACAAATAATACAATCCCTGGCGGGATAAAAGAAAATTCTTAATTCCCCTCTTGAGAGGGGCAGGGGTGTGTTCTTGTTATAATTGGTTATTGGTTATTAAGTTATTGGGTTATT
>CAZCHH010000014.1:0-56712 GCA_964498585.1 uncultured Hyphomicrobiales bacterium
ATATTTATTACTGTGTCATTCTGAAGCACCTGATAAAGCAAATGCTTTCTTACAATGGAGATGACATAATTAAATGTGTCATTCTGCCGGATGTCAGAATCCATCTTATTATTGTTTAACTCTATTCAATTTTAGCTATTTCAATGAATCATTTGGGCTTGCCCAAATGTATCGTGAGCAAGCTCACTTGCTTTCCCAAGATGGATTCTGGCATAAGCCAGAATGACAAGAAAAGATGTCATACTGAAGCACCAGATAAAGCAAATGCTTTTTATTAATGGAAATAACAGAAAGTTTAGAAAGATTAGTTGTTTATACTATAAGTAAAAAAGTATATATGTCATTAGTAATCCATTAAAAAGAGAGATTTTTTAAAAAGGAAATGATATAGCAATTATTCCCTGCTGGCTAATAATAGCTCACAAAAATTAGTTCTTATAGAAGGAGATAGAAATAATTTTAGTTCATTGAAATTTATACCGTAGGAATTATATATTTGTAATAAGAATAATCCTTTACTGAGTTAATCCCCTATGAATTATATAAATTAAAAAGCTATTCATATTTAATTCCCACTGAATAAAAACTCTAAAAGAAAGCATTGTAACAAATATATTATCCCTACAGGATAAGTAGAATAGAAAGATATTTTAAAGATGTGAGTAATGAATAGCTAACAAGGAGTTAAAAGGAAAAGTCAATTTTTTTCTATTAAAAAAATTGATATACATTTTGATATTATTCTTATATTACATACACTTACTATATCAAGGAAAGTTGAAAATATTATAAAGAAAAGAACAATAAATTTTACATAAATTAAAATAATTACTATTAATTAAAAATATTTTAGTAATTTTGTAATAACGGAAAGGTGCAGGAGTGGCTTAACTGGCACGCCTGGAAAGCGTGTGTATTCGAAAGGGTACCGTGGGTTCGAATCCCACCTTTTCCGCAAAACTTCAATTTATATTTTTAAGAGATTAAACCATTTCTTTTATTATTTTGTCTATATTCTAAATATTGAGCTAAGGGAATGAATACTTTGCTAGTTGAAGATGACAATAAAATAATTGAAGAATACACAAGTGGTAACAGCAATTTAGCAGCTACTTCCTTTGTCAGAAAATACCAAAAGTTCGTTTTCTCTGTTGCTCTTCGTTATTTAAATAATTTTGAAGACGCTGACGAAGCTACTCAAGATGTATTTCTGAAAGCTCTTACAAACATTCATAAGTTTAAAAAACAAAGCTCTGTAAAAACTTGGCTTTATAGAATCACAATGAATCACTGCAATAACATAACAAGAAGTAAGAAGTTTAAATTCTGGTCACGTTTAGAAAAAAATTCTCCAGAATATGAGAACACACCAGAAAATACCGACCCACACAAGATTCTAGAAAATAAAAACTTTGAGGAACAATTTCTACTTTTGCTTGGTACATTACCCAAAAAGCAGCGGGAGGTCTTCAGCTTAAGATATTTTGAAAATCTCCAATATGATGAAATTTCGAATATGCTTGGGACTTCGATTGGCGGACTCAAAGCAAATTACTACCAAGCAACTAAAAAAGTGGCTGCCTTATTAAAAAAAATTAAATAACGGTGATTTATGAAAAAGGACAAGAATTTTTCTTATAAGCAAATTCAGGAACTTCTTCCGGATTATGTATTTAACAGAATTTCCGATGAGGAAAAAATCAAATTTGAGCAAGAGCTTCCGAAGTATTCTGATTTACAAGATGAAATTAAAGAAGTAAAAAGCGTTTTTGCTAAATTAGATAAAATGGATTTAGACAATACTCTTTCTCATTACACCCGAAATACTTCTGTAAAAGTAAACAATCGTCTTGCAGCTAAAAAACAAAAAGTACCATTTTTTAACAATGCTGTAAAATATCTTATACCTACTGCAGCATTATTTTTCATTGCTTACTTTGTCTTTTTCAATTACAACAAGCCAAATTCAGATTCCAATCAAATTGATGAACAGCAAAAGATTTCTTTTCTATGTGAGAAAGATACTACTGCACTTTTCGATAGCAGCTTAACTAATGAAGATTATTTAGAATTATCATTTTTTTATTCTACTAATTATCACTCTAATGATGCAATAGAGTACGCTATTGAAGATATAGCAAGCAACGATTTTTTTAATGATATAATTTTAACGCATATTTTTTCTAACAACGAAGAAATAGAAGATATTGATTATAGTCAATCATATTACTATGAATTTATTAATAATCTTAATGAAATAGATGAAACAATTTTTCAAGAAATATTAAAGGAGCTCGAAGATGTTAAAATCACTTCGTAATATCGCAATTTATGCATTATTCTTATGTATAGCCACTTCAGTAGTTTTCAGTCAACCACCTCACGCTAAAGAGCGCATTGATAACGTAAAAAAAGTAAAATTGATTGATGCACTTGATTTAGATGAGCAGCAGTCAGAAAAATTTCTAGCTAAATATAAATCCTGGGAAAAGAAAATTCAGGATAAAAAAGAAGCAATAGAAATAATTACTGATGAAATTGACCTGCTCATTAGAAAGAAAGCAAGTAATGATGAAATTACTAAGAAAACTAAGGAATTTCTTACTCTGCAAAGTCAGTTTAATCAATTAATAACAGACAAATTTAAAGAATTTGAAACTATGCTTAATCCAATAAATTTTGCTAAATTTGTAATGTTTGAAGAAAGATTTACAAAAGAACTTCAAAGAATGCTTATGAAAAGATTTGATAGGGAAGAAAGAAAAGAATTTAGAAAAAGCAAAAAAGGCGATTTAAGAGAAGAACCCAGAGATGATTTTAAAGGTGCTCCTAGGGATTAGTTTTTCTCTCTGTTACAATTTATATAATAAATGTGTCATTCTGACGAATGACAGAATGACAAGTAAAGATGTCATTGGTAAACGAAGTGAGGAATCTCAAAGATTGTGCTAACAAGTATTTGTGAGATTCTTCGCTTTGCTCAGAATGAACCACTTTAGCATTTTTGACGTGTAACTACTTATATTACAAATATTTCAAGCGATAAATCAACCATCGGGTTAACCCGATGGTTGATTGTTCTTAACAAGGGATTACAATCCCTTGTTAAGATTTAGTAAGCATAACATAGTTCATTTTCTCAAAAGTAAACGTCTTCGTTTATATTCGCCTCAGAATGACACGGTAAAATTATGTTATCTCCATTTAAATAAAGGTCTTACTTCATTTTAGGGTTCAGAATAACAATTTATAGTACTTCTTTAAGATTCTTCATTAATTGTTAAATTACTGGATAAAAATTTAAACAAATGATTGAAATAAATAACTTATATAAAAGTTTCGGGCAAAAAAACGTCTTAAATGGCGTGAGTATGAATATTCCAAATGGTTCTACTATGTGTATTATTGGACGCTCCGGCTGTGGAAAAAGCGTTTTGCTTAAACATATAGTCGGACTATTAGAACCAGATAACGGCAGCGTAAAAGTTGATGATAAAGAAATCAGTTTTTTAAGTAATTCTGAATTGTTCGAATTAAGAAGAAGAATCGGCTTTGTTTTTCAAGGTTCTGCTTTGTTCGATTCTTATAATGTATTTGAAAATATAGTAATTGGATTATACGAACACGGTTTGCGCGATAATGGAAAACTCGAAGAAGAGGCAATCCGTGTCCTTTCTGCTGTTGGTTTGCTTCCAGAAAAACAAAGTGTCTCTTTATCTGATTTTGAAAAAGAATGGAATATTTTAAAAGAAAAGAAGCCATCTGATTTGTCCGGTGGTATGAAGAAAAGAGTCGGAGTAGCCCGCGCTTTGGTGGGTGAGCCGGATTATATTTTTTATGATGAGCCGACTACTGGTTTAGACCCTGTTACATCAAGGCAAATAGACCAATTAATCGCTCATCTTTCAAAAAAACTAAAAGTTACATCTTTAGTTATTACTCACGATATGTTTTCCGTCTTTGAAGTAGCAGATTCTGTTGCTATGCTTGATGAAGGCAAAGTCAGGTTTTTCGGAAATCCAAAAGAATTGAAAGAAAGCAATGACGAAAGAGTAGTTGAATTTCTTTCAAGATATGTTTAAGTTTTTTGTTAAGTTAACTGTTATTTTAAACACTGTTATCCTATATGTATTGAGTATTCTGTTATTTAACAAGTGGTTACAACCAAATGCTGAGAATAATCAGCTCTGCACCTTTCTCCTCCTTTTTAGGAAAAGAACGCTTAAAACTAACTACAGTTCCTATTATCCTCATAATAAGACTAACTATTATACACAAATATTAGTTCTTATAATAGGAAGCATTATTACAAATATTTTATCCCTAACGGGATAAGTAGAATAGCAGCACGTTTTAAAGATATTGTTAACTAAAAACCAATTTTGGAGATGAGTAAGGTAAATAATATTAATAACTCACCTTACGCAATTATATTTTAAGATTTTAAACAAGTTAATTTGATGCACTATTTTTCTTTTAACACAAGTACCATTCCCCTCTTGAGAGGGGTAGGGGTGTGTTCTTGGTTGTTTATAATCAATAAATTCTGTGTTAAAGAATGTTCGTTGTAATTAGTATGGTTTATGATAATAAATTCGCTTTAATCAAATAAGCCACATAAATCGTTGTTTAAAGAATTACTCTTATTCCCAAATCCGATAATGGAAAAATGAATAAGAACACACCCCTGCCCCCAGGGCTGATACGTTCTTTATAATTATTGTTTTTTATAACATTCAGAAACAATTTTCATTTTTATAAAATTCCGTTAGGAATTTAATATTGGTAGAAAAATAACGAATTGATTGTTGTAACTCCGTAGGAGTTAAATATTTAATACATCTTGATTAATATTCAACTCCTACGGAGTTGTAAAACAAAAATAGATGCAATTTCTACCAATATTTTACTCCTACGGAGTAAAAAGAATAAAATCGTTATGAATTCTAACACTTTTTAAAGAACGTATCAGCCCTGCCCCTCTCAAGAGGGGAATGCTTAAAATAAGTTAATAAATTATATTTAAATTTAAAACAAGTAAACAAGTAAACAAATAAACAAATAAACAAGTAAACAAGTAAACAAGTAAACAAGTAAACAAGTAAACAAATAAACAAATAAATGAAATCAACAAGACGCGAAAGAATTTCATGGTATGCTTACGATTGGGCAAACTCCGGCTTTTATACAACAGTTATAACGGTTTTCCTCGGTCCTTATTTAACAACCATAGTTAAAAATGCAGCAGACATAAATGGTTATATAAATTTATTTGGAATACCGATTTATGAAGCATCATTTTTTCCGTTTGTAGTATCCGTTTCGGTTCTGCTGCAAGTTGTATTTCTTCCATTAATCGGTGCTATAGCAGATTGGACGAAGCGAAAAAAACTTCTTCTTGGTCTGTTTGCCTATCTTGGTTCTTTCGCAACTATTGGGCTATTCTTTTTAGAAGGTCAAAGGTATTTGCTTGGAGCTGCTTTATTTATTATTGCAAACATTTCTTTTGGCTGCTCTGTTGTAGTTTATAATTCCTTTTTAAATGATATTGCAGAAAAGCACGAAACTGACAAAGTATCTTCTATTGGCTGGGCGATGGGCTATCTCGGTGGTGGCTTGCTTCTTGCAGCAAATCTTGTTTTGTTTTCAAATGCAGAAAATCTAGGTATAACAACTGGTTATGCAATAAGGATTTCACTCCTTTCAGCAGGGGTATGGTGGGCATTTTTTACAATTTTTCCTATGCTTTTCCTTAAGGACAGATTAGCTCCACAAAGCATTCCTAAAGGACAGAACTACCTATCTTTTGGTTTCAGGCAGTTTATTCACACATTAAAAGATGCAAAAAATTATCCCCAGACCTTGCTTTTCTTAATTGCTTATTTGATTTATAATGATGGAGTGCAGGCAGTAATTGTTCTTTCATCTCAATTCGGACAGGAAGAACTTTCTCTTGACATTTCAACTCTCACTACTGCAATTTTAATCGTTCAGTTCGTTGCTTTTCTTGGTGCTTTGCTTTTCAATTTTATTGCCAAAGTAATCGGAGCAAAAAACTCAATTTTAATAAGCTTAGTGATTTGGTCGCTGGCTCTTATTTATGCTTTTGGCTTTTTAGAAAATGAAATGCAGTTCTACATTATGGCAATTACAATAGCAGTAGTTCTGGGTGGCACACAAGCACTGAGCCGTTCTATGTTTGCTAATTTAATTCCCAATGGTAAAGAAGCAGAATATTTTAGTATGTATGAAATTAGCGAACGTGGAACAAGTTGGCTTGGTCCTTTCATTTTTGGTATTACGCTACAGCTGTCTGGTTCGTATCGGTATGCAATCTTATCATTGATTCTCTTTTTTATAATTGGCTTTATTCTTCTAATTAGATTAAAAACAAATAAATAAAATAAATTTTAATATAAATTCGTCTTTTAAGTTTAATGAAAATGGCATTCCATTTTTATTAAATAATGTTAATATCTTAAAACAAATACTATATGCTGCGTAAGGAAGTAATTTACTGGGATAGTAAGAAGTTAGACAGGCAAATGGAACTTGCTATGTATGGTCATTATGGCATATCCATTTTACTTTTTCCTTCAACTACTGACTCATATTTAGAAAATGAAGAAAACGGCTTAATACAAGCAATTCAACCACTAATTGAAGGCGGGCGGTTTAAGGTATTTTCAATTGGTTCGCTGAACTTTGAAAGCTGGCTCGCAAAAGACAAAACTAACGAAGAAAAATCGAAAACACACAACAAATACAATCAATACGTAGTTGAAGAGGTGTTGCCGTTCATCTTCGGCGAGTGTGGCTGCGAAGTACCAATTATTACTGCTGGTGCCGCTATTGGTGCATACCACGCAGCAAACACTTTTTTCAGACGTCCCGATATTTTTCTCGGAACTGTCGCTATGAGCGGCACTTTTAATATCAGACATTTTTCTAAAGATTATTTTGAAAAAGATGTGAATTGCTATTATAATTCTCCTGTTCATTTTTTGCCAGAGCTAAAAGATAATTACTGGCTATCATTTTTGAAAAGCAAAAAGCATATTTATCTGCTTTCTGGAAGTGGCGAAAATGAATACCCCGAAAATTCCGAGCATTTGTCCATCATTTTAAATGACAAACAAATACAAAACAAACTCGAAATCTGGGGACCTGAATGGGGACATAATTATAATACATGGAAAAAAATGCTTAGCAATGTCCTGACTAACTATTTATAGTTTTCAAGATTCTCACTGCTTCAAAAGCGACAATACCCGTTGCTACACTTACGTTTAATGAATGCTTTACGCCATACATTGGGATGTCTATCGCATCATCGCAACGTCCCAATACCTCATTGTCTAATCCCACTAATTCATTTCCCATTACCAAGCAAAGAGGGTAATCTTCTGCTTTTAATGATGTATAGCTACGGCTGTTGTTAGTAATTTCAACTGCAATTACTTTTATTCCTTTTTGCTTTTGTTCCTCTATTGCATCGAAAATGTTTTCGTAATAGCTCCATTTTACTGTATCAACTGCACCGAGAGCCGTTTTTTCAATTTCCTTTCGCGGAGGGTGAGGAGTGAAACCGCATAAAATCAGTTCTGAAATAAGGGCTGAATCTGCTGTCCTAAAAATTGAACCTACATTGTATAAACTTCTTATATTGCTTAGCATTATGCTTACTGGGTGCTTTTCTGTTTCCTTAGCTTCGTCAATAGACAAGCGTATATCTAATATTTCCGAATGTGTTAATTTCCTCATTATTTACCAATACAAAAATTTGAAAAAATATTGTTTAAAACTTCCTCGCTCCAGTTTTCGCCTGTAAGCTCACCAAGTGGTTTTATTGCATTTCTCACATCAATAGCTATAATCTCATTTTGAAAATCGCTTTTTGCACTCGTTTCTGCTAAAGCTAAAGAATCAGATGCTCGCAAAAGCAAATCCCTTTGTCGCTCATTAATCAAGTACTCATTCGTTTGAACAATTGAGCAGTTTGCTTCTTTTTCAATCATATTGACTAACTCTTTAATTCCAATTCCTTGTTTTGCTGAAATATAGCAAATTCCATCTTCTTTCAAATCGGCAGTAAAATCAATTTTATCTATTTTATTTTGAATTAAAATTGTAACTGAATTTGGAAATTTAATTTTTATTTCGGTAAAAAGCTTACTTGAATTTTCTTCGCTAATGCTTATATCGTTAATAATCAAATTCAAATCTGCCTGCTCTAAAATGGATTCTGCCATTTTAATTCCTTCAATTTCAACGTAATCATCGGAAGAACGCAGTCCGGCAGTATCAATAAGTTTTACTGGTATTTGGTTTATGTAAAAAGTGTCTTCAATGTAGTCGCGTGTTGTTCCCGGAATGTCGCTTACAATAGAGCGTTTTTTCTTTAATAATGTGTTGAATAGAGTGGATTTGCCAGAATTAGGATAACCGCTTATTGCAACGTAGAAGCCGTTTCTAAGTATTTGTGCAGAGCGGAAAGAATTTGCTAAATTATTGCAAAATTCACCTGCATTTTTAATTAAATCGATTATTTTGGATTTATCAACAAATTCAATTTCCTCATCAGCAAAATCAAGTTCTAATTCAAGCAAACTCAAGATGTTAATTAATTGTTTTCGAAAATCATTTATTTGTTCAGAAAGACCACCGGAAAGCTGACGTGCAGAAATTTGGCAGGCGGGAGCAGAAATCGAATGAATAATATCGGCAACTGCTTCCACTTGCGTCAAATCCATTTTCCCGTTTAAAAAGGCGCGTTTAGTGAACTCGCCCGGTTCTGCTAATCTTGCTCCAAGTTCCTTAAGCACTCTAATTAATTCTTCTGATGCGATGTAGCCGCCGTGGCAGGTAAATTCTACGGTATCTTCGCCAGTGAAAGAATGTGGATTTTTGAAAATCAATGCTGCTAAGCTATCAATTACAGTGTTTTGGTAAATTATATTTCCAACTAATATTGTGTGGCTCTTTGCTTCTGCAATTTTTTTATTTGAAACGAAGCAGGAATCAGCAATTCGTATTGCATCTTTGCCGCTAATCCGCACCATTGCAATTCCGGAAATGCCCGGCGGGGTTACCAATGCTACAATAGTATCTTCCAATTTTTTTATTTCTAATTTATATTTAATTTTACATTTTAATATAGACGTAAAATTAAAAAATAAAGTTGAAAAATGGATTATGAAGTTGTAATTATTGGTGCTGGAATCGTTGGGCTTGCTGTTGCTACGAATCTTTCAAAAAATAGAAGCGTGCTGGTTTTAGAACGTAATTCCGGTTTCGGACAGGAAACAAGTTCAAGAAACAGCGAGGTAATTCATTCCGGAATTTACTACCCTGCAAATTCGCTCAAAGCAAAGCTTTGCGTTCAGTCAAATAAAAATATTTATCCTTTTTTAGAAAAACATAATGTTCCGCACAAAAGAGTAGGGAAATTCATCGTTGCTGTTAATGACGAAGATTCAATTGAATTGGAGCGGCTTTTAAAAAATGCAAAAAGCAATGGAGTTGAAAATATTCAGGAATTTCCTGTAAACAAATTAAAGGAAACGGAACCGAATATAAAATGCGTTGCTGCACTTTGGTCGCCAGATACCGGGATTGTGGACAGCCATTCTTTAATGAATGTGCTATATAATATTGCTAAAGAAAACGGAGCAGATTTCGCTTTTCATCATATGTTTTCAAAAGCAGAAAAGAAAAATGATTTATTTGAAATTGAAATCGAAACGAAAGATGGCGATATTTTTTCTGTTAGTTCCCAATACCTAATAAATGCTGCCGGACTTAATTGTGATACCGTTGCAGCAAAATGCGGAATTGATATAGAAAAAGCAAATTATAAAATAAATTATGCAAAGGGGCATTATTTTAGGATTAAGCCGGGTAAAAGCAATTTAGCACATCATTTGATTTACCCAACTCCTCAAAAAAAATTAGCTGGTCTTGGTATTCATTTAACGATTGATATGTCTGGTTCGCTTAAACTCGGTCCAGATGTGCAATTTTTAAATAATCGAACATTAGATTATTCTGTTCCGGATTACTTACAGGAAAAATTCTATAATGCAGGAGCAAGTTATATTAAAGGATTGGAGTTTGAAGATTTATCTCCCGACCAAGCTGGTATTCGTCCCAAGCTGCAACAGGAAGGAGGAGATTTTAGAGATTTTGTTATTCAGGAGGAAAGCGGCAATGGATTGGCTGGATTAGTAAATTTAATTGGAATAGAATCGCCCGGTTTAACATCTTCAATAGAAATAGCAAACGAGGTTGAAAAAATATTAAATAAAATATGATAAATAATTTGTAAAAATTTATTAAGTTGCTTTTTTTATAGTATATTTTTTTAAAATTAATAGGAAATAAATATGAACAACAATATTAAAATCGAGTATTTTGATAATTATGCTGTTGTTACAATGATTGGAGATTTCCATTCAATTGAAGATGCCGAGCAAATCCGTGAGACTTTTAAAGAAATTCAGAAAAAAGGTTTAAAAAACATTTTAGTTGATTTGAAAGAAGTATTCTTTTTAAATTCTCCAGTTATGGGCTCATTCCTTTCCGGAAGTGCTTTAGTTTCTAAAATAGACGGTAAATTTGTTGTTTTTAATGCAAATAATTATGTAGAAAACCTTTTCAGCGTTATGAAGCTTAACCTTGTTTTCTCAATTTGCAAAACACTCGACAATGCACTCGAAATAATTAAATAAATATTATTTCCTATCAGACCTTTTCCAAATTGAAAGAAATTTCTTTTCTATAAATTTACTTTCCGAAAGTCAATCGGCTTTCGGAAAGTTTATTATTTTCTAACTAATTTATAATGAAGTAAGTTCTAATAACACATTATTGTTCGTCAATCTAAATTATAAAATGAAACAAATGTTTTGTATAAATGGAGATGACTTTATTTTAAACTGCCATTGGTAACTAATCGAAGAATCTCAAATCTTGTATTATTATTGACTTGTGAGATTTCTCACTTCGTTTCGAAATGACGAGCAAAAATGAATTTTTAGAACTTCTTTTATATTAGAAATGTTATGAATACTTTTTAATCAATATTAAAATTCAATTTTATTTTTAACAAACTCAAAAATAACAACAAAAACGTTATGAAATGAAATAATTTCTTAGAATTACAAAGTGAATTATAAAAGAGAAATAATTTTTTTCAAATAATTTTTTAAAATTTGAGAAAAAGTATTTAACTAATAAATTACAAAAAATAGATAATTAATTCAATATTTTAAATATTTTCAAAAGTGTTACAATGGTAGAAGAAGTATTAGTTTCAGAAGGAAAATGTCTTTTTTGCAATCAAACATTTTCTCAAAGAGGAATAACCCGGCATTTAGTAAATCATTTGTCTGAAAAGAATTAAAAGATAAAGAATTGCAGAATAAAACCGAATCCTATCGTCATTTACATGTATATTCCGAACCTTATTTCCTGCAATTAATCATAAAAGAAACAGAAATTTTAGAAAGTTTAGACATTTTCCTTAGGCGCATTTGGCTTGAATGCTGAGATCATTTGAGTGCTTTCTCAATAAAAAGAAAAGTAATAGATATGGAGTTAAAAATTGAAAAAGTATTCTTCCCTAAGCTGGAGATAAATTATGAATATGATTTTGGCAGTACAACTAGTTTAAAAATAAAGATATTAAATAGCTATAAATTAGATATGGATAATCAGGATATTATTTTACTTTCGCGTAACGAACCGCTAAAAATAATGTGCGATAAATGTGGAAAGTATCCAGCTGTTAATCTTTGTATGAATGTAATTGGCAAGAACCATCATTTATCTGTGAAAAATGCTCTATAAAACACGCGAAAAAATGTGATGATTTTAAGGATTATGCGCTTTTACCTATTGTTAATTCTCCGAGAGTTGGAGTTTGCGCCTATGATGGTGGCGTAATTGATAAGGAAAGAGATGGAGTGTATAAGATGAAAGAAAGCGATTATACAGGATTTAAGTAAAAAGCGAGAGTCAAAATTTTACTTTTCAGATTACATATATATATTTATAATTTCAATAAATTTTATTTATTTTTAAACGTCAATAGAAAAAAAAGAAAAAATTAAAATGAAATAAAATGGCAATAGTTTACGAAAAACAAATGAGTGTTAAGCCCGGCCCATTTGAACACTTTGATTTAACAACCTTTTTTATATATATACTCCTTGTAGGAATAGGGCTAATATCAATTTATAGCGCGACTTATGAAGCCGGAATAAGTGTTAATTTCTTTAAGCAATTAACTTTTTTTGGAATGAGTATCGTCATTTTATTCATCACAATGTTTTTGCCTTTAAGATGGTTAATGGCTTATACAGAAGTGGCATACGTATCTACAATGGTCTTATTGTTGTTTGTGTTTATTTTTGGTAGAGAAGTAGGTGGAACTAAAGGTTGGATTGGATTTGGCGGATTTGGTATTCAACCAGCAGAATTAGCAAAATTGATAACTCTGTTAACGGCTGCAAAATTTTTAACTTCAAAAGGAACTGATATAAAAAAAATCAGAGACCTTGGCACTTTAGTTCTTATTATAATTGTACCTGTAGTACTAATTGTCCTCCAACCTGATATTGGGACAGCTTCAGTTTTTATTCCTATACTTCTTGGTTTACTCCTTTGGGCTGGCTTTGATATTTTTACTTTGTTTATTGTTGTTTCACTACCAGTAATCTTTATCATATCCTTGTTAGGAACTTCTTATTACGTAGCTTCATTAATAATTTTTTCTATAGTTACTTTTTTATTTAGAAAAAGAATTTATATATCAACGTTAGCAATAGTTGTTGCTATAGTTGTAGGGCTTTCCAGTCCAATAATTTTTGATAATTTAATGCATCATCAAAAGGGCAGAATTGAGACATTTCTTAATCCGGGAAGCGACCCTCAGGGAAAAGGATATAACGTTATTCAATCGACTCTTGCTGTTGGTAGCGGTGGTTTGGTTGGCAAAGGATTCCTCAAAGGCACTCAAACGCAGCTAAGATATATACCAGAGCAAAGCACAGATTTTATCTTTTGCGTTCCAACTGAAGAGTTCGGTTTTGTTGGTGGGGCTTTTGTTATTATTCTTATTGCTGCACTGATGCTAAGGGCGTTAAGGATATCTGCTGAATCAAACAGTAAATTTCTTAGTATAGTTGCTTTTGGCATTGCTTCAATTTTCTTTTACCATTCAATCATAAATATAGGTATGGTAATCGGACTTATGCCAGTAATGGGTATTCCCCTGCCTTTTTTAAGCTACGGCGGCTCGGCGCTACTCACAAATTCTGCTATGATTGGCCTTTTGCTCAATGCTTACAGATTAAGAAGGAAAAATTAATTGTGAATAATTTTAATAAATTGACTGCTGAAGAAGAGAGAATAATTATCCATAAAGGAACTGAAGCTCCTTTTTACGGAATGTACCTTCATCATTATCAGAAAGGTATTTATATTTGCAAACAATGTGATGCTGAACTTTATCGTTCTGAAGATAAATTCGACTCTGGATGCGGATGGCCCAGTTTTGATGATGAAATAAAAGGTGCTGTAAACCGCTCAAAAGATGCTGATGGTCGAAGAACTGAAATACTATGCAATAATTGCGGCGCTCATCTCGGACATATCTTTACTGATGAAAATTTTACTCCAAAGAATACCCGCCATTGTGTAAATTCACTTTCTCTAAATTTTAAAACGGAAGAAAATGGATAACATTGAAATTGCTTATTTTGCAGGTGGTTGCTTTTGGGGAGTTGAATACTATTTCCAAAATCTTGAAGGAGTAATTTCGACTAAAGTTGGCTTTATGGGTGGTTTTGTTTCAAATCCTACTTACAAACAGGTATGCTCTGAAAATACCGGTCACGCAGAAACTCTCGAAGTAAAGTTCGATAATCAAAAAACATCATTTGAAACACTTGCAAAACTTTTCTTCGAAATACACGACTCTACTCAAATAAACAGACAAGGTCCTGATATCGGAACGCAGTATCGCTCTGCTGTTTTTTTTAAAAATGAAAAGCAAAAAGAAATCGTGCTTAATTTAATCAATTTTTTAAAAGAAAAAGGGATTGATGCTGTTACTCAATTATTGCCTACAACTACATTTTGGGAAGCAGAAGATTATCATCAAAAATACTATCTTTATAAAGGACAAAAGCCATACTGCCACTTTAGAAAGCTAATTTTTTAATAGCTTTCAAATGAAATTACTTCAGTAATTTCATTATGAATCCCAATATAAAGCTAAAACTTAATTTAAATGAAGATGATAAAAAAGACTGTCATTCTGACATCCGCCAGAATGAAAAGACAAATTGTCAATTATCAATTAATTATGTTGGTTTCTTTGTTTAATTGCTACTCCTAATATGCACATCTCTTTGTGGAAAAGGAATTTCAATACCGAGTTCAGTAAATCTTTTATTTATTTCATAGTTAATATCATTTCTAACTAAAAATGTTTTTGTAATATCTTCAATCCAAACTACAAGCAGGAAATTTAAGCTTGAATCTGCAAATTCAAGGAATCGGACAATAGGAGCTGGTTCTTCAACAATTAACTGGTAATTGTTTGCAATCTCTAATAGCGTTTTTTCTACCAATCGGACATCGCTCCCATAAGCCACTCCAATATTTACACTGACTTTTGATTGAACAGTTGTAATACTTTCGTTGCTAATCTTTGAATTCGCTATATCAGCATTGGGAACAGTAAGAATTAATCCTGCCGGAGTTTGAATCCGGGTGCTTCTAATACCAATACTAACAACTTTACCTCTTTCATTTCCTCCTATATCAATAACATCATCAATTTTAAATGGCTTATCTAAAAAAATGCTAATCCCGCCGAACAGGTTGGCAAAGGCATCTTTTGCAGCAAAAGCAATAATAGCTCCTATAATACCAGCGGAAGCGAGCAACGGAGTAATATTAATTCTCCAAATAGAAAGTATAGACATAATGCAGATGATTATAATTGTTACCTTGCCAATTGTTACAAAAAGAGGAAGTATATCTTTGCTAAGTCCCGTAACATCAAAAAACTTGTCAAAAGCAATATTAATTATTAACTTAATTATTTTTATGGAAGCAACCGTCCAGATAATAAGAATAATTGAATAAATTAATGAGTTAAAAATAAATACTAATTTATCATTTATATTAAATTGAGCGAAAGCGATAATAAATCCAAAGAGGAAAATAGTAAAAAAAAGTGGCTGATGAATAATATTTACAATTTTATCATCTAAATTAGTTTTGGTCTTTTTAGTTATTCTTAAAATAATTTTAGAAACAATAAAATCTACTATTTTTGCAAACATAAAGAATACAATAATGTATAAAAGAGCGGAAAGAAAAGGATTGTCAAGTATTTCAAATATAAAATTGAATTCATTCATTTTAACTCCTAAAATCTATAAGTTAAATGTGTAAAAAATAAAATACTAATATAAAAAAAAGAATATAATTTTTATAGTTGATAATTATTTATTAATTTTGTAAAAAAGAAGTGTTGAAAATTTTAAATAAATGGATAGATTAAATAAATGGCAAAAACAACGAATATTCTATTTGTATCGACTGAAGTATATCCTTTTATTAAAGCTGGTGGAATAGCAGACGTATCATATTCTTTACCTTTAGCATTAAAAGACTTAGGTTACGACATAAGAGTTATGTTCCCTAAGTTTGGCATAGTGTCTGAGCGTATGAACAGAATTCACGAAATCAACAGATTGCGATGCATTCCAGTTCAGGTTGGTTCTGTAGTTGAAAATGCGAATGTGAAATCATCTTCCATGGCAAATCCAAGAGCTAAAGTGCAGGCATATATAACTACAAATCAAGCATATTTCGATTCGAAAAAAGGAATTTATAACGACCCAAAAACAGGAAAAGAATACCCGGATAACGATGAAAGATTTATTTTCTTTTGCAAAACTGTTATAGAAACTTGCTTAGTTTTAAATTGGTATCCTGATATAATCCATTGCAATGACTGGCAAACCGCTTTGGTCGCTGCTTATGCTAAAACAGTTTTTTTAAACAAATTTAAAAAGACTAAAATTGTTTTTACCATTCATAATTTTTTTAAGCAGGGCATTTTCCCTTTAAAAACATTTGAAAAAACTCTTTTACCAAATGATATTGTTGAGAATTTTGAACATACAAAAAAGTTTAATTTTTTAAAATCCGCTTTAATTTATTCAGATTATATTACAACTGTAAGTCCAACTTATTCAAAAGAAATTTTGCAGGAGAAAAAGCTTAGTGGCGGTCTCAATACTTTACTTATCGAAAATGAAAGCAAATTTAAGGGAATCCTTAACGGAATCGACCCATTCGTTTGGAATCCAAGTTGTGATACTCATCTGCAAGCAAAATATGACGATAATTTACAAGAATTTAAGCAAGACAATAAGCAATTTTTATTAAAGAAATTTGGTTTTGAGCAAAATGACAACACTCCATTAATTGCTATGATTTCACGCCTTGATGAACAAAAAGGTATAAATCTATTTATTGATGCTGCAGATGAAATATTCCAGAAAGATGTCAAGATGCTTCTTCTTGGTGATGGAGATGCTGAATTAGTTACAAAACTTAAAGAAATTGCTCATAAATATCCCAAGAAATTCATTTTTATAAATGGATTCGACGACCCACTTGGACACCAAATAGAAGCTGGTGCCGATATATTTCTTATTCCTTCAAAATACGAACCCTGCGGACTTAATGCTATCTACTCTCTTGCTTATGGTACTATTCCTGTTGTCCGTGCTACTGGCGGACTTATCGATATTGTCAAGGAATATAAACCAAAAACAAAAGATGGTAATGGATTCTTATTCCAAAAATTCACATCTTCTGCACTTCTCGATGCTTTAAATAATGCAATTGAACTCTACCAGAACAAAGAAGCATGGCTTGAATTATGTGAAAATTGTATTAAAAAAAAATATTCTTGGGAAGAAAACGTCAAAGAATATAATGAGATTTACCATTCCATTTTATAGATTTTATTGAATAAATAATTTGAAAAAGTATATATTTCGAATATTATTAACTTTATCTGTAGTAATTCTTTATTCGTGTAATGATTTACCAACAAATGTTGGCTATTCTTTACTTTATGATACTGTTGATGTATTAACAGTATCAAATGCAGAGAAGCAAATTATTGCAGAAACAGAAAACTTCTTAAAGCAGACACAAATATCCAATAACGGTGCATTGTTTTTAGGAATTGGAAATGGTTTAAAAGCTAATGCTATTATTCGTTTTGGTTTCTTGCCAGATTCTTTAGTTAATTCTACAAACTACGAATTATTAGAAGCTAAAATATATATGACTCCTACCCGCTACACTTTTGGCGATTCATTGACTAATTCATTCGGCTTCACTGCTCATAAAGTGAATCAGTTATGGGATATTAAATCTACTTGGGACTCTATATTTCATCCGGACGGAACTTCTGATATTATCGATTCAAGAGTTATTGGTAATTATAATGGGACAATAACTCAACAGGATTCAATGTATGATATAGAATTTATTTTAGATTTGGATTTAATAAAAGAATGGATTCAAAATCAAAAAGATAGTGTTCCTAATTGGGGTATTGCACTTATACCAACCGGAAATACAACACTTATTAGGAAATTTTATGCCCAGCAAGTTGCTAAAACTTATAGCAATCCTAAGCTATATATTACTTTCAGGGATATAAACAATCCGGACAGCATCTTAAGCATAACAATGAAGTCTGCAATTGAATCATCTTTTATTTATTCCGATACAACTACTAATGATGATATTGTTTTGCAAGGTGGAACGTCTTCAAGATGCATTTTTACATTTGACTTTTCTTCACTTCCTCCAAATGCCGGCGTTAACAAAGCTGTTCTTGAGCTTGTCCTTGACCCAAATCGCTGCAATATAGGAAATTATACATTAGATTCAATTATTTGTGCTGAAATCTATAACGCTGATGATAACGAAATGAAAGAACCGCTAACAATTTATTATGCCGAAAGAGTTAAAGGAACTGACGTATTTAGGTTTCAAACAGTTACTTCCGCTGTAGAGTATTGGAACAGAATAAAAGGTAGAATGAAATTTGTAATTATGCCAGAAGGTAATGATTTATACAGAGAATTAGATAAACTTACTTTTTATGGACTGAATAATGCTGATAGCACCTTGATTCCCAAACTAAGAATTGTATATTCAACAAGACCAAATTTCAATGATTGCAAGTAAAAAACTATGAAATACTCAAAATATATATTTTTCTTCTTATGCGTTGCTTGCTTAAATGCATTTTCGCAAGGTGGTTCTAATTATTCTATTTTTGGTATTGGGGATTTGATTTATTCTAATGGTGCTACTGCAAGTGGTATGGCTGGAACTTCAATTGCTGTTCCTTCTGAATATTCAATTAATTTTCGTAATCCTGCTCTGTGGAGCAAAGTTACAACTACCCGGCTGCAGGTTGGTTATTTGTTTAATCAGCATGTTATTGAAGATAACGATAACACTTTATGGCAAAATAATGGCAAAGTAAATCAAGTTTCAAGTGTTTTTAGTGTTGATACCGCAAATGGTGTCAGTTTTAATTTTTCACTATATCCATATTCTTCAAAAAATTACTTAATTGATTACAAAAAAACTCAATCCTTTTATGGTGAAGATTTAAATTCCATGGTTTCCTATCAAGGTTCAGGTGGTATTTCAATTGCTCAGCTTGGCGCAGCAAGTAACATATTTAAAAATCTATCTGTTGGAGTAGCTGCCTTTCTTTCTTTCGGAAATTTAACATATAGTACAACTACAATAGTTTATGGCGACAATACAAATCAAAGTATTTCAACCAAGCAAGATAATATTCAAAGCTGGGGCTGGAAAATTGGTGCTATTTATTCACCCTTTGATAATTTAACTATCGGTGCTTTTATAAATAACTTCCAAAAGTTTGATTTCGACAGAGAAATAACATTTGAATCTAATTTAATAACAGATACTTCGTATACCGTAAATTGTTCTTTCCAAATTCCTAAAGAAATAGGTTTTGGAATTTCCTATTTATCTGAAAAGTTTTTATTTGCAGCCGATTATTCTTTACAGGATTTTTCTAATTTTAGTTATCAATCAGGGCCTAAAACTGAATTTAAGCAATCAAGCAATTATACTTTTGCAGTATCAAGACTCGGCAACATAAAAGCTGGAGCTTCTTTTACCGATAAAATTACTTATAATTTCGGTATTGGCTACAGAGAGTTATATTATAAAATTGCCGGACAAAATATAAATGAATTTTTATTTAGCTTCGGAATTGACACTCCAATCATTGGCACAACAATGCTACATTCATCAATTACTTTGGGGAAACGAGGCACCCAAGAGTCTGGTTTAATTAATGAATATTTCGGCAGAATAAATGTTGATTTAAGTATTGGAGAAGTTTGGTTTAAACCTATAAAAAGAGAGTATTAAATGAAAAAAAATATAATATACCCTGAAATACACTCAACAACTGTAATAGGCGTTTTGAAAGATGGTAAAGCCGCTATGGGAGCAGATGGTCAGGTTTCTTTCGGTAATACAATTATGAAACATTCCACCCGAAAAGTCCGCAAGATTTATGACGATAAAATACTTGCTGGTTTTGCTGGTGCTACTGCCGATGCTTTTACACTCCTTCAGCGTTTTGAAGAAAAACTTGAAGAGCATCGCGGAAATTTATTCCGTGCTTCTATTGAGCTTGCAAAAGACTGGCGAACTGACCGTTACCTCCGCCGGCTTGAAGCTATGTTAACCGTTATGGATAACAATAAAGCTCTTATAATTAGTGGTACCGGCGATGTAATTGAACCCGAAGATAATATAATCGTTATCGGCTCCGGTGGTATGTATGCTCTTTCTGCTGCCCGTGCCTTGCTTGCTCATACTGAACTTACTCCTAAACAAGTCGTAGAAGAATCATTGAGCATAGCAAGCAAAATTTGTATTTTTACAAACAGCAATATAATTATTGAAGAATTATAATTTAAGAACTACAAACATATTGTAGTTTTTTATATATAATTCCAACGGAATAAATTTCAGAGACTCTGAAACTATTTCTGTTCCCTATCGTAAAAACTAATATATGTGTGTAATGAATAGCTTCTGGAAAGATTTGTAAGGTGGATTTATTAGTGCTGTTCTATATTTCATAGTTTTTTTTAAAAAGATGTCATTAGTAACGCCTAATTATTCAGGAAAAATTTAATAGGAAATGACATTATTAATGCAATTTTTACTCTTCAAAATATCTTTCAACTGAATGAATACCTTGAACTGTTTTTATTCTTTCAATTATTCCGTTTAAATGCTCAACACTTTCTGAATATAATAAAATATAACCTTTAAAACCCTTCTCATTCGAATCAAAATTAAAGCCCTTAATGCTAGTCTTATTAAGAGAAATTACCATTGAGCTAATATCACTAATGAGCGATGGAATTTCCTCCCCCTGAATAAGTATTTTAGAAAGATAAGAATTAGGAGGTAAATTACACCATTCCAAATTAAAAATAGAAGCTTCTTTACCTAGAAGTTGATTAAAAGCTTTTTTGCAATTAATTCGATGAACAGTAATTTCCATCTGTTCGTTTAAAATTCCGATAATTTCATCGTTAGGTAAAGGATAGCAACACTGAGCATATTTTATAGGCAATGAATTATCAAAGTTAGAACCATTGGATTTTTCTTTAATTCTAAGACTTTCTTTTATTTTATTTTTTCTATTATTCTTTTTAAACATAGAATAATTAGCTTCATACCAATTACTTATACTGTTGATAAGTAAGAGTTTATCTATTTTTTCGTTGCCAATATCATAAAGCATTTCATCTAAACTGGAGAAATGTAGATGTTTAATTAACAAATCAGTTTGATAGTCTTTTAAGAAGATGCGTAGTTTGCTTAATGAATTATCATAAATATTGCGTCCACTTTCTATGATTTTCTTTTTTTCATCATTAATATATTTTTGGATAAAATTCTGAGCTTTATTAGTAACACAAAGTTTAAGCCATTCTTTATTAGGGAATTGAGATTTAGAAGTAAGAATTTCAATTTGGTCGCCACTTTGCAATCTATAATCTAAAGGAACGATTTTCCCATTGACTTTAGCCCCTATGCAATGATTTCCTACTTCGGTATGGATAGAATAAGCAAAATCAAGAGGAGTAGCATCATTTGGAAGCACCCTAAATTCATTTGTTTTAGTAAAGACGTAAATTTCTTTTTGCAATAAATTCTTACGAACACTTTTAATAAGCTCTTCAGGTGGTTCATCTCCGAGATGCTCGAAAACAAGCCGGACTAAATCCATCCAGGATTGGAAAGTATTATCATCAAGTACAGATTGAGCTGGGAGCAAACCACGTTTATAATTAAAATGAGCAGCAACTCCACGTTCAGCAATAAAGTGCATATCTTGAGTGCGTATTTGTACTTCAACCGGAATATCTTCATTTCCAAAAACAGCTATATGAATAGACTGATAGCCATTCGGTTTCGGTTCTTTTATATAATCTTTAAAAGTATCTGGAACAGATCTGTAGAGTTCAATCAATTTCTCATAAATTCTATAGCATAAATCAATTTCTTTTGTATCAAGAATGATGCGAATAGCTTGCAAATCATACAATTCTTCTATTGGTTTATTTCGTATAATTGTTTTATTATAAATTGAATAAATATGTTTTGCTCTGCCAGTAATTTTATATTTAAATTTTTTTTCTTTTAAATAAGCATCATTTTCAATAGCAAAATTAATTGGTTTGATAAAATTTTCAATATATTCTTCACGCTGTTCGCGGCTTAAAGTCAAAGTTTCACTTATCTGATTGTATATATCTCTATGTAAAAATTTGAATGAAAGGTCTTCAAACTCCCATTTCAGATTACCGAGTCCAAATCTTTGAGCAAAAGGAACATATATTTCCATAGTATCTTTTGAGATGCGTTTTTGCATTTCTTCACCAAGAAATTCCAATGTTCTCATACTGTGCATACGGTCCGCTAATTTTATAAGTATAATACGAACATCTCGAAAAAGAGAAAGTAGAAGTTTTCTGTAGTTCTCTAATTGTCTGATGCTTTGCTCCTCTATATGCTGAATTTTTACTAATCCGTTTACAATTTCAGCAACAGTTGTTCCGAATTCTGATTGTATGTCTTGAATTGTATATATGTCTCCATTGCTTGGAATACTATGAAGAAGTGAAGAAATAACCGAGATGTCGTCTAATGGGATTTCATTTGCTAATATCAATGCTACCGATAATGGATGAGTATAATATGGCTCTCCAGATATTCGTAACTTATTTTTATGTGCATTAATACACCAATGAAAAGCTGTTGTTATCTGTTCTATATCAACAGAATGCAGATTTTTCTTACAAATTTCAGTAAGTAATTTTAAATCAGATTTTGTATCTTTTCCTATTACATACTCAGATTGATTTGAAAATATTTTTTTCTTTTTCTGCCAAAGCTTCATTGAAAAGTAATTTTTTGATTTATTGAATTATGATGTTTTAAATGCTATTTATGAAAAGTATGCATATAAAAATAAATACATTTCTCATAAAGTTATAAGACGTTATTTATCATTCGATATTTCATTTTAACAATTCAGAATTGTTTAAAATATTTTTTTGTATACACTTAAAATAAATCAGGAATTGCTCTGTTCACTATTATTTTTTATAAAGAAGTGTTAATAACTCACCTTATGCATTTTCATTTAATATTTAAACAAGTTAAGCTGATGCGCTATTTTATTTCATAACACAAGTACCATTACCCTAAAGGTGGAAATGAGTAAGGTGAGCTAATAATTCCTATATATCTCATCCATATTGACTTTTCCAAATTTGGAATTTATATATCTTGATTTTATATTATTCATAGAATCGGTAAATTCATCATTACGAACACCGAATTTCATTGAATACCATGCTTCAAGGAATGCAGACAATCTGTCTGCTGCTTTAATTACCTCGCCATCCATCGGATTGAACTGATTATCGTTGTATTTTTCATTCAAACCATCTACCGATAAATTCTCTTCTGTTTTTTCATTTGAATATATCTTATTTTTAAATTCATCTTGAGTGAAATACTTGATTTCGTCTTTCATATTATCTTCAAGCAAGGGATAAAGTTCATTTTCTGCAAGTGATTGCTCAATTTCTTTAATAAGCGATTCAAATTCTTTGGAAAAATTCTTTACTGGCGAAATAATGTCGCGGGTTGCAATTTCTGGTATATCGTGAAATATTCCGCCAAAGAAACTGTTATAAAGACGGCGGGGACAGCTTTTATTTTCAAGTGCAAGGAAATAAGACATAATAGCAACAAACATTGAATGACCAAGAACAGACGTTTTTGGAAGTCGGGGAAGCTGCTGCCAGCGTATTTGAAAACGCAGCTGTCCGCATAAATCTACGAAATCAGCTATTGACTGTTTGGACATCAATTTTCGTATCCCTATAAATTCCAAATAAGTATCCAATTCACTTAAAAACTCTTTTTCAATTTCAATGATTTGATAGCCACCCGGATTTGCAAACTTTACTATTTGAAATTCCCAGTAGCTTGCGTATTTATGAGCGGCATTCAGTATGTTTCTTGTTGCTTCATCAAGAAAATTGTCTTCGTAGAGAAAATCCCAAAGTTCTTTTTTAATTTCTTCATCAGTAAAAAAAGGGGAGAGGTTGTCAAAAACCCAGCGGTTCATCTTTTTATATATTTCCTTATAATCCTGCTTGATTTTATAGTAAATCGGAGATTTTATATCAGAAATTACGATTCTGCGAAGAAGTTCATAAATACTGCCTTTAATCAGCATAAGCCAGTTTACTTCTTTGCCCTGCTTTTCTTCGTATTTGCCGATGCAGTAAGCAATAATAACTTTATGGGCATGCTTATCCATTTCAATTAAATCAACGGGTCTGATTTTGTCATTCCACCTTTGAATGAAGAATGCCTTAAATATTTCATTAATGAGAGAGTTTGTTAATATCATTTCTTTTTTTTGAAATAAAATTCAGAAATAAAATACTTTTATAATATCAAATATTTCATTAAATTAATAATTAATTTTTAATTAGAAAAGAAATAAAATGACAAATTCGATAGACACAGCTATAAAGATAGTTCAGGAACTAAGTCCAGATGCCAAATTGGTTGAGCATCGCAACCAGATTTCACTCACCATTCCACGCGAAAAACTCATTGAAACAGCAACAAAGCTAAAGGAAAGTGAGGAAACCTGCTTCGATACTTTGACTGACCTAACTGCTATAGATTGGTATAAGGAAACTCCCCGCTTTGAAGTTGTGTATTTCCTTTGGAGCAATAAATATAAAAGCAGAATTCGTTTGAAAGTTCCTTTGGAAGAAAAAGATTTGAAATGCCCAACTTTAGTGCAGGTGTGGGAAAGTGCAAATTGGTATGAGCGCGAAACCTACGATATGTATGGAGTGAAGTTTGAAGGACACCCAAACTTGCGCAGATTTTATATGCCCGAAGATTTCACCGACCCCGAAACAGGTGAAGCACTATATCCTTTAAGAAAAGATTTTCCGCTTATGGGTATTCCGGGCTCTTTGCCTTTGCCTCCATATCCTGAAAGAGACGGAGAATTAGAAGATAAGTAATTATGTTCCTTAAAATTATAAAAGCTGAATATATAAATGATTATTGTATAAAGGTATTATTTAACGACGGTTTGGAAAAAATTATTGATTTAAAGAATGAATTATATGGAACCGTGTTTGAGCCACTTAAAGAATTGAATATATTTAAGAATTTTCATATTAATTGCAACACTATTTCCTGGCAAAACGGAGCCGACTTTGCACCAGAATATTTATATGAGTTGTAGAAAAATTTTATAATATAATAAGTATTTATTAGTCAATAATATAGTTATATGTTTTATTAAATAATTAAGAAAAAAATGGAATTAATACTTCCTCAAACAATAGAGCAAAAGGTAGCAAACGCTGCCAGAATATTAGGTTTCCAAAAACAGGAAATTATTCAAAGGGCATTATTGTATTATTTGGATTCAATTAATTCCCAACTGGAAATACAAAAAGAGTTTGAATGTTGGGATAAATTAAGTGATGAAGCATTAGAAATATGTGAAAAAGTATGATGAAAATGATATTTGATTGGGATAAAAATAAAGCAAAAACGAATCTGATTAAGCACGGTATTAGTTTTGAAGAAGCACAAACTGTGTTTTTTGATAAGAATGAAACAATTAGAATCATGAGTACAAAATTAGCAACAAATAAAGAAAGAAAAGAATATGAAGAATAATAATTTAATTAACGAAAACGAAGAGATGCTTGCTGAATATGATTTTTCAAATGGTGTAAGAGGAAAGTATTCTGCCCGGCTTGCCGAACAGAGCGGATATGTCAAATTAGACCCAGTGATTTTAAAATATTTTAAAAGTTCTGAAGATATTAACAGAGTACTATTAGCTATAATAAGTTCAATGAAAGAACAGAAATTATATGATGAATACTATAAATGAAAATTAAATATGATAAAGAAGTTGATGTAATTAATTTTCAATTTAGTGAAAATGAAATTTTTGAAACTGATGAAGAAAAGCCCGGTATAATAATTGATTATGATAAAAATGGTTATATCGTGGAAATTGAAGTACTTAATGCATCAAAGCATCTGCAGAAGCCAATGAAAGTAGAATATGAATTTGTGTAAATAAATATTCATCATCTTCCTTCCCAAGTGCAACTTGTGAAGTAGTAAAAACAATTCCTCATTTTGTAACTATTCTATTTGTATTTGTGTCATAAAGATAACAAATATATTATTGGAAAAAATATGAAAAATTACTTACTTATCATTCTGGTTTGCATAGTATCTCTTTATGTAAGTTCATATTCTAAAGATGATTACAAAACAATTTTTGTTTGCGATTCACTTTCAAATACTTCAACAGCTTTTTTGACCGTTTGCAATACGTACCCGGTGTTTTAAGAACTGAATAAGCAGTAATAATCAATAGTTGTGTATTTGTTTCGTTAATAGTTTAAAAAGAGAATAATAAAGGAAAAAATGAAAATAAAAGTGCTAATTCATGAAGCCGAAGAAGGTGGCTATTGGGCCGAGGTACCTTCTATATTAGGTTGTGTTACTCAAGGAGATACTTTTGAAGAACTCCTTTTAAATCTTTATGAAGCTATAGAAGGATGCCTTTCTGTTGATGTTAATCAGTATGATTTGTCTAAAGATACAAAATTGATGGAATTAGCTGTATGAAATCAATATCCGGAAAAGAACTTGCAAAATTGTTAGAAAGAAATGGATGGATATTATCAAGAATTAATGGCAGTCATCACATTTATGTGAAAGAAAATAGAATTGAAAGAATTTCAATACCAATTCATGGAAATAAAGAATTAAAAATTGGACTTCTAAAACAAATTCTAAAAATTACAGATATTACCATTTAATAATTATATATTTTTTTAAATTAAAATATGAAAAGACGTAATTTTATTAAAAGTATAGCATTAGCTTCAGTAGTGAGCAGTAATTTTTTTGGAATAAACCATAAGCTTTTTGCACAAAGTAAAGAATACGAGATTTCCGATGCTTCCGTAAAAATCTTTTATAAACTCATTAACAGAGCAAAAAAAGAAAATTGGAAGAAAATGAATATTAACGATTTGAATATTCAAATTGCTCAGGAATTTTTAAATTCTCAATATGTTGGTGGAACTCTTGAAGGTAAAGGGGCAGAAATATGCAGAGCAGATTTTACCGGATTAGACTGCGTTACCTTCGTTGAAAACTCATTAGCCCTTTCACGTGCTATTAAAAAAGAAAAATATAGCGTTGCTGATTTTTTTGATGAGTTGATTTTTATCCGATATAGAAATGGAAACAAAACAGATTACGCTTCTCGCCTGCACTATACTTCAGATTGGATTTCCGATAATCTCAAAAAAGGCGTATTTAAAGATATAACAAAAGATATTGGTGGAACTGTCCTTAAGTTCAATTTAAATTTTATGTCATCTAATCCCAAATATTACAAAGCATTAGAGCGGGATACCACTTTAATACCAAAAATTGCTGAAATTGAAAAAGAAATAAATGAACAAACATTCTATTTTATTGAAAAGAAATCAATTAAGAAAATTGAATACTTAATTAATAATGGTGATATTATTTGTTTTACAACTAATAAAGAAGGATTGGATTTTGCACATTTAGGTTTTGCTTATGTGGAGAAAAACAAGTCGCCACGATTATTTCATGCATCTTCAAAACAAAAGAAAGTAATAATTGACACTAGCATTAGTGAATATATAAATTCAGTTTCAAGTGATACCGGAATTGTTGTAGTCAGGGGAAATTCAATATAATCTTAAAATTTTACTTTCGTCTACAACTCAAATTGAATTTGTGAAAGCAGTCGTTATTAGTATAAAATCGGTTATTAAAAATCATTTATGAAAGAAAAATATTTTACTATAGATAATATTTTTGAAGTTAGCAATCAGATTAAAACTGAAGCTGTTTCTTATAACAAATATGCTTGTATGCCATTATTATCAAGCAATTCCATCTTACTTGTATTAGATATGCAGAATTATTTTTTACTTGATTCATCTCACGCTTTTATTCCTTCAGCAGAAG
Source organism: uncultured Hyphomicrobiales bacterium (assembly GCA_964498585.1). Taxonomy (GTDB): domain Bacteria; phylum Bacteroidota; class Ignavibacteria; order Kapaibacteriales; family UBA2268; genus JAAYJM01. The sequence goes on from CAZCHH010000014.1 coordinate 27,784, forward strand.
CAATTCTCCCACAAATTGATAAATTAATTTACTATTTTGAAAAAAAGAAAAGACCAATTTATTTTTCACAACATTGGAATAATTTAGAAAATTCAATGCAAATGTCAAAAAAATGGAACTCACTTTTAGAAAAAGATAATTTGTACTTTGATATTTATCAACATTTTAATTTAGAAAATAAAATAGTCTTTGAAAAAAATCAATTTGATGCATTTTATGATACAATATTTGAAACAGAATTAAGGAAGTATAATACCCAGCAGATAGTTATTTGCGGTGTAATGACTCATCTTTGTTGTGAAACAACAGTAAGAAGTGCGTTTGTAAGAGGTTTTGAACCGATTTTACCAATAGATGCAACAGCAACTTACAATCTCAAATTTCATAAAAACACATTTATTAATTTATCCCATGGATTCATTACTCCACTTTTATCTGAAGAATTATTAATTGAATAACTCGTTAAATATACCTTATTTTATTCAAAATTTTAATTGTGAAATACGAATACGATTAATTCGTCAATTTTCTATATTTTATTGTAATTAAATTGAAAGTATAAAATGCTTGAATTTTTAACAAAAATATTTGGTTCAAAACACGAAAAAGACGTTAAGGAAATGATGCCTATCGTCAATAGAATCAACGAAATTTATGAAGAATATGATAATTTGACTGATGACCAAATAAAAGCAAAAACAATTGAATTTAAAGAATTAGTTAAAAAGAATACTCAAGGATTGGAAGATGAAAAGCTTGAGTTAAACAATAAACTTATAAATGAAGCACTTAAGCCGGAAGATACTCTTTCTGCAAAAGATAGAATAAAAGAAATTGACAAAGAAATTTTTGAAGTTATTGAAGAAACTTTAGATGAAATCCTTCCCGATGCCTTTGCTGTTGTTAAGCAGGCATGCAGTCGTTTAAAAGAAAATAAACACCGTTACGAATATGCAGGGCAAACTTCATATTGGGATATGGTTCCTTTTGATGTCCAGTTGCTCGGTGGTATCGTCCTTCACCATGGAAAAATCTCAGAAATGGCTACAGGTGAAGGAAAAACTCTTGTTGCTGTTCTACCCATTTATCTTAATGCTCTTGCTGGAAAAGGGGTTCATTTGGTTACTGTCAATGATTATCTTGCAAAACGCGACTCTGACTGGATGAGACCAGTTTACGAATTCCTTGGCGTTTCTATTGGCGCTATTCAATCAAATATGGATTCTGAAGAACGTAAAAAGATTTACAATTTCGATATAACTTATGGAACCAATAATGAATTTGGTTTCGATTACCTAAGAGATAATATGGTTGTAGAACCGGAGCATCTTGTCCATCGCGGTTACTGGTATGCTATTGTCGATGAAGTTGACTCCGTTTTAATTGACGAAGCAAGAACTCCATTAATTATTTCAGGACCAGTTGGACAAGCTTCAGACCAGAAATTCGAAGAAATGAATCCAAGAGTTAAGCGACTTGTTGAAGCTCAAACCCGCCTTGTTAATCAATTAACTTCTGAAGCAAATAATTTAATTCAATCTGAAAAGAAAGAAGACAGAGAAAAACTCGGACTTCTTCTCTTACGTTCTTATCGCGGCTTACCAAAACATAAAAGATTGTCTAAACTTTTGCAAGAGCCGGAATATCAGAAATTGATGAAAGAAACAGAAATCAATTTCCTTCGTGACCAACAAAATAAGCTGGCTCCAGTTGATGAAGAACTGTATTATACTATTGACGAAAAGAATCATCAGATTGATATTACTGAAAAAGGACGTCAACTGCTCTGCACAAGCCAGGAAGACCCAAATACTTTCGTTATTCCCGACATCACTTCTCAAATGAGTGCTATTGAAGGCGATACCGATTTGACTACTGCTCAAAAGCAAAGGAAAATTGATGAAGTAAATATGCAGTATGCTGAAAGCAGTGATAGAATTCACACTATCAATCAACTATTGCGAGCATATTCACTTTACGAAAAAGATGTGGAATACGTAGTCCAGGAAAACAAAGTTATGATTGTTGACGAGTTTACTGGTCGTATTCTTGAAGGAAGGCGCTATTCTGATGGACTCCATCAGGCAATTGAAGCAAAAGAAATGGTTCGGGTGGAACGCGATACACAAACTCTTGCAACGATAACTCTTCAAAACTATTTTCGCCAGTATAAAAAACTCGCAGGTATGACTGGTACTGCAGAAACAGAAGCTGGCGAATTTGAAAAAATCTATAATCTTGATGTAGTTGTTATTCCAACTAACAGACCCATTGTCAGGAAAGATAACGAAGATTTGATTTTCAAAACGAAGCGTGAAAAATATAATGCAATAGTTGAAGAGATTCAAAACGAATTGAAAAAAGGCAGAGCTGTTCTGGTTGGAACAACAAGCGTTGAAGTTTCAGAACTTTTAAGTAAAATGCTCAAAAGAGTAGGAATTCATCATAATGTATTAAATGCAAAGCAACACCAGAAAGAAGCAGAAATAATTGCCAACGCCGGAAGAAAAGGAGCAATAACAATAGCAACGAATATGGCTGGACGTGGAACAGATATTAAGTTAGACCCGGAAGTAAAGAAAAATGGCGGGCTTGCAATTATCGGTTCTGAGCGTCACGATGCCCGCCGAATTGATCGCCAGCTTAGAGGACGCGCAGGACGTCAGGGCGACCCCGGTTCTTCTTTATTCTTCATTTCTTTGGAAGATAATTTAATGCGTCTTTTTGGCGGCGAGAGAATTGCCGGAATTATGCAGAAAATCAAGATTCCGGAGGGCGAACCAATCCAGCATAGTATGATTACCAAATCTGTAGAACGCGCTCAAAAGAAAGTGGAAGAGAATAACTTCGGCATAAGAAAACGTTTGCTTGAATACGATAACGTTATGAATCAGCAACGTGAAGTAATTTATAGCAGAAGGCGCCATGCTTTGATGGGCGAAAGATTAAAAGGTGAAATTTTTGAATATGTTGAAGACCTTGCAACTGAATGGTTTGATGATTTCAAGCCTGATAACGACCTCACTGGTTTAAAAAATGCCGTTCGTACAAATTTATTATGCGAACTAAATTTAAGCTATCAGGATTTTGAGAAAATCAATCAAATTGATTGCGTAAATAAGATTCTTGAGGCAGCAGATGATTTTTACATAAGAAAAGAAGAGTTGCTCGGCACCGATTTTATGTCTCAATTAGAAAGATACGCTGTCCTTCAAACAATAGACGAAAAATGGCGTGACCATTTAAGAGAAATGGACGATTTAAAAGAAGGTATTCATTTGCGTTCCTATGGCCAAAAAGACCCATTGCTTGAATATAAAGGTGAAGCTTTTAAATTGTTTGTTGAGCTAATTAAAGATATTAATAAAGAAGCTGTTAATTTTGTATTTAAGTTTTTCCCGAAAGTTGTAGGAAGAGAAATTAAAGTTAAACAAGGCGGCGATGGCCAACAACGACTTAAGAATGTAAGTATTATGTCTTCAGGTAATTTATCATTCCAACATTCAGCCACAGCAGTACCATCATTTGTCTCATCAGGAGGGTCCGGGCAGTCTGCCCAAACTCAGCAGGACGTTGGAGGACGTCCTTTAGTGAAAACATACAGGAAAGCAGAAAAAGAAATCGGTAGAAATGACCCATGCCCTTGCGGAAGTGGCAAGAAATATAAAAATTGTCATGGAAAGCAACAAAAAGTATTACAATAAAAAAAATATTTGCATTAAATAAAATAAAAACGTATTTTTACGCTGAATTAAATAATGAATGAAAATTAATTTTTCATTAAAGGAAATAGTTCTAAATGGCAAAGAATGTGAAAGTAAAAATAGCTGGCAAAGAGTATTCATTAAAAGGGTATGATGAGGAAATAATCCAAAGAGCATCTCAAGAAGTGAACTTACAGCTTCAGGAATTAGAAGAGCGATATAAGCAGGAGTCGGTTTCAACATTATCAGTTTTAACAGCATTAAATATTGCTGAGAAATATTGCAATACAGAAAATCAGCTAATCTCAAGCCATAATAGAATTATTGAAGAATTAAGGAAAATGACTGATTTTTTAAACAATACAATTAAATAATGATTAGATATATACAATTATTTAATGCATTAAGTTCGGATTTTGAAGAATTATTTTGTTCTTTGAAAATTTTGTATAATGAATGCCGCATTATACAATCGCATAATTTTACAAGCAAAAGAACCTATAGTAAAATCATAAGGGAAATATGCTCCGGTTATAAAACTCAGGCCTTTTGCACAATTCTTTGTGCATATTTGTCCCCCAAGTACGAAGGAAGTGTGATATAGCTGGGTTATTACCCACTGTGTCAGGTTGGGTTCTTATCCGACTTGTTAGCGATGTATAGTGCGGTTTATTAATTTAAACTATATTAATAAATAAATATAAACGATAGAAGAGGATTTTATGAATGATGTGATGATTATTATTTTCAGTTTAATTGGACTTATTATTGGATTTGGAATTTCTTATTTTGCTGGTAATAGAATTAATGCTGCTAAATTTAAAGATGGTGAAAATCGTGTGGCTAATCTTTTGAAAGAAGCTGAAAAAGAAGCTACTAATTTGAAAAAAGAAAAGCTAATTGAAGTTAAAGAAGAATGGCATAAAAGAAAACAGGATTTTGAAAATGATGCTCAGCAAAAACGCCAAAAAATGCAAGCCATTGAAAAACAACTAAAATCAAGAGAAGAAAATATTGAATCTAAAATTGAGCAAATTAATAAAAAAGAAAAACAAGTTGCTGTTCAAGAAGATGAATTGAAAGCGAAATTGGATAACATTGCAAATAAGGAAAAAGAAATTGCTAAAATTATCGATATTCAAACAGATAAATTACAACAAATAAGTGGTTTATCACGTGATGATGCAAAAAAATTAATGATGGAAAATGTCATTAATGATGCAAAAACCGAGTCCGCTCATCTTACTAAACGAATTATTGAAGAAGCAAAATCCAATGCAACAAAGCAGGCAAAAAGCATAATCTTGCAGGCAATTCAACGCTCTGCTTCTGACCATAGCGTAGAAAGCACCGTATCAGTTGTATCTTTAGATAGCGACGAAATGAAAGGAAGAATTATTGGACGCGAAGGTAGAAATATTCGCGCTTTCGAAGCTGCTACCGGAATTGACTTAATTATTGATGATACTCCTGAAGCAGTAGTTATATCTGGATTCGACCCATTTAGAAGAGAAGTTGCTAAAGCATCTCTTGAAAAACTTATGATTGATGGCAGAATTCATCCGGCAAGAATTGAGGAAATTGTTGATAAAACTCGCAAAGAGCTTGAAGAAGAAATTATTCATATCGGTGAAAATGCTTGCCTGCAGCTTGGAATTCACAATATGCATAATGAGTTACTAAAAATTGTAGGGAAAATGAAATACCGTTCAAGCTACGGACAAAATCTTTTAAATCATTCAATTGAAGTTGCTTATCTTTGCGGTATTATGGCTGCCGAACTCGGTTTCGACTCCATTATTGCTAAACGTTCCGGACTGCTCCACGATGTTGGGAAGTGTATTGACCAAAATACTGAAGGACCTCACGCCCTACTTGGTTTCGATATTGCTAAAAAGTATAAAGAACCACATACAGTTTGCAATGCTATCGGCGCACACCACGAAGATATAGAAATGGAAACTCCTTTTGCTGTGCTTGTTCAAGCTGCTGATAGTATTAGCGGCGCACGCCCCGGTGCAAGACGTGAATCTTTAGAAAACTACATTAAACGACTTGACAAACTGGAAACTCTTGCTCAAAGTTTTCAAGGCGTTGCTAAAACTTTTGCTATTCAAGCAGGTAGAGAAATACGCGTTATTGTTGAACCAGAAAAAGTTGACGACAATAACTCCGATAACTTAGCAATTGATATTGCTAAAAGTATTGAAAATGAAATGGAATATCCCGGACAAATTAAAGTTACTGTTATAAGAGAAAGACGCTCTTTTGCTTTGGCTAAATAATTGAACTTAAATAATGTCCCAAAATATTTGCAATTTATCCCCTGCTCCTCTTTTGCAGGGGATTTTTTATTGTAGGAAACAGTCGCTTGGGAATCAGGAATTGGAAATCAGGAATTGTGAATTGGTACTTGACGAAATATATAATGTATATTAATCTTAACGTACTGAATACCTAAATGTATTCCAATGACATCTTTACGCTTGTCTGTCATTCCGAACCCCAAGATAAAGCAAGTGCTTTATTTAAATGGAGATGACATTTATTTTCACAGTCATTCTGAACGAAGTGAAGAATCTCAAATCTAATGGAAACAATGACTTGTGAGATTCCTTGCTGCGCTCCTAATGAACCAATTTGATTTGTTAACACGTAAATATATGTAATACATATAATTATAATGATTTTATTCACAAGCGAAAGTCATCGAATGACTTAAAAGTTCAATTTCTCAAAAGTAAACGTCTTCGTTTATATTCGCCTCGGTATGACAGTTTAAAGTGTTGTCATTACTATTTAAATAGTGTTTTCATTTATCAGGGATTCGGAATGATATTAAAAATATATTGAATTAGTGTGGTAATTCACTACTACTTTGTATTAGCTATATTTTATCTACTAGGAAAGTTGAATATTTAATTATCTGTGTTTAAAAAATTTATAAATTGTTTCATAAAATAAATAAAAAAAATGATAAGTACTATAGAAGAAGCTTTGCAAGATTTAGTATCTGGCAAAATGATAATTGTAATGGATGACGAAGATAGAGAAAATGAAGGCGATTTAGTATGCGCTGCTGAACTTTGCACTCCGGATATAATAAATTTTATGTGTATGAAAGCGCGTGGATTAATCTGTGTTGCAATAACAGAAGAGCGTGCTGCTAAACTTAAATTGGCAACTATGGTTCGCGATAGTTCTGCTTTGCATGGCACTAACTTTACTGTTTCTGTCGATTATATTCACGGTACTAAGTCCGGGATATCAGCATTTGACAGAGCAGCGACAGTTCGCGCTCTTGCTTCAAAGGATACTCAACCTGAAGATTTAGGGCGACCTGGGCATATTTTCCCACTTATTGCCGTTAAGGAAGGTGTTTTGCGCCGAGCCGGACACACAGAAGCAGCTGTTGATATGATGCGGCTTGCGGGACTTAAATCTGTTGGAGTTCTTTGCGAAATTATGAATGATGATGGCTCTATGGCTCGTATGCCGGATTTATTAGAATTTGCTAAAATATATGATTTAAAAGTAGTAACTGTAAAGGATTTAATTGCGTATCGTCTGAAAAGGGATTGTCTTGTAAAATGCGTTGCTAATGCACATCTTCCTACTCAATACGGTGATTTCCAACTTAAAGTTTATGTTAATACTTTCGATGGCAAAGAGCATATTGCATTATATAAAGGCGAGTGGAATGAAGATGAAAGCATTTTAGTCCGTGTTCATTCAGAGTGCTTAACAGGAGATTTGCTCGGTTCACTTCGATGCGATTGCGGATACCAACTACATTCAGCTATGCAGATGATTGAAAAAGAAGGGAAAGGTGTTTTGCTTTATATGCGGCAGGAAGGCAGAGGAATTGGTTTAATCAACAAAGTCAAGGCATACAAACTTCAGGAAGAGGGTTTGGATACTGTTGAAGCAAATGAACATCTGGGTTTCGCACCAGACCCGAGAGATTATGGTATTGGTGCGCAAATCCTTGTGGATTTAAAAGTTAAAAATATGAGATTAATTACAAATAATCCACAAAAAAGAGTTGGTTTGGAAAGTTACGACTTGAAGGTCGCAGAAAGAGTTCCATTAGAAGCTGAACCAAACTCTATAAATAAAAAATATTTACTTACTAAAAAGCATAAATTAGGTCATATTTTGCACAATTTAGAATAGTATAGACTCTTTAATTCTGGAAATATTTCCAACTTTCCGCACAAAAAAATAAAAGTCATACTATCAAAGAAGTTGATAGTATGACTAAAAATTTTAGCTATGATAATTATGTTCTAAAGTTACTTTCTCTTTCTCAAAAAGACTTTAGTAATATCTTTTACTGAATCAATGAACTTTTCAATTTCTTCATCAGTAGTAAAATAAGATGGGCTGCAGCGCACCGTTCCCCAAGGATGGACTCCAACTGGCTCTAATAAAAGCGGAGCGCAATGAATGCCAGTCCTTACTATAATATCATAAGAACTTTCTAAAATATAACCAACTTCTTCTGGCACAATTCCATTAATATTAAAACAAAAATTTGATAAATTATTGTTTTCAATAGTTGTATAAATTGTTAAATCAGGATGTTCTTTCAATTCATTAATCATATTTAAAACATGCTGCGATTTTCTTTTGTGAATTTTATCAATTCCGGTATTTAAAATGAATTCCACGCCAGTTTTTAATGAAACAATACCAACAGAATTTGGTGTTCCGGCTTCATAATGCAATGGAAATCCATCTGGTTGCACCAGAACTTCACTTAAAACACCTGTACCACCAACTTTAAAGGGCTTTAAATTAATGCCTTCTCTGATAAAAAGTCCACCTGTTCCAGAATAACCGAATAAGGATTTATGCCCTGTGAATGCAAGTAAATCAATATTCCATGCAGTAACATCAATTGGAATATTTCCAGCCGATTGAGAAGCATCAACGATAATTAAACAATTATGCTTATGAGCAATTTTTGCAACTTTTTCAATATCTGTTATTGAACCGGTAACGTTTGAGCTATGGTTAAGCACAACGGCTCTTGTATTTGGTTTAATTGCATCTTCAATATCATCTGGATTGACGTATCCGGTTTTATCACAATTAACGAAAGTAAGTTCAATTTTACCATCGATTTCCATCATTTTAAGAGGTCTGATGACAGAATTATGCTCGATGGCAGTAGAAACAACGTGACCACCTTCAAGCCCGGTTCCTTTTATAGCAAGATTTAAGGATTCGGTGCTTCCGGAGGAAAACACAATATGATACGGGTCTGGTGCGTTAAATAATTCTGCTAGTTTTGCCCTGCAACAATAATCAATATCCTCCATTTCACGTTCGAAGCTTGAACGGGCTGAATGTACAGGAGGAGTGTTTACGTATTCATTTACTGCAATATGGACTTCCTTGGGCTTTGGAAAACTTGTTGCAGTATTATTCAAATAAATCATTAAAACTCCGATTTTTTATTTATTCAATAATAGTAATTTCAACTTCCACAACGCCTTGCTGAATCATTCCTATTTGCTCGGCGGCTGCACGCGACAAATCAATTACTCGTCCCGGCACAAAAGGTCCCCTATCATTTATAATTACAATTGTTGTAAGGTTGTTTTGCAAATTCCGTATTTTTACTTTGGTGCCGAATGCTATTGTTTTATGTGCTGCAGTATATTTATTTTTATCGTATATTTCTCCATTAGCAGTTTGTCTGCCTTCAAATTCATCTGAATAAAAAGAAGCTAAACCAAGAAAAACATCCCCACTTTGATAAGTGGATTTATCTTCTGGCTGAGCGACTGATGAAAAGCGTATTGTTCCGCTACAGCTCTGTAAGATAAACAAAGTTATTAATAAATATAATAATTTTATTTTCATTAAATTCACATTAATAAATTTTTTAAAAGCAAATTTAACATAAAATTATTGTATTTACTAATATTAATCAAAAGTTAATTGAAGAAGTTTTTGGAATTATTGGAATTTTGGAAAAAATATATAGAAAATTACAAAACGATAAATAAATTAAATTTTGTTCATAATTAAAAAAAATAAAAAAAATATTTGGAAAATTAAAAAAGTTTTTGTAATTAGAAATTGTATTTAAATAACAAAATAAAAAGGTGTAATTACGAGAGAAAAAACCTCAGGTAGTTTCAATATGCAATATGCAATATGCAATATGCAATATGCAATATGCGTAAATTTAACCAAATAATTGTTCCAAGAATAGTAAAAAATATGCTATTTTTGTTTTTATTCTTACTTCCTTTTTTATGTAATTTTACAACATTAGCGCAACAATGCTATAATGTATTTCCATTAAATCCTAATACTGGATTTGTTGGTATTCAGACAACTTCACCAGACAAACCACTTCATATACAAAGTTGGGACGATTTTTTTTCCTGCCCACAAGCAGCTATACAATTAACATATAGCACACATTCCGAAGGAGATTACAGCGGATACCTTTCATTACTAACCCCCGGCTATATTTCCGAATATAGCACAATAGGTTCACTTTTCGATGTAGTTTTAAAAGCAGATGAATATGCTAACGATATTATTTTAACTACAAGAAGCACAAATGGTAACATTAGGTTTGCAACTACACATTCTGGAGATAAGGACAAAGAACGTATGACAATTGCTCCATCTGGCAAAGTGGGTATTGGAAATAATTTACCTAAAGAATTGCTTCAAATTGGAGATGAAATGTTTTTCCATAATGGCGGTACTAAATCATTTAAAATTAATAATTATTACGACGCTGCTCAAGGGAAAACCTTTAATATTACTAACAGAATTTCTTTAAGTATTGGCGCATCTCCAATAGATGACCCAAATCCGGGTGTAACTTTTATGGTTGATAAACAGGATGCTGAAAATGAAGTCTTTGTATTTTCTGATTATGATTTAGATTTAAAAGGTTTCAGAATTTTACCTAATGGAAATTTTGGAATTGGCAAATGGACGCCCCAATCTGCTTTTGTAGTTAAAAGCAAAGGTAATACTTCAAATACTTCTGCTTTAGACGTTAGAAATTCCTCTAATACAACCTTACTGTTTATTCAAGATGGTGGGAATATTGGAATTGGTGTTGATGAACCACTTGAAAAACTTGTTGTTGATGGCACTATTTGCGCTAAGGAAGTGCGTGTTTCCCTTGAAGGTGCACCTTGCTGGCCTGATTATGTCTTCGATGAAAACTACAATTTGACTAATATTACTGAACTCGAAAAATACATTAAAGAGAATAAAAAACTTCCAGAAATGCCAAATGCAAATGAAGTCAGCAGCCAAGGCATTGAAATCGGTGATATGCAGGCACGTATGCTCAAGAAAATTGAAGAGCTTACGCTGTATGTGATTGAATTGAAGAAAGAAAACGAAACAATCAAATCTGAATTAAATAAATTAAAAAAATAATTATTTAAGGAGAATAAAATGAAAGCAAAAATCATTATATTAATATTGATGATAGAACTTATATCTGCAAATCTTTGCATATCGTCACACCCAGACGATATTTACTGGCGCTATTTTGAAAGTGATAAGCAGGTATGGGAATTTGGTCCTGTAAACAAAATTGTAATTAACAATCAAAACAAGATGTTTGCAAGCGGTTGGTTCGATATGAGACCTTTCGATTCTTTATATTTTAATTGCATAGCAGAGTTGGTTGATTCTGCCTGGATGCCCCTTGGAAGCGGATTAAATGCAGGGATTAAAGGTTTTTTCCCAATAATAAATGATATGTTATTAAGCGATAGCTCGCTTTATGTCGCTGGTTTGTTCGATACTGCTGGAACTGTTAAAGCAAGTAATATTGCAAAATGGAATATTAATTCTCATACTTGGTCATCATTAGGAAAAGGCACAAATGGAATAATAACTTCTATTGCAAAAGTAGATAATAAAATCTTTATAGGTGGTAGGTTTGATACATTGTTTAACAATAATAATTCTATTAATACTAAGAACATAGGTTATTGGGACGGAACAAACTGGAATTCTATTGGAGGAGTCAATAATGTCGTTACTGATATGTTTGTTAGTAACCAATTAGTATATATTGTTGGAGAATTTGATACTGTTGGTTATTATCCCTCAAAACATATTGCTATTTGGGTAAACAGCTTAGCGTATTGGCTTACGTTAGGAAATGTAGGTCCAATAGGAGAAGTATCAAAGGTATGTAGAGTAGGTAATAACATATATTTTGCTGGGATATTTGACTCTATAAAAACAAACGGAAGTACTAAAATTTATAGTAAAAATATTGTAAAATGGACTGGGTCTAATTGGTCAGCATTAGCAGATGGACTTAATGGCAGAGTTTTTCAAATGGTAACTGACGAAAGTAATTTATATGCCGTAGGCAGCTTTACAAAAGTTTTAAACGATTCAAATCAGTGCAAAGGTATAGCAAAGTGGAATGGAACAGAATGGAGCATTTTTGGTAGAGGTGCTGACCAAACAATAAGAACTATTGCATTACACGGTGATTCAATTCTTGTTGGAGGCGATTTTGTTTTTACTGGCGATTCACTTGCTGAAAATATTGGCTTATGGTATAAAGAGACTGGACAAGTTCCACCACCGGGAATTAATGGTGAAAGTATAAATAGCATAGAAAATGGTATAGTTGATGGTATAGCAATAAATCTTTATCCAAACCCAACTGAAAATGAAGCTACTATTGAATTCTTTATTCAAGAAAAGGGAATTGCAGAAATCGTAATTTACGATGCAAGCGGTGCTATAAACGAAGTTGTTACAAATAAAGAATATGAGGCAGGTTGGCACAAAGTATTAGTAAAATGCGATAATTATTCTTCAGGAATTTATATTTGCAAGCTAACTTTTGGCAACAAAACAATATCCAATAGATTAATACTTATAAAATAATTACTTATGAAATATAAACATGCATTATTTTGTTTTATTTTACTAATATTCAATTCCTTAAACGGTTTTGCTGATGAGAATATAGTTTTAGCTGATTCAGGTAAAAAAGAAGAAAAAGGAATTGATATTATAGTTGTTGGTGGTTTAGGTGGTGCTTATAGTTCTAATATTTGTATTCGCTGTGGTGGTTGGGGTAAATATTTTAGTTTTGCTCCTGTTTTGGGTTTGGGTTTAGAAATTCCCTTTACAAAAGCACATATCTTTTCTATTGAACTTTATTCTCACTCATGGCTTGCTAAACCATCAAAAAAAGATGACATTATAGATAAACATTTTGTTAAGATAAATGATAATTTATTTACACAAGTAGGTTTATCTGGTGTTATAAAGGTATATACTTCAGCAGCCCAGTCTAAATTTAGAATGTGTTTTCACTTTGGTTTTATGGGCATTAGCCCAAAAGAAGAGTATTACGCTCTTGATGCTGGAATTGGATTGAGTTTTGAACTTAGTAAGTCACTAAACTTACAACTTCAAAATAGAACTTTATTTAGTATTCCATCAGCTGATGGAATTGAGTTGTTTGTTCCAAATCTTATATTGTTAAATATTTGTTATAAATTTAATTTGGAGATATAATGAAAAAATACATATTAATATTATTTAGTATTATTTTAAGTAGTAATTTGATATTTGCGCATGAACAAAAGGAAGAACCTGTTCATCAGAGAATAATAATTGAAGCATATAAATTATTGAAATTACAATTAAGTAAAGAAGCAGCTGGTTTCGCTGATATGGATAATTTTATTGGTGAAGCAAGATTTTATAATAATTACTATTGGTATAATAATAGAGATGTTGCAAGCGGTTCTGAGCATGAGGATATTTCGGATATTGTTTATGATTTTAAAGGTGTCAGGAAAAATTTACTTTGGGGCGAATGGACGCATGCAAGTATTACTCATTTCTGGGATGCTGATAAACCTTATGGTGACAATACAGTTGGTGACTATGGTGAAGTTAAGTTATACGATGGTGGTCACTTTCCATCAGCTTATACTAAAGCACGCGCTTATATGTGGGATTCGTATGTTAAAATTTTTAAATTTGCTCATTCAGGTGGTGAGACACTAGGTTATCAAAAACTTTGGTGTAATAGAGAATCAACAAATACATATTTGTATAATTGGTATTGGAAAGATAGAATATGGGTTAATCGAGCACACGATGTTGCCTGGTATTCACTTTATTGTCCATTCAATATTCACACGAATTACTACTGGCCAGCTGGTAATCAATATTGTAAAGAAATATTTTTCAATATACTTGGAAGGTTATGCCATTTGTTAACTGATATGGGAGTTCCAGAACATGCAAAAAGGTCTATGCACGCACCTATTGGAGTTGATTATCCTGCTCCTTTTGAATATTGGTTAAAGGATTATTACAATACTGATTTTTATTGGACAGCAGAAAGAGTATATAAAGAACGTGGTGGCTTTGTGAATCCCTTTTGTGAAGTAAATGGTGATAGGAATTTATTTTTATTTTATACATTGGGACAACTTTCAGATTGGTTTGCAGCTTGGGGCTGTAAGCCCAGCAATGGAGACGATAACTATCCCCCTAACATTGGTAACATTGGTGAAATTCAATCAATAATTAATTCGTATGCTCCGCCAAGTGATTTACAGTATTATAGAATAAATCCTTATGATGGTGAAACAGGTTTAAAGAACTTTGGTTTTAATCCTGGCATAGATGGTGGTAAGATTTATCGTGAAGTTTTGCTACCTTACACCATAAGAGCTGTAGCAGGAATGTTATACAAATATATAATTGAAACAAAAATGCAATTTCCAAATGCGACAACTGAAGATATGGGTATGGTTTACGACCAGCAGCAAGAGCTAAACTTATTTAACCAGGAAATCAACGGAAATTATTATACTTTTAGAGCAGAAGGAAATCCGGGAAGAATAACAGTCTGTCCTGAAAACAGACCAGCTGGTTATCCTGCTGACTTCTTAATTGATTCAGAAGCAAGAAATGTTACATTCCGTGCAGCAAATGAAGTAATTTTCAAACCCGGCTTCACTGCTAAAGAAGGTTCTCAAGTAAGGGCTTATATTATTCCGGGCTGCTCAAGAACAAATCAAAGTGGAAACTGCCAGGAGTGTTTAGATGAAGATATCAATCCACAATATGATAAATCTGCTCAATAATTAATGGTGAAAAAATGAAAAATATAATTTTAATATTTTGTGTTTTCATTCTGCTATTTTCTTGCAATGAAAATTCAACAAATCCAAGCGATTGCTCAATCTTAAAAAAGAACCAATTAAGCAATTGCGATACTGCACTTATGATTATTGATGCTGATGTCGGAACTATTCCAGATTGCATAGGTGATTTAAGCAAACTCCGTGGCATTTACTTAAGTAATAATAATATAACAGAAATACCAGATGCTTTTTTCAAATTAAGCAATTTAACATCATTATTTTTTGAAGAAAATAGTATATGCAAATTACCAAATAAGTTCGACAAGCTTCCGCAATTAAAGCAACTCCATCTAAATGGAACTGTTCTAACTGAAATTCCATCGACAATTTTCACTTTAACTGGTTTGGAATCATTAAATTTTTGTGATGCTCCTCTTCAGATACTTCCCGAAGAAATAGGTAATTTAACTTCATTAAAGGTTTTATATCTTAATGACACAGAAATTTCTTCAATTCCTGAATCAATTAAAAATTTAAAAGATAATTTAGAAGAAATGATGGTCGTCAATACTCAATTAAGCAAAGAGAAAATAGATTCATTAATAAAATGGCTTCCAAATACAGTAATTTCATATAATTATTAGAGTTTATAGTCAATAATTCAACTTTCCGAAAGTTTCTTTAGCTTTCGGAAAGTTTTTATTCAATAAATTATTTTATTTTTCACCCCCAAGGCATTGAAATCGGTGATATGCAGGCACGTATGCTCAAGAAAATTGAAGAGCTTACGCTGTATGTGATTGAATTGAAGAAAGAAAACGAAACAATCAAATCTGAATTAAATAAATTAAAAAAATAATTATTTAAGGAGAATAAAATGAAAGCTTTAAAATATTTCGTAAGCATTGTATTTTTATTATGCTTGTTTGCATGCACCGATGACCAGGTTACTAAATTTAGCAAATATAACAAAGGAACTATTCAAAGCGATTCTAATTGGGTGGAAGTAACTGAAATAGATACAGTTTATGATTTGTGCTTCTCCGCTGAAGACGTTATGAATGGAGTAGTATGCAGAAACCTTAATGATTATAAGACTTATTATGATTTAATTCAAAGCAGAATAAGTACTCTTAAGCAAAGACTATCTCAGGAACAAAGAAATGAAATGGGACCATGCTATAAATATGACAGTTTAATACCGCCAGATATTGATTTTAACACCCGTGATTTAATACTCTTTGGAACAAATTGGGGTGGCTTTGCTGATACTGAAAGAAAATTATATTATAATTCTCAAACAGAAGAATATTTATACTTACTCACGATTTATGTTAATGACCCTTTTTCAAAGATATTAAATTGGTATGAAGATGCAATAACAATTCCCAAACTTACAAATATAGAAAAAATCAGATTTGATACTGTGTTGGTAAATAGTAATTAAAGAGGGTGATATGAACATTGTATTAAAAATAAGAATATTTCTTTTAACAATTTTGTCTTTAATTTGTGTTGCCAACATTTCCAAATCACAGATATTAAATTATAGTAATTATAAACCAATAAGTTTTACTTATAATTCATTCGAATTTCCTTTAACCCCATTTGAAAATGTTGTTAATTTAGAAATGCCAAGTTTCAACAAAGATTCTTTGTTAGAAGAAGATATAATAAACGATAGCTTAGGTTTTCCTTTTAGGTATGGATACGATTATAAGGTTAACTACAATTTAAATAATATTGGAACATGGGATACATTAGAAAATGGAGATAGGTTATGGAGATTAAAAATTATATGCTCTGGAGCTTATTCAATAAATTTAGTTTATAACAATTTTTATTTACCAGAAAATTCAATGTTTTTCATATATAATGAAGAACAAAACTATGTTCTTGGTCCTTATACAGAAAGAATAAACAGGAATTATGATGAATATGCCACAGGTCTCATTCCTGGCTCAACAACTATATTAGAATATTTTGAGCCATTTCAAAAAAGAGGACTTGGAACAATTGAATTATCGAATATAATATATGCTTATAAAAATATTGTTGAGTTTTATTTAAATAACAATAGTCCAATAGGATTAAAATCACCACAGTTATTAAGTTCAGGTTCTTGCAATAGAGATGTTAAATGTTCTGAAGGTGCTGATTGGTGCAGAGAAATATTTTCAGTGTCAAGGGTATTAGTTGGTAACGGTCATCTATGTTCTGGTTCCTTAATAAATAATGCTAGAGAAGATTTTACACCATACTATTTAACAGCAAATCATTGCAATTCAGGAAACCCAAATACTTGGGTATTTGAATTTGGTTATAGGCGTTCTGGTTGTGGCTCTGGAGGTTTATATCAAACCGTACAATATACGGGAGCTGATTTAATCTCACATTGGTCATTATCAGATTTTGCTTTACTTAGATTATTAGAACCACCTGAATCGGGTGACTATATTGTAACTTATTTTAATGGCTGGGATAGAAGCAATGATATGCCTAATAGTACCACTTGTATTCATCATCCCAGTGGCGATGTAATGAAAATTTCTCATGATTATGAATCACCAGTTATATGTGATTATTTATCAACAACAGGAACATCACATTGGAAAGTAATTTGGAATGTAGGAACTACTGAACCTGGTTCTTCAGGTGCTCCATTATTTAACACCTTAAAGAATGTTATTGGCCAATTACATGGTGGCTATGCATCTTGTTCAAATCAAAATGGACCTGATTACTACGGTAGATTTAATATTTCTTGGGAAGGTGGTGGAACACCCCAAACCCGTCTTAAAGATTGGCTTGACCCAGAAAACACTGGAATTGAAGTTTTAAATGGTATAGCTTTACCTTATCTTCATTATGGTCGGAACATTAATAATGGAGATGTACGTAATTTAACAGCTTATGATATATTAAAAATTGGAAGTAATACTTATGCCCCATATACTGTTCATCCAGGTGGCAACTTGTCATTAAAAGATGGAAGAGAAATTGTAATTCGACCTTGCACAAAAATTGTTGAAGGTTCAACTTTTAGAGCTTATATTGATGATATTTCCTGTAACGATATGATTTATTTTCAATATCAAAGCGCTGAGAGTGAATATGGAGGAAATGTTTGTGGTTCATATCCGCCAAGGATTGGCGTAGAAGATTCAGAACCTCTTCAAACATTTGAGAATGTGAATTTATCCATTATTCCCAATCCATTTTCAAGCAGCACTACAATAACAATTACTTTGCCTGAAGCGGATAACGTGAACCTTGCTGTATTTGATATGTTAGGCAGAAAAATATACGAATTTGCAAACGGTGCTTACTTTTCAACTGGCGAGCATAGATTTACTCTTGAAAGCCAAAATTTAGAATCAGGAATGTTTTACGTCAATTTTGCAACTAAAAACAACTACATCAGCAAATCGCTTATTTTAGTAAAGTAGTTTTTTCAATACAACTTTCCGTAAGTAACATTGGCTTTCCGAAAGTTTCTTTAGCTTAAATGCAAAGAAGTCCTACATCTCCAAGAAGAGTAGGACTTCTTCCTAAACTATCTAAACTTTCTAAACTATCTAAACTTTCTAAACCTTCTGTCTAAGCTTCTACTGCTTCTTTTGTTTGATACTTTTATCTAACCATTTGGGTAAAGCTGGACTAAGCCCGGGAACAATCGCATTTGGTGTGGAAGCAAGAGAATTAACTCTTCCGTGGGGAACCTCGCGATGGCAGTCCCAGCAAAGATTTCCTTCGCCAAGTGTGTAATTATGACCTGTTACGTTAATAGCCGAAACCGGATTTAACTGATTTATGTGGCATCGGATACAATTTTCCTGCACAGCTGTTTTTCCTGCTTCTTTAATTTGAATTACCTGAGGTTCAAGACGCAATGTAAACATACTGGCATGTCTTAATCCGTCAGTTGCTTTAAAATAATACTTTCTAACTAAGTTATTATGAGGGACATGGCAATCGTTGCAGTTCGTCCATTCCCGGTGGCTGCTATGCTGCCAGGTTGCATATTGCGGTGTCATAATATGACAATTTATGCAAGCAGTCGGCTCATCTGAAAGATAAGATGGTGCATTTGATATTTGAACTATTGTAAGTCCTAATCCGACTGCTATTCCGGCAAAGATGATGAATAAGTTTTGCATAAAGTATTTTATTTGAATTTTTTAAATTTTTTATTAACTATAAAATAGCAAAACAACAGAATCCAAAATGTTAATCAACAGAAAAATCTTCCTTAGCTATGTCTTTTATCCTTAACTGTATAGTAGGATGACCGAAGAAATTCGTTTCTTCAAGATGATAAATTATTGTGAAAGGTTTTCTGTCAGAACAAAAATGAGATTTATCCAGTAAATTATATCCAATAGCATCAATAGCAAAATTAGATTGCAAAGCACGGAATTTAATATTATTATTGCCTACAACTTTAATGCCGTTTGTAGAAATAACTCCTCTCGAAAGAAATACTGGTTTAAAATTATCATAACCGAACGGAGCAAATTTTCTTAAAACCTGAATAAAATTAGGTGATAGTTCATTTAAATCTAATTCAGTATCAATAAACTGTTCGTTTTTAATCATATCGTCAGTAATCAAACTTCTTGCTATTTCGTCGAATTGTTCCCGCAGTATTGGAACGCTTTTTTCTTCTAAAGTAATACCGGCAGCGTGCTTATGTCCACCGAATTCAATAAGAAGTGAAGAGCATTTTTTTAATGCTTTATAAACATCAAACTTAGAAATACTTCTGGCTGAACCTTTAGCAAGTCCATCCATAGTAGTAAGAATTATTGACGGTAAATGATATTTATCAACGAGTCGCGAAGCAACAATACCAATAACGCCGGCATGCCAGTTTGGAGAATGAATGACAATAGAGCGTCTGTTCGGGTCTTGAAGCAATTTATCAGCCATCGGAATAGCTTCTTCGAATGTTTTTTCGTCGAAAATGCGTCTTCGTCTGTTTTCCTGTTCGAGTTCCTGAGCGATTCTGAAAGCAGTAAGTTCATTTTTTTGGATCATCATTTCCACTGCACGGCTTGCATCACCAAGACGCCCTGCTGCATTAATCAGTGGGGCTAAAGAGTAAATAATGTTTAAAGCTGTTATATTCCCAACTTTTAAATTGGTACATTCCAAAAGACCTTTTATTCCGGGACGCGGATTCTCATTTAGCTGTTTTAACCCAAAGTAGGAAAGAATCCTGTTTTCATTTATCAAAGGAACCATATCGGCTGCCGATGCTATAGCAACATAGTCAAGATAAGAAAAAGCAACGTCTGGAATGTTTAATTTCTTTGAAATTGCTTGAATTAGCTTAAAAGTAACCCCACAGGCGGCAAGATTTTTAAAAGGATATTTACAATTTGGCTTGAGAGGGTCTAAAATAGCAAGAGCCGGTGGAAGTGTTTCACCCGGTTCGTGGTGGTCACAGATTATTGTTTCAATGCCACGCTTAGCAGCATATTCTAGTGCTTCATAAGAAGTAACTCCAAGGTCAACAGTGATTAGTAACTTTGTATTTAACTGCTTGGCTTTATTGATACTTATGTGTGGAATACCATAGCCGTCAATAAATCTGTCCGGAATATAATACCCTACCTTTCCTCCAATTTCCCTAAGAAATTCGAGTAGCATCGAAGCACTTGCAGTACCATCTACATCGTAATCGCCGTGAATCCAGATTTGTTCCTGTTTGTTTATTGCTGATATTATTCTATCAACAGCTACATCCATTCCATTCATTAAAAATGGGTCATGAAGCAAATCTAACGATGGCTCAAAAAAATTCCTAACATTTGCTGATTCAGAAATCCCGCGAGCAAGCAATACTCTTGCTAAGCTTTTGGGAATATTATTACTATTTACTAATTCTTGGACTGCACTTTCATCTGGTTTCTGTCTAAATTTCCAAATATAATTCAAATTATTTACACTTAATTATTAAAATTTTATCAAATTTAACAAAATATTAATTAATCAACAAAAAAAAGTGTAAAATTTTACACACTTTTACAATATTTTTTTTTTATTGCGTTTTTATATAAAAATTTTATTAATGTTTTTTTGTTTTATGAAAAAGATTTTTGTTGTTTTTATTTTACTAATTGCTATTATTTCATTATCTTACTATAATTATCAAAAATATGACTACAAATATTTTAAGGAAATTAGAAATGGGAAAGAATATTTTAATGGGGGACTAAAAGTTTTAGAAATTTATAATGAAAATTCTCTTTTTGCTGCAAATACTTTTGATACTCTTATAATTAAAAATTACAACAGTTTTATTGAAAATGCTGATACAATTAAAGTAGGAGATATTCTCAGTATAAAAGCTACGATTATCAATCCAGACACCGTTTCTGCTTATTATGTCCATATACAAAAACCACGAATTTGGAAAGTTATTATTTCACTAATTCCTTTTTTTATTATTGCCTATTTCTTTTTTAAATATTTTAGATTCGATTTCAAAAAATTAATTTTTATAAGAAAAAATGCCTGATATCATTACTCATACTACATTTGCATATTTAATACGTAAAAGAAACTGGGATATTCATTTCTTAATTCTTTTTCTGTTGGGAGCAATGCTTCCGGATTTGCTCACTCGCCCTTTTACTACTTTTTTCAAACCAGAGCAATACTTTATAAATGCTTCTCATACCCCATTAGTAGTACTACTTTGGATTATCTTAATTTCTCAATTTTTTGAAAGAGAAATTCGTTGGCAAGTTTTTAAATATATTTCTCTAGGGACATTGACTCATTTTTTCTTGGATTTATTCCAAATAAGCACAAATAATATAGGTTACCAATTGCTTTTCCCTTTTTCTGAGTGGAATTTCTCTTTCAATCTGTTTTGGGCTGATGAATCAATTTTCATTGCTCCGATTATGGCTATTATATTTTTAATTGATTTTTATTTTTTCAAAAAGAAGAAATGAAAAATTTTCTCTTTAAATTCAATTAAATTTTAATTAAATTGTTATTTTTTATTAATAAAATTATAAAGAGGTAAATATGTCTAAATTTATTATTACATTTATTATTGCCATTGCACTAATTTCAAGTAGTTGCGGCAAAAAATCAGACACCGATTCTTCGAAAGGAAGCAGCAAAATGGGTTTCATTGATAAAAGCACTATCGAAAAAACTATTGATGAATTAGTAAAAAAATACGGTGATGGAAGCAAAACCCGCATTGAAAAAGGTATAAATCAGGCAGCAATGCTTTGGACAGAAAAAGATGGAAGCAAAAAAGATTTTACTGCCTATTGTGTTGAAAATTTCATTAATGACCCTGCCCAGCTTGAACTTGTATTCACTCGTTTACAAGATAAGTTCCACTCTCTATTAGGTCATTTTAACAAAATGCAGCTTGATTTGAATTTACCCTTGCATTTAAATATTGGTGAAATTCTCCCCGTTGACCAAACTATGGCTGGATACAATCCTGCTGCACATTTACAGGAAGATTTATTTCAAAACAAAGTCGCATTCTATATTCTTTTGAATTTCTCTGTTTATTCCTTAACAGAAAAAGACCAGCTTTCAGCAAACTGGAACCGTCTTGATTGGGCATATTCAAAAATCACCTCTATGTTCCTCGCCAGACCGCCTGCAGAATTGCTTCAAAAGTCAAGTGAAGTTCGCACTAATGCCGATACTTATATTTCTGAATATAACATTATGGCTGGCTATTTGACAGACAGCACCGGAGCAAACTATTTTCCACAGGACAAAAAATTGATTAGCCACTGGAACCTTCGTGATGAGTTAAAATCCCAATACAGCGCTCCCGATGGACTTTATAAGCAACAAATGATTTATCAGGTAATGCAAAGAATAATTGCTCAGGATATTCCTCAAATGGTCATCAATAATGACAAAGTTACCTGGGACCCATTTAAAAATGTAGTCTTTGAAAATGGAAAGCAAATTGAAGCAAAGTCAGAGCCGAACACACGCTATCAACATCTTTTAAACTGTTTTAAAGCAGAATATTCTTTAGACCCGTATTATCCGATATTCCCAACTTACATTCAAAGAAAATTTGATGATGAAATGCAAATGCCTGTTGAGCAGGTTGAAGAATTATTTATTAAATTAATTTCAAGCCCAACAAGTAAAAAAGTAGCTGAGTTAATCAGCAAGCGACTTGGCAGACCACTTCAACCGTTTGATATTTGGTATGACGGATTCAAGGCACGCAGCAGCATTTCTGAGGAAGAACTAAATAAAATCACTTTAAACAAATATCCAAGTGAACAGGCATTCGCAGCCGATATGCCAAATATTTTGCAAAAACTTGGCTATTCACCAGAAAAAGCAAAATTCATTAGTTCAAAAATTGAAGTGCAGGCATCACGCGGCGCAGGCCACGCATGGGGCGCCGGTATGAAAGAAATGCAGTCTTATCTTCGCACTCGTCTTGCCGGAGTCGGTATGGATTACAAAGGTTATAATATTGCCTGCCACGAATTTGGACATAACGTAGAACAAACAATAAACATTCAAGATGTTGACCATTTCCTTTTAAGCGGAGTTCCGAATACCGCATTCACTGAAGCTTGGGCATTCGTTTTCCAAAAACGCGACCTCGATTTGCTCGGTATTAAAGAAAACAATCCAGACAAAGAATTTTTATTAGCATTAGATAATTACTGGTCTTGCTTCGAAATTATGGGCGTTTCCCTCGTTGATATTAACGTTTGGAGATGGCTCTATAAAAATCCAAATGCAAATGCCGAACAATTAAAAGAAGCCGTCATTTCAATTTCTAAAGAAATCTGGAACAAATACTATGCTGATATTTTTGGTGTGAAAGACGCTCCAATCCTTGCAATCTATTCACATATGATTGATTATCCTCTCTATCTTTCTGCATATCCAGTCGGACATCTGATTGAATTCCAAATTGAGCAATATATCCAAGGCAAAAATCTCGGTGAGGAAATGCAAAGAATGATTACTCAGGGCTGGATTACTCCAAATGCATGGATGAAAGGCGCCGTTGGCGAAGTTATATCTGTTGACCCAATTATTAATGCTACAAATAAAGCGTTGGAAGTGATTAAATAATTGTTAATTGTTAATTGTTAGTGAATTTTTTAACTTGAGGTAAGTTTTTAAACTGTCATTCTGGCGTATGCCTGAATCCATCTTGGGAAAGCAAGTGAGCTTGCTCACGATACATTTGGGCAAGTCCAAATGCTTCATTGAAATAGCTAAAATTGAATAGCGTTGAATAATAATAAGATGGATTTTGACATCCGTCAGAATGACAAGAGATTATTATCAGGTTTCCAATAAATTACAACACTAGCGGATAAAAACTAAAACGTTTACTTTTCGAGAAATGAACCATTTAGTCATAGGATGACTAGAAGTTACCCGATGACTTTTTTTGACTTACTGAAGCATTGAGAAAAATCTCAAACTATGCTGTAACAATGACTTGTGTGGTTCCTCTCCTCCTATATTAGTAACATCATTGTTTTATCAAGTATAGCATTAACTCAGTAGCTGATTGTGATTTTAAGTTTGTCTAAATATAACTTTTGACATTAATGCTGAAAATAATTTAATACTTAAATTTCTAAAGAACTTATTTACTTTGTTCTCAGAAGTGGAATACTGAAGATAAGTTAATAAAATAAAAAATGATATTAATATTTTAGAGGATTTCTGCGATGAAAAAAGTGAAAATTAAATTTTTTGGATTACATTTTATTATATTTGTATTTTTACTTTCTTCCTATAACAACTCAACTAATGGAAATAGCAATAATCCGTATGGATTAAATTTAATTGACAAAATTGAAAGCTATAAGCAGTCAATAAGTAAAAATGCCGATATGGAACTTGTAGATTTAGAAAAATTAATTCCGGGCATAAAATTAGATATTCGCTATGCTACAAAAAATAATTTCACTGGCGAGATTATTTATACAATAGCAAAAGCTTTTGCTCGCAAACCAGTTGCACTTGCATTAAAGAAAGTTCAGGATTCATTAGCATTTCATAATTTGGGATTGAGAATTTACGATGCTTATCGTCCTTATTCAGCAACTTTAAAATTTTATGAAGTATATCCTGATACTAATTTTGTTGCAAATCCTAAATATGGCTCTCGGCATAATCGTGGCTGTGCGATAGATTTAACTTTAATTGATTTAAATACCAATCTGGAAATTCCAATGCCATCCGAATTTGATGATTTTTCTGAGAAAGCCCATCCAGATTATACGGATTTAACTCCAGAAGTAATTGAAAATCGCACTTTTCTTTTCAATATTATGTCTCAATTCGGATTTACTCATTATCCTACTGAGTGGTGGCATTTCGATTTTTCCGGCTGGGAAAATTATCCTTTAATGGACTTATCTTTTGAGGAATTAATAAGGATGTAAATAGAATTAATTATATAAATAATAATAAATTAGCTAATCATCAAATTCATATCTTCAAAAACGATTTTTTCCGCTTGCTCATAGCTTATATTTTTTAAAACTTCTGAAAATTCATTTTGGATTTGCTCTTCAAGTTTGTCGCATATATAAACAAAACTGCCGTAGTTCTGTTGGCGATATGTCCAGGAAAGAATTATTTTTAGTTCGTCAATATCTTCTTTTTGATAATTGCTGTCGAATAGTATTCCATTAAAATAGCAATCGTGAATTTTGCTGAACAGCTGCTGCAAAGGTGCTTTTTTCCCAATAGTTTCCTGGTGAATTAATTTTCCGTATCTTATAAAAAATATTTCTACAGTTTTGAACTGCTGTGAAGAAGGTATTACGAGTATAAAATTATTTTGATTTATAGAAGTAGGAACTTTCTGCTGCCGATTGAATAATTTTTTTAATTGAAAGATTTGATTCTTTATTGATTCTGCCTTTTCAAATTCTAATTTATCAGAAAATTCATACATTCGTTTTTCATAAAGTTCTATTATACCATCGTTAAAAGAGCAAAGGAACGAACGGACTTTATCTAATTCATTAGAGTATTCTTCGGGTACTTCAAGTGAGCAGGGTGAAAGGCACATATTCAGATGAAAATATATACATTGCTTGTTTTTGGAGCTTGTATGCAAATCTTCCTTTGAGCACTTTCTCAGTTGAAAACGTTTATCTATTAAAGTTATAATATCCTGAGCAAAATAATCGCTGTTGAATGGTCCGAAATATTCTGCTCCATCTGCTTCAATGCTGTGAGTAATTTCAAGAATAGGATAGCTTGCATTTTTCGGTATTTTTATAAATGAAAAACTTCTGTAAATCTTGCTCATCGAATTGTATTTTGGCTTGATTTTCTTTATTTCCCGCGATTCCATTAAAAGTGCAGAAAGTTCAGTATCGGTGCAATCCCAAGTGATTTTGTAGATGCTCTTTAGCATATTGGAAATCTTTGTCGATGAAGCAATTCCCGTAAAGTAAGAATTTACTCGTTCTTTCAGTGATTTTGCTTTTCCAACGTAAATAATATTTCCTTTTTTGTCATAAAAATAATAGACTCCCGGCTCGCCCGGTAAATCTTTTAATGAATTTTCAAATAACTTGTAATTTTTGGCTGGAATTTTAAATTGTTTGGTAGCAAGATTTTGGAATTTTAACAGTTCCTCAATGCTTGTAATGTTATGCTCCTGCTCTGCAATTTGCAAAAGTTCATTTAAAATTTTGGCAGTGGCAATAGCATCACCAAAAGCACGGTGCCTATCATTAACAAAGATATTAAAATGGCTTGCAAGTGCACCTACATTTGCCTTTTTATTTTGTGGAAGGAGTCGCCTCGCAAGTTTTAGTGTGCATAGCTTCGGAATTTCAATCGGTTCAATATTAGCTTTGATGAAAGAATTGTAAATAAAAGACCAGTCAAACTTAACATTATGAGCAACAAAAACCGCATCTGGCTGAGCAATTATTTGCTTAACTCGTGGAAGTATTTCTTTGGGTTCAGGGGCTAAAAATGCCATTTGGTTTGTTATTCCGGTCATTTGAACAATGAAATTGGGAATAGTTTGGTGTGGATTTATTAAAGTGCTAAATTCAGAAGTTATTTCTCCGGATAAAGTAGTAACACAGGAAATTTCAGTAATACTGTTTAATTGTGCATTTGAGCCAGTTGTTTCAACATCGCATACAACAAAAGGTATGTCCCATATAGATTTACTTATACTTTCCATTCCAATTTGCCTTTGACCCAGGTACTTTCTACGTGGTTTATTCCAAAATGATAGAATAAATCAATATAAGTAGGTATGTTTAAAATAGAGAAATCGGCGTATTTGCCAATTTCCAAACTACCGATTTGTTCGGATTTTAAAATAGCTGCTGCTCCATTCAAAGTAGAGGCAACGAGAGCTTCCTCGCAGGTCATTTTCATATTTGTTATTGCAAGCGAGAGGATTTGCTGCATATTTTCAGTAAAGCAGGAACCGGGATTGCAGTCTGTTGCAAGTGCTGTAATAACATTTTTTTCAATTATTTTTCTTGCAGGAGCGTATTGCATACGCAGGAAATACGCTGTTCCGGGAAGTAAAGTAGCAACAGTTCCAGCTTTTTGGAGTGCATCAATTCCTTCGTCTGAAATAAATAATAAATGGTCGGCAGAAACAGCGTTAAGTTTTGCTGCAAGTTGGGCTGAACCAAAGCAGGCAAGCTCATCTGCGTGAACCTTTAATTTGAAACCAAGGTCTAATGCTTTTTGTAAAATTTGTTCGCCCTGCTCAAGTGTGTAATATCCTTCATCAACGAATACATCGCAAAATTCAGCAAGTTTTTCTTCAGCAACTTTGGGCAGCATTTCATTGCATACGATATCAATATATTTTTGATGATTGTCCTTGTATTCGGGTGGAAAATCGTGAGCACCCAAAAAAGTGCTGCTAATGTGGTGTGGAAGTTCTTTTTCCAATTCCTTAATCGCTTCAAGCTGCTTGATTTCGCTTTCTAATGTGAGTCCGTAGCCACTTTTCACCTCTATTGCAGTTGTCCCGTGCTTTAAAGCATTTTTTCCTAACCTTATTCCTACTTCGACTAATTCATCAAGAGTAGCAGCTCTTGTTGCAGACATAGTTCGCAAAATACCACCGCCTTCCGCAGCAATTTGCTGATAGCTCACTCCTCGAAGCCGGCGTGCAAAATCTTCAGAACGATTACCAGCGAAAACGATATGAGTATGCGAGTCAACAAAGCCGGGAATAATTGTTTTTCCAGTAGCATCAATAATTTTATCTGGAATTATTTCCTTTTTATCAAGTTTTTCATTTGCTTCTTTGTTTGTTCCGAGCCAAAGTATTTTTTCATCAAAAAAGATAGCAGCATCTTTAATTTCAGAAATGTTTTGCATCTCTGAACCAATCAGTGCTTTCTTGCCATTCGCATTTATTGTTACAAGTGAAGATATATTTTTTATAAGTGTTTTCATAAATCCCTCAAATTTTTGCTATCAATTTTTTGTATTTTTTTTGATAAACAATAATTACAAAAATAATATATCTCAATGTAAAATGTAAGTTCTTTTATCAAGAAATGAAATTTTATTTTAACTCCTTCCCAAGTTACACTTGGGAAGGATACTTTCTTTCAAGCTCAGAACTCCTGATGCCTCGTAGTTTGCTATTTCGCAGTCTTGTCATTCCGAAACGAAGTGAGGAATCTCACAACTCATTGTTTCCACATAACTTGAGATTTCTCACTTCGTTTCGAAATGACACATTTTCTAGGTAATTTGCACAATTGTTCTATACGAGGCAAATCTCCTAGCTCCTTTATTTTCGTTATGGGGTCTGGAGTTCTGAAGCTGTGCTTTTTAATTATTATTTTTGAATACAATTACAGTGTTCTCAAAAGGAAAAGTATAACTTTGAAGAAAATTCCTTCCCAAATACAATTTGGGAAGGAGTAGAAGCAATTCCCAACTCCTTCCCAAGTTGCACTTGGGATGTTCCTTTGAAATTTATTCCGTAGGAATTATATATTTGTAACAAGAATAACCCTTGACTGTGCTTATCCCGTAGGGTGGGGTGAAATAAATCGAATTATTTTAAAAAAATATTCGTT
>CAZCHH010000015.1:0-11500 GCA_964498585.1 uncultured Hyphomicrobiales bacterium
AATGGTTATTTAGGATATAACTTTGATGTAAATAGCTATACTGAATTTTTTGGTGCAGAACAAATAATAAGTAATTTTCCAGCAATGCTTGTAAGAACAGTAGGGCTTG
This sequence comes from uncultured Hyphomicrobiales bacterium, assembly GCA_964498585.1. Classification (GTDB taxonomy): domain Bacteria; phylum Bacteroidota; class Ignavibacteria; order Kapaibacteriales; family UBA2268; genus JAAYJM01. The sequence continues at coordinate 110 of CAZCHH010000015.1, forward strand.
GCAATGTAATTACAAGCGAAGCTGGATTTAAACGGGTAAATGATACTTTTAAGGTAAGGGGAAATATTTGGATAAATAATGCTTCTACATTATACATCGCTGGTCCGCAACTGCTGCAGGTTTCTAAAAATGTTGTGAATAGTTCTGTTATCAATAATAATGGAATAATTGAGATTGGAGAGTAAAGCTAATTGTTAATTGTTAATTATTAATTATTAGTTTCAGAACTCCTGATGCCTTGTAGTTTGTTATTTCGCATATTTTATAATAAGAAGCTAAATTTGAATGTAAATATTTCCAATAGGTTATTCGTTATTAGTTATTAGTAGTTACAAACTAATGTAATGACTAATGACTATTTACCATTAAGCATTAACCAATGACCATAAACTATAAACCATAAACTATAAACCGATAGCTGTTATAGAAATGATGGACTCAACTTTCAAAGCGTGGAGTCCATAAAAAGAATAAATTTGCTTTGCAATAAAAAAATAATTAAATTAAAATATTGAAAAAACAAAAGATTTGAAAGGAAAAACTATTTAAATATAGTGAAATAAAATAATAAAAATATTTTGAATTTAAATAAATTAACTTTATATTTGTATTAGCTAAAAGTATTTTAAAGTAAATAAAATGAGAACAAAAAACGCATATAAAGAAGCAATGCGTTACATTGAAAACGCAAGAGAAACGTTGAAACTTGCCGGGAAAGATGGCAAGTTTTATGCAGATGAAAAGTATGTTAGAACTGCATCTGGCACTGCATATTCCGGAACGCTTATTGCACTTGATTGCTTATTTGATGTAAAAAATATGCCTAAAAGACGAGGAAGAAAATCCATTGATTATTATCAGGATAATTTAGGTAAAATTGATAAAAAACTATTAAAACATTTAAATACTGCTTATAGAGTTTTGCATCTTGAAGGATACTATGAAGGAGAAACTAGTATTTCAGTTATTAATAGTGGTTTTGAACATGCTACTTCAATAATTGATTCTATTAAGCAATACTGCAAAAATGGAAATGGGGTAAGCGAGTAAAATAAATTTGCTTTGCAAGAAAAAAATAATTTATTTAAAATGTTGAAAAACAAAATATTAGAAAGGAAAACTATTTAAATATAGTGAAATAAAATAATAAAAATATTTTGAATTTAAATAAATTAATTTTATATTTGTAATAGTTAAAAATATTTTAAAACAACTAAAATGAAGACAAAAAACGCATATAAAGAAGCAATGCGTTACATAGAGAAGGCAAGAGAAGATTTGAAACTTGCCGGGAAAGATGGCAAGTTTTATGCAGATGAAAAGTATGTAAAATCTGCATCTGGAATTGCATATTCCGGAACACTTGTAGCTCTTGATTACTTATTTGATGTAAAAAATATTCCTAAAAGACGAGGAAGAAAATCAATTGATTATTACAAAGAACACCTTGGTAAAATTGATAAGAAATTATTAAAAGAGCTAAATAGTGTTTACAATATACTCCATTTAAATGGATATTATGAAGGAGAAACAAAAATTAGTGCTATTGAATCTGGTTTTGATAGTACTATTTCAATAATTGATTCTATTAAGCAGTATTGCAAAAATGGGAATGGAATAAGCGAGTAAAATAAATTTGCTTTGAATTAAAAAAATAATTAATTTGATATATTGAGAAAACAAAATATTAGAAAGGAAAAACTATTTAAATATAGTGATTTAAAATACAAAATGCACAAACTAAGAATATATATTGATACTTCTGTTATTGGTGGCTGCTTTGATAAGGAATTTGCTGTGTGGTCGAATATGTTGTTTGATGAATTTATAGCAGGGAAAAAGATTGCTGTTATTTCAGATTTAACTTACGATGAATTATCAAGAGCATCTGATAATATTCAATTGAAAATAAATGAAATACCTTTAAGTTTTAGGGAATTTTTATATAGAAACGATGAAACAGAGAGTTTGGCAAGAGAATATGTAAAGAATAAAGTAATATCTGAAAAATATTTTGATGATGCTACTCATATTGCAATAGCAACTACTTATAACGTAGATGTATTAGTTAGCTGGAATTTCTAACATATTGTGAATTTGAACAGAATTTTAAAATATAATTCTGTAAATATGCTATTTGGTTATAAACCATTAGAAATAAGAAATCCAAAGGAGGTTTTAGAAAATGAAGAAGAATTTTGATTGCGTCGAAATGCAAAGAAATATAAGAGAACAATTTTGGATAGAAGCAGGATGCACTATTGAAGGATTGATTAAATTACATAATAAAAGAATTAAAAATAATCCTTTAATTAAAGAATTTTCTGAAAGGAAAAAACATTCAGAGCAAATGAAATCTGATTAATTAAAATAAATATGTAAGCGTGGTCTTGCTTCTTATTGAATATAAAGTAAATGTTTTTAAAATTAAAAAATTATTAATAATAAAAAATGATTACAGTTGAAAAAGATAGAGTAGTTTTACCTAGAACTTCTTGGGATAGGTTAAAAAATAATAGATATTACAATGAGTTACTTGAAAATTTTATTGATAGTGAAGAGTTAATTGAAGCTATTGAAAAAAGCAAAGAACTAATTGATTTAAGAGAATACGACAGTGCAAGAAGAAAAGCTAAAATACAAAATTAGTATTGATAAGAATGCTATAAAGTTTCTTGATAAATTAGATGAATATAAATATGAACATCTAATTGACGAAATATTTCACCTTGAAAATGAATCTCGTCCTGTCGGTTGCACAAAATTGAATGTTGATCAAGGTTATAGAATAAAATGGAGCAGTTATCGAATACTATATATTATTAATGACAAAGAAAGATTAATTACAATTTATAAAATTGCTCACAGAAAAGAAGCATATAAGAAAAAATAAATTTGCTTTGAATTAAAAAAATAATTAATTTGAAATATTGAAAAAACAAATTTAGGAAAGGAAAAGCTATTAAAATATAGTGAAATAAAATAAATATGTAAGCGTAGTCTTACTTCTGTTCTCTTGTTAAAATCGCCAATTTTATAAGAGTAAGAGCGGATTTAAGAACTCGCCCCGAATGGGGCGTTTTCTTTTATGCTTTTACTCAAGGTGTTTGGCGATACCAAACAAGAGGGCATAAATTGAAAATGCCCTTTTTTTTTATATATATGGGTTTAATAATTATTAACAAATTTAATGGAGTATTATATGGAACATTCAAAAGCAGTTACAGAAAAAGTCAATCTGTGGCTTATGGCAAATCAAGATAAGTTACCTGCTGAAAAATTAGGTATATTAAAATCAGCCCTAGAAAAAGAAGACGAATCAAAATTGGATGCTTTAATGGGAGTTGAGCTAAAAAGCCCTATGACAATTTTCCTATTAGCTTTGTTCTGTGGTTGGTTATCTTTGGATAGATTCCTGTTGGGTCATGTTGGTGTTGGAATCGCTAGAATATTAACTTTACAAGGTTTATTAATTTGGAATCTAGTCGATTTGATAACAGCTATGAAAAGAACGAGAATGTATAACTTCGATAAAGTCAAAAATATTTTGGGAATTTTTTAAAGGAAACAAAAATGTTAAGATTTAAAATACTATTAGTTATTATTCTTATGAATGTGTTATTAATTGGTTGTTCTAAGAATAAAGAAATTGAATTAATACCTAATTCTACACAAGTAACTGGGGATCTTGAATCATATATAACAGTTGTGGATGGTACTTATAAGGTCGAAAATATATCCAGCGATTTAATCCTTATGATTAAAATAAAAATTGAGAAAAAAATCGAAGAAGGTAGAGAATTTGAAGAAATTAACGCACAAATTATTGACGATAAAGGTATGCCATTAACAGGTGTAGGGAAGTTTTTTATTGCAAAAGGTTTATGGGCTTCAAGTGACGACAATACAAAAGTTGATCAATCGCTATTAAAAGGTTCAGGAGAAGTTATTGTACAATTACAATATTCTGATTTCGGAATGTTAAGTAGAGAGGAAGCCATAAAAATCATTAATGAAAAAGGAAAAAAATTCATAATAAACACAAAAACCAAACTTGCAGAAAATCTCTCTATGATTCAAAATGAAAATCAGAATGATAATGAAATAGCTTACCCGGACTTTTCAGATAATGAATCACAAAATTTATTAGATAATGATAATTCAACCTCTTCTTCAGATTGCGATCAATTTATTAAAGATTACGAAAAATTTGCAGATAGTTATATCAAAATATTGAAAAAATATAAGAATAATCCTTCTGATATGTCTATACTTAAAGAATACACGGATTGCATGCAAGAAGCCAAAGATATGCAAACAAAAGCTCAAGATTGCAATGATCCAAAGTATGCTACCAAACTTAAGAATATAGCTACAAAAATTGCTGAAGCTTTACAATAATTCTATATTAATTAATATCAATATTACTTTTGCTTTTTTTACAAGTCATAACTGAAATTAAATAAAGTATTATATAACTCCTTCCCAAATCCAACTTGGGAAGGAGTTTTACTAAAATCCCAGTCTTCCTCTCAACTTATTTCTCTTATAACCGAAAAAGCCGATTGCCGTCAGCTATCAGCTGTTACCCATTTCACATTGTATAAAAAATAACACAAATCTTTACAAATCAATTATTTTAAAAAAAACTTATTATGAATTAAAAAAAATTCATAATTTTGTATTATAGTGTGTTGCTATAATTAAGGAAAAATAATGCACGATGTAAATAATGTAGAACCTCTGAAACCGGATTTGAAGCATAAAGTCAAGGAAAGCACAGAAGAAGATGTAATGCTGTGTTATCAGTGCGGAAAATGCTCGGCTGGCTGTCCCTTAATAGATGAAATGGACATAGCCCCAAATCAAATTCTAAGGATGCTTCAGACCGAGATACCAGAGTTAGAAGAAAGAGTTTTAAAATCGCTCACAATTTGGCTGTGCCTGACTTGCGAACAATGTTATGCACGCTGCCCGAAAGACGTGGATTTACCCAAGATTATGGATTACCTCCGCTCCGAATCTATTCGCCGCGGCTTAGTCAATCCAAAAGCAAAAGATATTCTTGCATTCCACAAGTCGTTTCTTGATTCAGTTCGTTTAACTGGCAAGCTATATGAAATCGGTCTAATTGGTGGTTACAAAATGCGAACTATGCATCTGATGCAGGACGTAAACGTAGCACCGACTATGTATTTCAATGGCAAGCTCAATCTTTTCCCATCACAAGTTAAAAATAAAAAGGCAATTCAGAGAATTTTTGAAAAAGCCCAAAGCGAGGAGGAAAATAAATGATAAAAGTAGGTTATTTCCCCGGCTGCTCACTCGAAGGAAGTTCAAAGGAATACAACGAATCGCTGCTCGCAGTCAGTAAAGCATTAGATATTCAACTTGAAGAAATCCACGATTGGAACTGCTGCGGCGCAACTGCTGCCCACTCTCTAAACAAAGTTCTTGCAATCTCACTTCCTGCCCGAGTGCTTGCCCTCGCCGAAAAACAAGGTTTTGAAGATATTCTCGTGCCTTGCGCCGCTTGCTATAGCCGTCTCCTTTCTGCATACCACGAACTAAACGAAGATGCAGAACTGTTAGAAAAAGTTAAAAAAATTGTTGAAATTGATTTTTCTGCTAATGTTAAGCCATTCAACGTAATAGATTACATACAAAAATATATTCAACCCAAACTAAAAGAAAAAGTAAAGAAGCCGCTCAATGCAAATATCGCTTGCTATTATGGCTGTCTGCTTGTTCGTCCTCCAAAATTAGTTGAAGTGGACAGATACGAAGACCCTTTGATGATGGAAGAAATCGTGAAAGACCTCGGTGCCAGTCCATTAGATTGGGCATTTAAAACAGAATGTTGCGGAGCTGGACTGTCGGTTTCGAGAACAGACATTGTAGGCAAGCTTTCCGGCAAAATCGTTGATGATGCCGTTAGTCGTGGAGCCAATATGCTAATGGTCGCCTGTCCTATGTGCCAATCCAATTTAGATATGAGAAGAAGCAATATCAATTCGTATTTAAACAAGCAAATTGATGTACCTGTGCTTTTCATTACTCAGGTAATTGGGCTTGCACTCGGTTTAAGCGAAAAATCACTTGGCTTGCAAAGACATTTTGTTAAGTTTAAATTAGAATTATATGACAAGCAGGTTCCGAAAGAAACGCTTGGACAAAGTAAACAAGTGGAGGAGGTATAATTTATGGCAAGAATAGGTGTTTTTATTTGTCATTGTGGAGAAAACATCGGCGCTACTGTCGATTGTGTCAAAGTAGCCGAAATAGCTGCTAAATATCCCGGCGTTGCCTATAGCGTTGATTATAAATATATGTGCTCTGACCCCGGTCAGAATATGATTAAAAATGCAATAAAAGAGCATAATTTGTCTGGTGTTGTTGTTGCTGCCTGTTCCCCGCGTATGCACGAACCGACTTTCCGCAAAGCAGTGAACGAAGCTGGAATCAATCCATTCCTTTGCGAAATGGCAAACCTACGCGAGCATTGCTCCTGGGTGCATTTAAAAGATGAATCTACTACTCAAAAAGCTGCTGAATTAGTTAAAGTACTCGTTGAAAAAGTAAAACGCAACACTCCACTATTCCCAATTAAAGTGCCGGTAACGAAAACTGCACTTGTGCTTGGTGGTGGTATTGCTGGTATTCAAGCTGCCTTAGACATTGCGAACAGCGGTCATAAAGTTGTTATGGTGGAAAAAAGTCCTTCAATCGGCGGGCATATGTCCCAGCTTTCAGAAACATTCCCAACACTCGACTGCTCTCAATGTATTTTGACTCCTCGTATGGTGGAGGTAGCCCAACATCCGAATATTACTTTATATACTTATGCTGAACTCGTTGGACTTGATGGCTTCATTGGAAACTTTCAAGCAAGTATCAAGTTAAAAGCTAAAAGCGTTGACCACAATGTTTGCAACGGCTGCGGTGATTGTATTGCAAAATGTCCAATCAAAAAGATTCCAGATGAATTTAATGCTGGACTCGGAACAAGAACTGCTGTTTACGTTCCATTCCCACAGGCAGTTCCTAACAAGCCGGTAATTGACCGCGAAAATTGTTCTTATTTTACAAGAAATGGAAAATGCGGACTTTGTGCTAAAGTTTGCTTGACTGGAGCTATTGACTACTCTATGCAGGACGAAATAATTACAATTGACGTTGGTGCAGTTGTTGTGGCAACCGGTTTTGATATTAAAGGAACTGACTTTTTCCCGGAATATGGCTATGGTAGATATAAAGACATAATTACTGGTATGCAGTTTGAACGCCTTGCATCAGCTTCTGGTCCTACTCTCGGCGAAATCAAGCGACCTTCAGACGGCAAAGTTCCACAAAATATAGTTTTTATTGCTTGCGCCGGAAGCCGCGACCCCGCAAAGGGTATTGAATATTGCTCAAAAATATGCTGTATGTACACTGCAAAACACGCAATGCTTTACAAACATAAAGTTCATCACGGAAAAGCAAGTGTATTCTATATGGACATACGTGCTGGCGGAAAAATGTACGAAGAATTTGTTCGCAGGGCGATTGAAGAAGATGATGTGAATTATATCCGCGGACGCGTTTCTAAGATTTATGAAAAAGATGGCAAGTTGATTGTAAAAGGCGTTGATACTTTGCTAAATTCATATCCGGTTGAAATAGAAGCCGATATGGTTGTACTTGCTACTGCCGGAATTGCAAACGAAGGAAGTGAAGAATTGGCACAAAAACTGCACGTAAGTTATGACCAGCATAAATTCTTTGCAGAAGCCCATCCGAAGTTAAAACCGGTTGAAACAAACACAGCTGGTATAATGCTTGCTGGCGCCTGTCAATCACCAAAAGATATTCCGGACAGCGTTTCTCAGGCATCCGGAGCAGCAGCAAAGGTTGCAGCTCTCTTTTCAAATGATGAACTGACACGCGACCCGCTAATTGCTTATGTGAACAGAACAGCACCGCCAATTTACTCAACTTGCGTTGGTTGCTTTATGTGTATGTCTGTTTGTCCGTATCTTGCAATTGAAAAAGAAGAAATAAAGGATAGAAACGGCAATGTAATTAAAGAAGTAGCAAAAATCAATCCGGGCTTATGTCAGGGCTGCGGAACCTGTGTTGCTTTATGCCGCTCAAAATCTATTGATATTTATGGCTATTCACACTCACAGGTTTTTGCTGAGGTAATGGCTTTGTTTAACGAGAGGAGTATGGATAATGTCTAATTTCGAACCTAAAATAATCGCTTTTGTATGTAACTGGTGTACTTATGCCGGTGCTGATTTAGCTGGAACAAGCCGAATAAAATACGCTCCTAATGTGAGAATAGTGCGTTTTCCCTGCACTGGCAGAATTGATTTTATGCTGTTACTTAAGGCATTGCAAACCGGCGCCGATGGTATCATCGTTTCCGGCTGCCATCCTGCTGACTGCCATTACACATCAGGCAATTATCACGCCCGAAGAAGATGGATGATTTTTAAAACTTTACTTGATTTTATCGGTTTCGATACACGCAGAATTACTTTCTCCTGGGTTTCTGCGGCTGAAGGTGCCAAATGGGCTCAGCTCGTTAACGAAACCGTTGCTAAAGTAAAGGAACTCGGTCCTTATACTGAATATGAAAACTTAAATAAACTTGGTGTCGGTAGTATTACGGAGGTTGTGAATGCAAGAACTGCATAATAAAATTAAGTCAATGCTTGAAAGTAATTCTGTAGCTCTTTTCATCGCTTATCAAAAAAGTGGCGATGGGAAAATCACTCCTACATTTATTACAAAGCCAGAGCAAATCAAAAAAGCATACTATGGTGATGATTGCAGGCAAAACCTCGCCGTTTACGTCCATAAACACGAAGTTAAGCATTTCGGTAAAGTTGGAATACTTGCAAATATTTATACATTGAAAGCACTTTTACAGATTTTTGCTGAAAACCAGTTTAAAGATGATTATCTGAAAATTGTAACAGTAAATCCAAAGGGTGCTGTTGTTGAGTTTGCAAATTTTCAGGAAGTAGAAAATTATATCAGCGAAAATAAGCCGGCACCTAATCCGGAAGATGTAACCCGCGTAGAAAAACTTTCTAATCTGAATAGGGAAGAACGCTGGACTTACTGGTTAAACGAACTTTCTACCTGCATAAAATGCTATGCCTGCCGTGCTGCCTGCCCGATGTGCTACTGCACTAAATGTACTGTGGAATCTAATCAGCCGCAGTGGATTTCTGCACCATCACATTCTCTTGGCAATGTTGAATGGCACGTGATGCGAGCAATGCACCTTGCAGGACGCTGCATCGAATGTAACGAATGTGCAAGAGTTTGCCCAATGGACATTCCTCTTAACTTGCTTACCGTGAAAATCAATGAAGCTATTGATGCTGAATTCGGTCAGGAAGCCGGAACTAAAGGGAAATTAGATTTTGCCCTTTCTACTTTCAAAGTTGATGATAAAGAAAATTTTATAAGGTAGAAATATGAACTATAAAACATTGAAAACAGACAAATTGCCAGAGCTTTTCGATAAAATTAAAAAAGCCGGTAAAACAGTATTAGCCCCGAGGAAAAAAGGAAATAAAACTTTCTTTTCAACTTTCGATTCCTTCGACCAAATTACTTTCGATTATGTGCAAACTGCTCTTTCTCCAAAATCAGTGCTGTTTCCAAGAGTTGAAGAATTGCTCACATATAAAAATCAAGATGATAGCTATTCAATCAAAGAACCGGAATTGAAAGACGAAGTAGTCGTGTTTGGTATGCGTCCCTGCGATGGTATTGCCCTTGATTATCTTTCTGACTTTTTCCTAAAAGAAAATCCAGATAAGCTGCTTCAAGACCGCAAAAACAATACTACATTCATCACACTTGCCTGCAAGAAATTCGATAATGACTGCTTCTGCACTTCCGTTGGCTCAAGTCCGGCTGAAACCAAGGGCAGTGACCTTTGCTTTACAGATATGAGCAATGGCTCTTATTACGTAGAAGTTGTTACTGATAAAGGGAAAAAGTTAGTTGATTCTTTCCCTGATTTGTTTGCCGATTCAAAGGAAATGAATAAAGTAGAGCAGCTTGCGAAAGTGCCAGTTAGGTTTGAATTGAAAAATTTAACACCAAAAATTCCTACGGTATTTGAAACGAATATTTGGCTTGACCAATCGCTTGCCTGCATTGGTTGCGGAGCTTGTGCTTACGTATGTCCAACTTGTTCCTGCTTCGATATTCAGGACGAATGCAATCCAAAAGGCGGTACTCGTCTGCGTTGCTGGGATTCCTGTGCTTTCGGGCAATTTACTATTCACGCATCTGGACACAATCCACGCGGAGTCCAAAGCAATCGCTGGCGAAACAGGGTAATGCACAAATTCAATTATTCTGTTGAGAATATGAACACAATAAGTTGCGTCGGCTGTGGAAGATGCATTAGGGTTTGCCCTGCCGGTATGAGCATTATCGAACACCTTATTTCTGTTGAGGAGGCATAAATGGAAGCAAAAAATATGTATATTCCGTATCAAATGAGAATTGAAAAGGTTACTTACGAAGCACCGCAAATCAAGACTTTTAAGCTGAAATTCGTTAATCCCGAAGACGAAGCAAAGTTTTCATTTAAGGCAGGGCAGTTCGGCGAGTATTCCGTTTTTGGCGAAGGCGAAAGCACTTTTTGTATTGCTTCCTCTCCAACACGCAAGGGCTATATTGAATGTACTTTCCGCGAGGTAGGACGCGTTACGGCTGCTCTTGCAAACTGCGAAGAAGGCAATATTATCGGTTTCCGCGGTCCTTACGGAAATACCTTCCCAATGGAAAGCTGGTTTGGTAAAAATCTCATTTTCATTACTGGTGGTATTGCACTTCCCCCTCTCCGCTGCGTAATTTGGAATGCGCTGGATTGGCGGGATAAATATAAAGACATTACAGTACTTTATGGCGCAAGAACTGTTGAAGATTTGGTATATAAACACGAGCTTGCAGAATGGGATAGCAGAAAAGACATCAATTTGATTCAAACTGTTGACCCCGGTGGTAATACTCCTGAATGGAAGGGCGAAGTTGGTTTCGTTCCTACAATTTTAGAGAAGAATCCGCCTTCGAGCAAAGACACAATCGCAATCGTTTGCGGCCCGCCAATTATGATTAAGCTTACTCTTCCTATTTTGATGAAACTCGGCTTTAACCACGAGCAGATTTTCACTACACTCGAAAACAGGATGAAGTGCGGTATCGGAAAATGTGGGCATTGTATGGTTGGCAACAACTACGTTTGCAAAGACGGTCCCGTTTACCGCTACGACGAACTCTTGAAGCTGCCGTTAGAGTATTAGTTTTATAACTCATCCGATGACTGGGAAGTCATCGGATGAGTAAAAGAATAAATGCAAATAAATACAAACT